>NZ_JAQGJL010000302.1 GCF_028290645.1 Devosia sp. | reverse complement strand
CGTGGTCGACGAAGCCGTCAAGCGCTATGGCGAGATCATGCCGGGCCTGAACGCGGCCAAGACCGCCCAGTTCGACGGGCGCTGGGCGGCCATTCCGCTCATCGGCACCACCACGGGCTATTACGTCCGCGGCGACAAGCTCAAGGAAGCCGGCATCGATCCGGCGTCGCTCAAGACGTTCAGCGACCGCCGCGAGGCGGCCCTCAAGATGTCCGGCCCGGACTTCTACGGCTGGGGCGTCACCCCCAACCAGTCCGGCGACGGGTTCGGCTACCTGATCCTGTTGATCCAGTCCTTCGGCGGACACTTCACCGACGACACCGGCCAGATCGTCCAGTTCAACTCGCCCGAGACGGTCGCGGCCTATGAATGGCTGAAGGAAACCTACGACCGGAACGGCAAGTATGCGGCCATGCTGCCGCCAGGCATCGAGAGCTGGACGGATACCTCCAACAACGAGGCCTTCCTCGCCGGCCAGATCGGCTACACGCACAACGCCTTCAGCGTCTATGCGCAGGCCAAGCGCGACAACAACCCGGTCTATCCGAACATCGTGCTGCTGCCGGCGCCCACGGCAAACAACGGCGACAGCCGCGACGGCGGCAATGTCGGCGGGTGGATGACCATCTTCAAGGGCGCGAAGAACGTCGATTTGGCCAAGAAGCTCGCCCTCGACCTGCTCGATCCGGTGAACTTCGGCAAGATCGCTTCGCTCGGCAGCGTGCTGTTCACGCCGGCCTACGCGAACCTGTGGACCGACGAGCTGCTGGCGGGGGATCCGAACCTCAAGATCATCAAGGAGCAGGTCAGCGTCACCAACCCGTTCCTTGGTCAGTCGTGGCCGGCCAACCCGAACGCCGGCGTCGACGCCATCCGCGCCCAGGGCGTACTCGAGCAATCCGTCGCCAACGTCATCTCCGGGCGCATGGCCCCAGCCGACGCGGTGAAGGACGCCCACCAGAAGATGGTCGATATCTTCGAAGAAGGCGGCATGATGCAGCCGTAGGACAGATGTCCAGCGCAAGGGAGGGCGGCGCGACCGCCCTCCCGATTTCGACAGCACAACGTCGGCGGCCGCACTCCTCGAGGGAGCGTGAGAGCGGCTGCCTACGGCGGTTCACGGAGCCCGTTGCATCCGGCCCAATCGCAGCGCGACGTGCCGCATTTGAAGGGGACAGGTGATGGTTGATCAGGCTCACGTAGACAGCACCTTGGTTCGTCCGTCCCGGCCGATGTCGACCTCACGCCGGCTGCGGGGGCTGCTCGGGCGCGACTGGGCCATCGCCATCTGGTTCGTCCTGCCGATGGCGCTGATCATGGTGGGGCTGATCTTCTGGCCGTTCGTCAGCGCCATCCTGATGAGCATGACGACGCTGAACTTCCAGACCGGCGAGACCGTTCAGGTCGGCCTCCGGAACTTCCAGCGGCTGTTCACCAACAGCGACTACCTGCTGGCAATGCAGAACACGATCACCTTCACGCTGTGGTCGCTCAGCATCAAGTTCGTCACCGGCATGACCATCGCCATGATCCTCAACAGCAAGCTGCCGACCCGCGACCTGCTCGCGGCCATCATGCTGTTGCCCTGGATCGTCCCCGAGATCGTGACGGCGCTCGCCTGGAAGAGCATCTACGATCCGCTGTTCGGCGGCCTCAACCCGATCCTCCAGGGCCTCGGCGTCATCAAGCAGCCGCTGGGCTGGCTGTCCGATCCGCAGATGGCGATGGGAAGCGTCATCGCCGTGAATGTCTGGAAGGGGATCCCGTTCTTCACCCTGCTGCTGCTCGCCGGCCTCAAGGCGATCGACAACGAGCAGTTGGAAGCCGCCGAAGTCGACGGCGCCAGCGCCGTGCAGCGCTTCCGCTACGTCACCCTGCCGGGGCTCAAGTACGTCATCATCGTCGTGCTACTGCTCTCCTTCATTTCCACCTTCAACCAGTTCGGCCTCATCTTCCTGATGACCGGCGGCGGGCCGGGCGGCGCGACCAAGCTCTATTCGATCCTCGCCTACGAGAAGGCCATCGGCTCCTTGCAATACGGGCCGGGCAGCGCCATTGCGTTATCCGTAGCGCCCCTGATGGCGATCCTCATCTACTTCCTCGCCAAGACCATGCGACGCGACGAGCGCGTCGCGGCCCTCGACAGCAAGCCCACCATCGGTTCGCGGATCGCCAGAGTGCTGCAGGCGGGGCTCGGCAAGGTGCTCGACGTGTTGTTCTGGCCGTTCGACATGCTGTTCCGCGGCTTGGGCCACGCGGCGACCGCCATCGGCCGCCGCTTCCCCACCCCTCCGGGCAGGAAGTATATCGCGAGGCAGCGCCAGGAGCGCGTCCACATCACGCTGCGGCTGCTGGCGCTGCTGCCCATCCTCGTCTTCGTGCTGTTCCCGTTCTTCTGGGTGATCATCACGTCGTTCAAGACGACGCCGCAAATCAGCGCACGAACCTCGATCTTCTGGCCGGAGCCGTTCACGCTCGACCAATACGTCTCGCTGATCCGGGACTCGCAGTTCCTCGTCTGGCTGCGCAACTCGGTGCTCGTGGCGGCCGTGAGCACGGTGATCTCGGTGATATTCGCGGCGCTCGCCGCCTATGCGCTGACGCGCCTCAAGTTCGTCGGCGCGGGGTTGCTGACGACGTTCATCCTGATCACGTACCTCCTCCCCGGCACGCTCATCTTCATCCCGCTCTACCAGACGCTCAGCGACCTGGGACTGATCAACTCCTATGGTTCGCTCATCGTCACCTACCCGACCTTCCTGATGCCCTTCGCCACCTGGGTGCTGATCGGCTATTTCCGCTCGATCCCGGTTGAGCTCGAGGAAGCGGCAATGATCGACGGGGCGAGCCGCATATATGCCTTCTGGAAGATCACCCTGCCGCTGGCGGCGCCGGCGCTGCTGTCGGTGACGCTGTTTGCCTTCACCAATGCGTGGAACGAGTTCCTCTTCGCCTTCGTGTTCATCACGTCGGAGTCGCTCCGCACCCTGCCGATCGGGCTCCAATCGATGGTGGTGGGCGACATCCTGCCCTGGGGCAAGCTGATGGCGGCATCGTTGTTGACGGCCGTGCCGGTGGCGGTGCTCTACATGTACACCCAGCGCTTCCTCGTCGGCGGGTTGACCGTGGGCGGCGTCAAGGGCTGATATCCGGTTCGGGCGAGGTTCGGTCTCGCCCGATTCCCACGAACATGATCCGGGAGGCCGGTTTCCGGCATGTCTTATCCTGCTCCGAACGAACTGACCCGCCGCGGGTTTTCCGCATCACCGGTGGTGACCGCCATGCGGGTCGTTCCCGTCGCCGGCGAGGACAGCATGCTGCTGAACCTCAGCGGCGCGCATGCCCCGCTGTTCACCCGCAACATCGTCATCCTCACCGACAGCCTGGGCAACCGCGGGCTCGGCGAGGTGCCGGGCGGAGAGGCGATTGCCCGCACGCTCGAAGAGGCGCGCGTGCTGGTCGAGGGCCGGGCGATCGGACAGTACCGCTCGCTGCTGCGGGAAATCGGGGAGGCCTTTGCCGGACGCGACGAGGGCGGCCGCGGCGCCCAGACCTATGACCAGCGCGTCACCATCCATGCGGTCGCGGCGCTCGAATGCGCGTTGCTCGACCTGATGGGGCAGTTTCTCGGCGTGCCGATGGCGGAACTACTGGGCGAGGGCCAGGTGCGCACGAGCGTCCAGATGCTCGGCTATCTGTTCTATGTCGGCGACCGCAGCCGCACGCCGCTCGGCTATCGCGCCAGCCAATCGGGCGACGACTGGGTGCGGCTGCGCGACGAGCCGGCGCTCGACGCCCCGGCCATCGTGCGCCTCGCCGAGGCGGCCGAGGCGCGCTACGGTTTCAGGGACTTCAAGCTCAAGGGCGGCGTGCTGGCGGGCGAGGCGGAGGCCGATGCGATCGAGGCGCTGGCCATACGGTTCCCCGAGGCGAGGCTGACGATCGATCCCAACGGCGCCTGGTCGCTGGACGAGGCCATCCGGATCGCGAGGCGGCTGAAGCCGATCCTCGCCTATGCCGAGGACCCGTGCGGGGCGGAAGCCGGGTTCTCCGGCCGCGAAGTGCTTGCCGAGTTCAGGCGGGCGACCGGCATCAAGGTCGCGACCAACATGATCGCCACCGACTGGCGGCAGCTGGGTCACGCCATCCGGCTCGGCAGCGTCAACATCCCGCTCGCCGACCCGCATTTCTGGACGCCGCATGGCTCGGTCGAGGTGGCGCAGCTGTGCGCGCGCTGGGGGCTCACCTGGGGGTCGCACTCGAACAACCACTTCGACATCTCGCTGGCGATGTTCACGCAAGTCGGCGCCGCGGCGCCCGGCGAGATCACCGCGCTCGACACGCACTGGATCTGGCAGGACGGCCAGCACCTCACGCTCGAGCCGCCGGTGATCCGCGACGGGCAGGTCGCCGTGCCGGAGCGGCCGGGGCTCGGGGTGGAGCTGGATGAGGCGGCGCTGGAGGCGGCGCATGCGCGGTATCGGGCACTGCCGGCGGGCAGCCGGAACGATGCGGCGGCGATGCAGTATCTGATCGAGGGCTGGACGTTCGACCCGAAGCGGCCGGCGCTGGTGCGGTAGAACGCTGACGTTGCCCCGGCGCCTTCTCCCCTTGTGGGAGAAGGTGGCGCGCAGCGCCGGATGAGGGGTCCGCAACGCTAGCGTTGCGCGATCGGAGCGAAGCGACGAGCGACACGGTGCGCGGAGAGAAACCCCTCATCCGCCCTTCGGGCACCTTCTCCCACAAGGGGAGAAGGCGATCACCGTTGGGTCAGTGCAACTCAAGCAAACCACGTCGTCCCCGGATACTGGTGCGCCTTCGCCACTTCCTCGTTGAGCTCCAGTCCGATCCCCGGCCGGTCGCTGATCGCGATCCGTCCGTTCCTGATGATCTCGCCGCCATCGGTGATCGTCGACCAGTAGTCGCGGTTGAACCAGTGGAACTCGAGGACGAGGAAGTTGGGCACGGTGGCGCAGACGTGGGCCGAGGCCATGGTACCGATGGGGGAGGAGACGTTGTGCGGCGCGAAGGGGATCGAGTAGAGGTCCGCCATCTCGGCGATCTTGCGGCACTCCGACAGCCCGCCGCACTTGGGGATATCGGGCATGATGATGTCGACGGCCTGCTGCTCGAGGAGCTTGCGGAACCCGTGGCGGAGATAGAGGTTCTCGCCGGCGCAGATCGGGGTCGAGGTCGAGCGGGTGATCTCGTCCATGACGTCGATGTTCTCGGGCGGCACCGGCTCTTCGAGCCACATCAGCTGCAGGTGCTCGAGATCCTTGGCGAGGCGGATGGCGGAGTGCTTGTCGAGGCGGGTGTGCAGATCGGTGGCAACATCGACCGACTTGCCTGCGGCCTTCACCACCATTTCGGCCAGTTCCACCATGCGGTCATGCTCCCACTTGTTGGGAGTCATGTTGAACTTGTCCTTGTCGTACCAGCCGGTCTCGGACCCCGTGTGGCCATAGGCGCGGATGTCGAGATCGACCTTGAGGGCGGTGAAACCGGCCTCCAGCACCTCGTCGACCACCGCCTGCACCTCGGCCATGTTCATGCCGG
>NZ_JAQGJL010000297.1 GCF_028290645.1 Devosia sp. | reverse complement strand
GGTCGCCCAGAGGGCCGGGACAACGAGTACTGGCACAGGGCTCGCGAGGCATGGCTCGGCCAGCAAACCCTGGACGCCGATTTTCAGGAAGCTATCGCCGAGCCGGACCCGCAGATTGTGGAGCGGGCCTTTGAAACGAGCCGCCAGATCGGCTTGCAACGTTCCTTCAGGAAGGACCCCGAAGACAATACCAGCGGCGGGTTCAACCAGAAGCGCTAGCACTTTCCCTTGGCCGTACAGCAAATGGCATCAGCTGTGGCCAATCAAAGGCAACTCCCACACCCGGCTCTTCGGGCGCAACGGCGCGCCCTTCTTTCAGCGCCAGGGGACGGGTCGTGTATTGGTCGATGTCGAAGCTGTGCGCCTCGACCCATCCGTCACTAGGGAAGCCGGCGACGAGGCTGACGTGCAGTTCCTGCATGCCGTGGCTGCAGACAGGCACGCCGGTGGGGCCAAACAGCGCGGCGGCGCGGAGCCAGCCAGTTATGCCGCCGCAATTGCTGGCGTCGGGCTGAATGAACGAAAGCTTCGACTGGGCGAGCGCGTAGCCGAATTCGTGCACCGTGTGGAGGTTCTCGCCCATTGCAAGCGGCATGCCCGTGGCGTCGGCGATCTTCGCGTGGCCAAGGTAATCGTCGGGCTCGATCGGTTCCTCGAACCAGAGCAGATCATATGGAGCGAACGCCTGGGCCGCGGCGATCGCCTGAGGTACGTCGAAGGCGTAGTTTGCGTCGACCATGAACGTCGTGTCCGGTCCGATGAGCCGCCGCACAACCTCCACCCTCGCCACATCCTCGTCGAGCGTTGGCTGGCCGACCTTGATCTTTACGGCATTGAAGCCTGCAGCCAGGTAGCTCTCAATGCTACCGAGCAGTTGCTCCAGCGAGAAGTTCAGGTCGATGCCGCCACGATAGGCCCTGGCAGTCCGGTTCGCGCCGCCGGCCAGTCGCCACAGTGGCTTGGCTTCTCGCCTCCCCTTCAGGTCCCATAGGGCGATGTCGACCGCGGACATCGCGAAGGCGGTGATGCCGCCACGGCCAACATAGTGGATGTGCCACCACATGCCGTCATAGATGGCATCGATGCCGGTTGCGTCCTTGCCTATCAGGAAGGGAGCGAGTTCGTGCTCGATAATGGCTCGAATGGCGCGGCCACCCTTGCCGCCCGTATAGGTGTAGCCGGTACCCTCGCTGCCATCGGCGAGGCGGATGGTGACGGTCACGAGTTCGAAATGCGTATGCGCCCCGTGCCTGGCGTCGCTCATGGCTTCACGCAGGGGGACGCGAAAGAGCTGGGTGTGGACGTCAACGATGCTGGTGTTCACCTCAATGCCCCTATGCCCAGTTCACGTACATGGTCTTCTTGCGCAGATAGCCATCGAAGCCGTACTTGCCATCTTCGCCACCGAGGCCCGACTGTTTCCAGCCATTGTGGAAGCCCTGGATGAGCTCCCCGTTGGTGCGGTTGCAGTAGATCTCACCGAACTCCAGCTCGCCTGCCACCCTCATCAGGCGCTTCAGGTCACGCGTGTAAACGTAGGCGGACAGACCATAGGCGCTGTCGTTAGCCAGCGAGAGCGCCTCGTCGAAGCTTCCGACCGTCATGGCTGGCACCACTGGTCCGAAAATCTCCTGCTGCATCGCAGGAGCCTTGTTGTCGCGAAGCTTCAGCACGGTCGGCGCGTACCAGTGGCCGGTCGCGAACTGTCCCTCCCGCAACGGCCCGCCCTCGAGCAACACCTCTGCGCCGGCGGCCACCGTCCTGGCGACAATGGCCGCGACCTTGTCGACCTCCTGGCCGCTGATCTTCGGGCCGATGTCCGGGTTGGTCAGCGGATCGCCTATGGTGAGTGCTCGGGTACGCGCCACGAACTTGTCGAGGAACTCATCCGCTATTGTCTGGTGCAGGTACATCCGCTCGTTGCATGTGCAGATCTGCCCGCAATTGGTGAATCGAGCCGTTACGGCACTCGCCACGGCCGCATCGATGTCCGCGTCGTCCATCACAATGAACGGCGCTTTGCCACCGAGTTCGAGGCGGATCACCTTGATGAGGTCGGCCCCGGCTCGATAGATTTCCTTTCCCGCCCGCGTGCTCCCCGTCATCGTGACCAGGTTGGACAGCGGGCTTGCGACAAGCGCCTCGCCTACAACGTGGCCGACGCCGGTCACCACATTGATCACACCGGGCGGAAAGCCAACTGATTCCGCCAGGGCGGCCAGTGCCAGGCCGGACAAGGGGGTGAATTCGTGGGCCTTGAGAACAAATGTATTTCCCGCCACCAAGGCGGGCCCCATCTTGCGAGCCGCCAGAGCCGAGGGGTAATTCCACGCGGTGAGGCCGACGACGACGCCGTGCGGCACACGCCGGATCCATACCTCCTCGTTGGGTGCGTCGGAGGGCACGATGTCCCCCTCGATCCGCCGCGCATTCTCCGCCGCATACCGCAGGAAAGTCTCGGTCGCGCCGATCTCGCCAAGGCCCTGATTGAGTGGCTTGCCTTGTTCGGCGACTACGATCCGCGCCAGCTGGTCTGCATGCGCACGCACGGCATCGGCCAGCGCCGCCACCAGGCGCCCACGCTCGATTGCCGGTAGGGCGGCCCATGCAGGCTGTGCGCGTCTTGCCGCCTCGAGCGCAGCGATGGCGTCATCCGCCGTGCCCTCCGGCACCGTTGCTATGACGCGCTGGTTTGCGGGGTTTTCAACCTCGGTGCGAGCTAAAGAGGCGCCGGAAGTCCAGCGTCCATCGATGAACATGGAGCCGTTGGCGAGACCCGCCCCGGACAGCCCGGACATTATCTTTTCCAACACAAGGCACTCGTTTTGGTCTGACCGAAAGCGTCCGCAGAAAAGCCCTTTGCGGCGCGTTAGTCAACGCCGCCGGCGATGCGCCTCTCTTTGGTACGATCAAAGTGCTTGCACTTTCAGCCGATCTGTCGGATCAATCGTTCGCTTTCCAAAGGAGGAGGCATGCTGGACGAGCCCCATGCGCCGGCCCAAACTATTTCTCGCAGCACGGCGCGAACCGCCGACGCGGTGGTTAAGGGTATCGAGTCACGCATCTCCTCGGGGGAACTGGCTGACGGAGCCTTCCTTCCGGCCGAGCGAGAACTGATGGCGGAGTACGGCATCAGCCGCACGGTGGTTCGCGAGGCCATAGCGCGCCTAGCCAGCCGGGGCCTTATCGAGGCTCGGCACCGTTACCGGCCAATAGTCCGCCAGCCGGGATACGACGCTGCCCTGTCCGCCGTCGGCGGCGTGGTATCACACCTGTTGAATGGCAGCAGCGGGATCAAGAACCTCTACGACACACGCGTATTTCTCGAGGCGGCACTGGTCCGCAACGCGGCGCTACATGCCCGCAAAGACGATATCGCATCGCTGCGAGCAGCCCTCGCGGCCAACGAGGCGGCCATCCCGGATTCCCGCCTCTTTTATGCTACCGACGTGGCTTTCCACGCCGTGCTCTACGAGATTCCGCGCAATCCGGTGTTCCCGGCCTTGCACAAGGCCTTCACCCTTTGGCTGGCGCCGCATTGGGAGCGCATGCTCCGCTCGCCCGAGCGTAACCGCATCAATCATCTCAGCCACCGTGCCATCCTCGAAGCCATTGTCGAGCGCGATCCAGACGCTGCCGAGCAGGCGCTGCAGAACCACCTCGGCGCCGCCTGGGAATATGTCCGGGGGACGTTCGAGGAACCGCTGAGCGATCGGGCGGAGTCCAACGATGGCTGAGGAGTTCGATCACATCGTCATAGGAGGTGGTGCGGCCGGCTGCGTGGCCACAGCGCGGCTGATCCAGGCTGGCCGTCGCGTGCTGCTGCTTGAGGCGGGCCATTCGCACCACCATCCGCTGCTCGATATGCCGCCGGGCATCTTCAAGATGATCAACGGCAGCAAGTTCATGCGCTACCATCGCACCACGCCGCAGGAGCATCTCGACGGTCGGGTGCACGAAATCAGCCAGGGCAACGTGCTGGGTGGCGGCACTTCGGTGAACGCGCAGGTCTACATGCGAGGCCGCCCATCCGACTACGACGAGTGGGACGACCTCCTCCGCGGCAACAATGCGGGCGTGCGCTGGGATTGGGAGCACGTGCTCCCGCATTTTCGCGGTATGGAGGGCAACAACCGCCTCTATGACGAGCGCCACAACAGCGAAGGCCCGCTGCTCGTCTCGGACCCGGGGTACATCGACAATGTCTCGCGCTGGTTTGTGCAGAGCATGCAGAGCCTGGGCGTGCCCTACACGCACGCTTTCAACTGTCCGTCGCAGCGCG
This sequence comes from Devosia sp., assembly GCF_028290645.1. Classification (GTDB taxonomy): domain Bacteria; phylum Pseudomonadota; class Alphaproteobacteria; order Rhizobiales; family Devosiaceae; genus Devosia_A. The sequence goes on along the minus strand of NZ_JAQGJL010000297.1, from coordinate 34 downwards.
GCGTCGGAGTATACCAGTTCATGAACCGAGAGGG
>NZ_JAQGJL010000186.1 GCF_028290645.1 Devosia sp. | reverse complement strand
CGGCCGATGCTTTCGCAGGAGCATCCGCTCCAAGTGAACGTTGGGAGGACTACATATGAAGAAATTTGTGTCGGTGGTTGCCGTCATGGCCGCCGCTTTCCTGGGCAGCACTGCGGCCCGCGCTGCTGACGTCGAAGTCATTCACTGGTGGACGTCTGGTGGCGAGCAGGCCGCCGTGTCCGTGTTCGCCAATGAGTTCGACGCAACCGGCGACAAGTGGGTCGACAACGCGATCGCTCTGGGCGAAACCGCCCGTGCCGCGATCATGCAGCGCGCCCTCGGTGGCGATCCCCCGGATGCCGCGCAGTTCAACCCTGGCCGTCAGTATGAAGAGCTGATCCAGGCCGGCCTGCTGCTCGACCTGACCCCGCTCGCTGAGTCCGAAGGCTGGGACAAGTTCATCCGTCCCGCCCAGATCGCCGAACCGTGCCATATCGATGGCAAGTGGTGGTGCGTCCCGGTCAATATCCACATGCAGAACTGGGCATGGGCCTCGGTTGCCGCCTTCACGAAGGCCGGCCTCGAAGTCCCGACAGACTGGGATACCTACCTCGCCGATCTGCCCAAGCTGAAGGAAGCCGGCGTGATCCCCTTCGCCGTTGGCGGTGACGGTGGCGGCTGGCAGATTTCGCTGCTCGCCAACCAGCTCATCCTCGCTCAGCTCGGCGCCGAGACGGTCGAGAAGATCTGGAAGGACAAGGACCTCGAGCTCGCCGGCGGGCCGGAAGTGCTGAAGGCTTTCACCACCCTCAAGAATCTCGGCACCTACGCCGACCCGGGTTCGCCGAACCGCAGCTGGTCCGACACCGCCGCTCTCGTCATCAAGGGCGATGCCGCCCTCCAGGTGATGGGCGACTGGGCTCAGGGTGAGTTCCAGGTGGCCGGCCAGAAGCCGGGCGTCGACTATGCTTGCCTGCTCGGGCCGCTGCTGCCTGAACCCAAGAACGTCCGCATCGGCGGCGACATCTTCGTGTTCTTCAAGCAGAACGACCCTGAAGTCGAGCGCGCCCAGCTGTCGCTGGCCTCCACGATGGTCAATCCCCGCACCCAGGCGCTGTTCAACAACGCCAAGGGTTCGGCTCCCATCCGTGACGACGTCGATATGTCGCTCGCCAATGACTGCATGAAGAAGGCCATCGGCGTTCTCTCGCAGCCCGGCGCCGTCGTGCCTGACCAGAACGTGTGGCGCAACGAAGCCTTCGCGACGGCTCAGAACGCCATCTTCTCGGATCTGATCTACAACGCGAACACCACTCCGGAAGCGGCCCAGGCGCAGTTCGTCGAACTGCTGAAGAACGCGGAGTAAGCTATATTGATCCTGCGGCGGCCCGGCTATGCTGGGCCGCCGCATTCATTTTCGGCCGTTCGGGACGGTTTCGGGGAACCAGCAGCGTGACCACTATTGTTGCTTACGAGCAGAGCCTGACGACAGGCCAGCTCAAATCCAGGGCCAATCGCCGGCGGCTGCTCGGCAAGCTGCCTGCCATCATCGGCACCCTACCCATGATGGCCGTCGCGATCGGCGTCTTCGTCATCGGCATCGCGTTCACCGTGGTGCTCTCCTTCACCAACTCCAAGCTGTTCCCGAGCTTCAACTTCGTCGGCACGCGCCAGTACGAAGTCCTGTGGTCGACGACGCGCTGGGTAGAGTCGGTCAAGCACATCTGGTTCTACGGGCTCGGGCAGATTTCGGTCAGCCTAGTGTTCGGCTTCCTGCTCGCCGTCTTCATGGACCAGCGCATCCGCGGCGAGGACGCGTTCCGCACCATCTTCCTTTACCCTTTCGCGCTGTCGGCGGTGATCACCGGTCTCATCTGGCAGTTGATGCTTGAGCCGATCTGGGGCCTGCAGGCCGCGGTTCGGAGCCTCGGCTTCACCAATTTCACCTTCGCACCGCTGGCGGATGGCAACACCGCGCTCATCGGCATGGTGATCGCCAGCGTCTGGCAAGGCACCGGCGTGACCATGGCTATCCTGCTCGCTGGCCTGCGCGGCATCGACGATGAAATCTGGAAGGCCTCGAGGGTCGACGGCATCCCGGCGTGGCGCACCTATCTGAGCATCGTCCTGCCGATGATGCGCGGCACGGTGGCGACCGCGCTGGTCCTGCTCGTCGTCAATGTCGTGCGCACCTTCGACATCGTCATCGCCATGACAGGCGGTGGCCCGGGCATCGCCACGCAGATGCCGGCCACCTACGTCATCGACAATATCAATGCGCGCAATGTCGGCCACGGCATGGCTGCGGCGACCTGCATGCTGCTGCCAATCGCTGCCCTGGTCCTGCTCCAGGCCATCCTCCGCTGGCGCGCCGCGCGCAAGAGGAGCGCCGCATGACCGCCCTTGCCCCGACCAGCATCGGCGTCGAGCCCTCGGGTCCGAGGCCCAGGCACATCACCGCCGGCCGTATCGGCATCTATGCCTTCCTCATCATCGCGGCGCTGTTCTTCCTCCTCCCCCTCTGGGTGATGGTCATCACCTCGATGAAGTCGATGAGCGAGATCCGCGCCGGCAACATCTTCGCCCTGCCGATGCAACCTACTCTCGATTACTGGGTCAAGGCGTGGAGTTCCGCCTGCACCGGCGTCAGCTGCAACGGGCTCGCGCCCGGCTTCTTCAATTCCTTAAAGATCACCGCGCTGTCCGTGCCGGTCTCGATCGTCATCGCCATGATCAATGGCTACGCACTGAGCTTCTGGCGCTTCCGCGGTTCTGAGCTGCTGTTCGGCATCCTTGTGTTCGGCGCCTTCGTGCCGTTCCAGGTGCTGATCTACCCGATCATCTTCGCGCTGAGCCGGGTGGGGCTGTTCGGCACGCTGCCCGGCATCGTCATCGTCCACACCATCTTCGGCATGCCGATCCTGACGTTGTTGTTCCGCAACTTCTTCGCCTCGCTCCCCTCCGAGCTGTTCAAGGCGGCCCGCGTCGACGGGGCAGGGTTCTGGCGCATCTTCTTCTGGGTGATGCTGCCCATGTCGGTGCCCATCGCCATCGTCGCGGTGATCCTGCAGGTCACCGGCATCTGGAACGACTTCCTCTTCGGCCTGGTGTTCGCCGGCCGCGAGAACCTGCCGATGACGGTCCAGCTCAACAACATCGTGCGCACCTCGACCGGCACGGTCGAGTACGGCACCAACATGGCGGCCACGGTGCTCACCGGTGCGGTGCCGCTGATCGTCTATTTCGTTTCCGGCAAGTGGTTCGTCCGTGGCATCGCCGCCGGCGCCGTGAAAGGCTGACTATGGCTACCAGCGTAGAAATCAAGGATCTCTCCCTCAACTACGGCTCCGTGAAGGTGCTCGACCGGCTGAACCTCGACATCGCCGAGGGCGAGTTCATCGTGCTGCTCGGCCCCTCGGGCTGCGGCAAGTCCACGCTGCTCAACTGCATTGCCGGGCTGCTCGACGTCTCCGACGGGCAGATCCACATCTCGGGAAAGAATGTCACCTGGGAGGAGCCCAAGGACCGCGGCATCGGCATGGTGTTCCAGTCCTACGCGCTCTACCCGCAGATGACGGTGGAAAAGAACCTGAGTTTCGGCCTCCGCGTCGCCCGCATGCCCAAGGCCGAGATCGATAGCCGCGTCAAGCGCGCTTCCGAGATCCTGCAGATCGAACCGCTGCTCAACCGCAAGCCGGTCGAACTCTCCGGCGGCCAGCGCCAGCGCGTCGCCATCGGCCGGGCGCTGGTGCGCGACGTCGACGTGTTCCTCTTCGACGAGCCGCTCTCCAACCTCGACGCCAAGCTCCGCAACGACCTGCGCGTCGAGATCAAGCGGCTGCATGCCCGGCTCAAGAACACCATGATCTACGTCACCCACGACCAGATCGAGGCCATGACGCTCGCCGATCGCATCGCCATCATGAAGAACGGCGTGATCCAGCAGTTGGCCGACCCGCACACCATCTACAACAAGCCGGTCAACCTGTTCGTCGCCGGCTTCATCGGCTCCCCGTCGATGAACTTCATCAAGGGCGACCTGCAGGGGGCGACCCTCAGCGTCGACGGCCAGGCCAACATCCCGCTCGCCAACTACCAGTTCGCCAACCAGACCAACGGCGCATCGATCCTCGGCATCCGGCCCGAGCATATCCTCGTTGGCGAGGACGCGCGGAAAATGCCGGTCCAGCTGGAAAGCGAGATCGAGATCGTCGAGCCGATGGGCGCCGACACCGTCGCCTGGACCAAGATCGCCGGCCAGTCGCTGACCTTCCGCGCCGCCGCCGAGGTTCATCTCGAGCCCGGCCAGAAGGTGCTGATCGGCTTCGATCCCGGTCGGGGTTCCGTCTTCAACGTGGAAAGCGGCAACCGCATCTGACCATCGGCTCACCCACCTGCCGGCGCGTAGCGATCGGCAGAGCCGCACCAAATCAGCGATGCGCCGCCCCGGACCCAACCGGGGCGGTCGCTTTCTGGAGGAGATAACACTTGGACTTTTCATTCCAGCTCTACAGTGCCCGCAACTTCCCGCCGCTGGACGCCGTCCTCGGCCGGGTCGCGAAGCTCGGCTACAAGCAGGTCGAAGGCTTTGGCGGGCTCTATGCCGATGCCGAAGGCCTCGCCGCCTCGCTGAAGCAGCACGGCCTCACCATGCCCACCGGCCATTTCGGCCTCGCCCAGCTCAAGGACACCGACACCGCGCTGAAGACCGCCGAGACGCTCGGCATGCGCTTCCTCTACTGCCCAGCCGTCCCCAAGGAAGAGCGGGACAACCAGCCTGACAGCAAATGGATCGAGCTCGGCGAAACGCTGGCAAAGCTCGGCGAAGCCTTCCGCCGCCGCGGCTTCGGCTTCGGCTGGCACAACCATGATTTCGAGTTCCGACCCACGGCGAGCGGCAAGCTGCCGATGGACATCATCCTCGATACCGCCGGCAACAATGACTGGGAAATGGACGTCGCCTGGGTGGTGAAGGGCGGCCACGATCCAATCGAGTGGATCAGGAAGCACGGCCGCCGCATCAACGCCGTGCACGTCAAGGACATCGCCCCCGCCGGCGAAGCCGTGAACGAGGACGGCTGGGCCGATGTCGGCCACGGCACCATGGACTGGCAGGCGCTCTCCACCGCCATCAAGCAGCACACTAACGCCCGCTACTGGGTGATGGAGCACGACAATCCGTCCGACGTCGATCGCTTCGCGTCGCGCTCCATCGCCGCCGTCAACGCCTGGAAGTGAAAGAGGCCCCAATGGATATCGGTTTCCAGCTCTACAGCGCCCGCAACTACCCGCTCGCGGACGTGCTCAAGAAAGTCGCCGCGCTAGGCTACACCCAGACTGAAGGCTACGGCTCGCTCTACACCGACCCGGCAGCGCTGAAGGCCCAGCTCGACGCCAACGGCCTCACCATGCCGACCGCCCATATCAGCCTCGGCGACCTCGAGGACACCTCGAAGACCCTGAAGCTCGCTGAAACGCTCGGCATCAAGGTCGTCGTCTGCCCCTGGCTCGCGCCAACCGACCGTCCGACCTCCGCCGATGGCTGGCGGAAGTTCGGCGACCGGCTGCAGAAGATCGGCAAGCCCTTCCAGGATGCCGGCCTCGGCTTCGGCTATCACAACCACGATTTCGAGTTCGCCACCTATGACGGCCGCTACGCCATGGACTGGCTGCTCGAGGCCGCCCCGGCGGTGAGCTGCGAGGCCGACGTCGCCTGGATCGTCCGCGGCAAGGCCGATCCGGCCCCGTGGCTCGAAAAGAACGGCGACCGCATCATCGCCGTCCACGTCAAGGACATCGCGCCCGCCGGCGAGAATGCCAGTGAAGACGGCTGGGCCGATGCCGGCCATGGCGTCGTGCCGTGGCAGACCCTGTGGCCGATCGTCCGCAACAAGACCAGGGCGCAGTACTTCATCGCCGAACACGACAATCCCAACGACATCGACCGGTTCGCCTCCCGGTCGATCGCCTTCATCAAATCCCTCGGAGCCTGAGATCATGGCAAAGACCTATGGCGTCGGCATCATGGGTGCCGGCAATATTTCGGCCGCCTACCTGCGCCTCGCGCCGCTGTTCCGTAACCTCGAAGTCCGCGCCATCGCCGACATCCTCCCCGAAGCCGCGCAGAAGCGGGCAGGGGAGTACAACGTCGCGGCCCAGACCCCCGACGAGCTCTTGAAGAACTCGGAAGTCGACGTGATCGTCAACCTGACGATCCCCTCGACCCACTTCTCGGTCAGCAAGGACATCCTCTCGGCCGGCAAGCATGCCTATTCCGAAAAGCCGTTCGTCCTCAGCGTCGAAGAGGGCATCCAGCTCAAGGCGCTGGCCGACGAGCACAACCTCAAGGTCGGCTCGGCGCCCGACACCTTCCTCGGCGGCGCCCACCAGCAGGCCCGCGCCATCATCGACTCGGGCAAGCTCGGCAAGATCGCCTCGGGCACCATGCACGTCCTCAGCCGCGGCATGGAGCACTGGCATCCCAATCCGGACTTCTTCTTCCAGCCCGGCGGCGGCCCGATCCTCGATCTCGGCCCCTACTACATCACCGACCTCATCAGCCTCGTCGGCCCGATCAAGCGCGTCACCGCCTTCACCGGCATGGCCCGCACCGAGCGCGAAGTGACCACGCCCGGCTCGCCCTACCTCGGCACCTTCATCAAGGTCGGCACCCCGACCACGATCCACGCCATCCTCGAGTTCCACAACGGCGCCATCATCACGCTGGGCGCCAGTTGGGACGTCTCCAGCCACGGCCACCACAATATCGAGCTCTACGGCACCGATGGCACGGTCTATGTGCCCGACCCGAACTTCTTCAACGGCGAGCTGACCGTCACCAATCGCGGCGGCGACAAGGAGAAGGTGATCCCCTGGGACCACCCCTTCGGCATCGCCAACCAGAACCTCGATACGCCCAACCCGCGCGCCAACTACCGCAACGCCGGCCTCGCCGACATGATGGACTCGATCGAAACCGGCAAACCCGCCCGCTGCGGCCTCGACGTGGCGCTCCACGCGGTGGACGTCATGACCTCGATCCTGAAAGCCGGCGAAACCGGCCAGGTCATCACCCTCGCCACCACCTGCGAACGCCCGGCCGCACTGGGCCCGGACGAGGCCCGCGCGCTGCTGCGCTGAGATCTGCGCTGAGGCGATTGCGTTGAATGAACACGGACCCGGGCATCGCTCGGGTCTTCTCCCCCGCCCCTCCTCGCCTTGACAGATTCCGGCGCACAGTGAAGGTAACTCCCGACATGTCGGCGGCGGCTCGGCTCCTTCGGGCGAGGGCACCCCGCAGACCTGAGGTACGTGCACGCGACGGCGGCGGAACCGCGCCGCTCATGGGAGGATACTGATGCGCACCATCAAGGGGCCGGGCATTTTTCTGGCTCAATTCGCCGGGGACAAGCCGCCGTTCGATACGCTCGACAACATCTGCCGATGGGCCGCCGGCCTCGGTTACAAGGGCGTGCAGATCCCGACCTGGGTCGGCAGCCTGATCGACCTCGAAAAGGCAGCGACCTCAAAGACCTACGCCGACGAGATCAAGGGCACGGTAAACAGCCACGGGCTCGAGATCGCCGAGCTCTCGACCCACCTCCAGGGCCAGCTCGTCGCGGTCCACCCGGCCTATGACGCGCAGATGGACGGCTTCGCGCCCGCGAGCGTCCACAACAACCCCAAGGCCCGCCAGGAATGGGCGGTACAGCAGCTGAAATGGGGCGCCGCCGCCTCGAAGAATCTCGGCCTCAAGGCGCACGCGACTTTCTCGGGCGCGCTCGCCTGGCCCTACCTCTACCCCTTCCCGCAGCGCCCCGCCGGCCTCGTCGAGGAAGCCTTCGATGAGCTGGCCCGCCGCTGGACCCCGATCCTCGACGAGTTCGACCGCAACGGCGTCGACGTCTGCTACGAAATCCACCCCAGCGAGGACCTGCACGACGGCATCACCTACGAGATGTTCCTCGAGCGCGTGCACAACCACCCGCGCGCCAATCTCCTCTACGATCCCAGCCACTTCGTGCTGCAGCAGCTCAACTACCTGGATTACATCGACTTTTACCACGAGCGCATCCGCATGTTCCACGTCAAGGACGCGGAGTTCAACCCGACCGGCAAGCAGGGCGTCTATTCGGGTTTCCAGTCCTGGGTGAACCGCGCCGGCCGCTTCCGCTCGCTCGGCGACGGCCAGGTCGATTTTGCCGGCATCTTTTCCAAGCTCAGCCAGTACGGTTTTGACGGCTGGGCCGTGCTCGAGTGGGAGTGCGCCATCAAGTCGGCGGAGCAGGGCGCGGAGGAGGGGGCTCCCTTCATCCAGAGCCATATCATCCGCGTCACCGAAAAAGCCTTCGACGATTTCGCCGCGGCCGGCACCGACAAGGCCGCCAACCGCAAGATGCTCGGGCTGAGCTAGGCAACAGGCCCGCCACACCCCCGATGTCATCCCGGCGAAGGCCGGGACCCATCCTGAGATATCTCAAGCTGGACCCCGGCCTTCGCCGGGGTGACACCGTGGGGGGCGAGGTCCCGGACCAAGAGAGGGAAGAACAAATGGCAGAAAACGGCGCACCGCGCATCCGTCTGGGCATGGTCGGCGGCGGGACCGGGGCCTTCATCGGCTACGTCCACCGCATCGCCTCCCGTCTCGACGGGGACTACGAACTTGTCGCTGGCGCGCTGTCGTCCAACCCGGCGACAGCGCAGGAATCGGGCCGGAATCTCGGCCTCGCTGAGGACCGCATCTACACCTCCTACGAGGAGATGGCAGCGCGGGAATCCGCCCGTCCGGACGGCATCCAGGCGGTCTCGATCGTCACCCCGAACCACGTGCATTTCGGCCCCGCAAGAACCTTCCTCGAGGCCGGCATCCACGTCATCTGCGACAAGCCGCTGACCTCGACGCTGCAGGACGCCCGCGCGCTGGCCGCGATCAAGCCGAAGAACGGCGCGAAATTCCTCCTCACCCACAACTACACCGGCTACCCGCTGGTGCGGCAGGCCCGCGAGATGATCAAGTCGGGCCAGCTCGGCAAGATCCGCGTCGTGCAGGTCGAGTACCCGCAGGACTGGCTGACCGTTGCGGTCGAAAAGACCGGGGCCAAGGGCGCCGAGTGGCGCACCGATCCCAAGCGCTCCGGCGCCGGCGGCGCCATCGGCGATATCGGCACCCACGCCTACAACCTCGCCCGCTTCGTCACCGGCCTCAAGACCGACGCAGTCAGCGCCGACCTCACCAGCTTCGTCGAGGGCCGTGAGCTCGACGACAACGTCAATATCCTGCTGCGCTTCGAAGGCGGCGCCCGCGGCATGCTGTGGGCCAGCCAGGTCGCCGTCGGCAACGAGAACGGCCTGCAGCTGCGCGTCTACGGCGAAAAGGGCGGCCTCGAATGGCGGCAGGACAACCCGAACTACATGTGGTTCACCGAGTTCGGCAAACCCAAGCAATTGCTGACCCGCGGCGGCTCGATCACCGGCAGCCCCGCTTCTTCGATGAACGTCCGCATCCCCTCCGGCCACCCGGAGGGCTACCTCGAAGCCTTCGCGACGCTCTACCACCAGTTCGCCGAAGTGATCCGCGGTGGGGGCAATGACGTCGCGCCGCTCCTACCCAGCCTCGCCGACGGCGTCGAAGGCATGGAGTTCATCATGGCCTCCGTCGCCTCGTCCAAGGCCGACGGCAAGTGGACCCGGCTGAGCGACGTCTGAAGCTGTCCGATCGCGCTGCCGGCGGGCCGCCCGCCGGCGGCTCGTCCACCCGTTCGACCGTATAGCTGCGCTGCTCCAGCAACGCCGGCACGCCGCCCGAACCGACGAGGTGCCCGGCCCCGACGATGATCAGCGAGTCATCGTTGTCGGCCAGCATCTGCTCGATCGGCGTCAGCCAGCGCTCGTTGCGCTTGGTGACCAGCGTGTCGTAGCTCGCCCGGTCGCGCGGCGTCATCTGCTCCGTCATTGCCCGGAGCAGTGCCGAGGTATCGCCACGCTCCCACGCCGCCATCAGCGGCTCGAGCGCCTCAGTGGCCCCGCTCTCGATGCCTTCGACAGTCGACATCAATGCGTCGATCTGTTCCTCGATCGGAGCGTCGGCGAGAAACCCCATCTGCTCGGCCGCCGTCTCGAGGCTCCGCTTCCGCTCGGGAGCGATCTCGGCATCGAGCAGCATCTCGACGCCGGCGCGGGTCCTGATGCCCGAACCCCCACCCATCAGCGCCATGGTTGCGAACCAGGGCTGCATGCGCTCGAGCGTCGCGACGTCCAGCCCGGATTGCGCGGCAACGCCGCTAAGGCGCCGATGCTCGTCGGGCGTCAGCAGGTCGGCCAGCGTCTTGCCGTCGCGCAGCATGCCCTTGGTGATGGAAATCTGGGTGATCGTCGAGTACGCCTCGATATCCATCACCACCTCGAAATAGACGTGCTCCGCCGCCTTGAGGATGGCGTCGAACTCCGGCGTCCGCCAGTCGACATCGCGAGTGAACATGTGCACCGAGCCGAACAGGTAGACCGCGCTGTCGGCATCGCTGACTTTCCACAGCGCCGGATCGGCCAGCGCCGGGCCGCTCAGCGCAACTGCGGCAAGCATGGAGAAGATGGTGCGGCGGAGCAATCTCACGCCGCCGGCCCTCAGTGCGTCCAGGGCGTCTTGCGGTCGAAGCGGAAATTGTCCGAATAGCTGGTGCGCTTCACCGTGAACTTCTGATCGGGCAGCACCTGGTAGGGGATGCCGTTCTTGCGCGCATAGGCCTCGGCCTCTTCCAGCGTATCGAAGGTGAGCCGGATCTGCGCCCGCGTATCGGAGCTCGAGGTGTACCCCATCAGCGGCTCGATCTCCCGGGGCGTCGCCGGCTCATGCACCAGCACCCACGCCTTGGACTTGCCCCGCCCCGACTGCATGGCATTGGGCGCAGGCCGGAAAATACGTGCCGTCATCGATTTCCTCGTCAGATGGTCGGGGCAAAGTGATTCGAACACTCGACCCCCGGTTCCCAAAACCGGTGCTCTACCAGGCTGAGCTATACCCCGAACTCTCCACATCCGTTATCGGGAGTTGCCGCAAAGAGCAAGCTGGCCGCGCACGTGACGCGCGCTTGACGGGAACGCCCCGATGCAACGACAAGAGCCCATGACCGATCTGAGCAAGCCTTGGCCGTTTGGCCTTTCCCGCCGCAACGCGCTGCCCTACGCCCTCGGTTTCGCCCTGCTTATTGCCGCGCTCTACTGGCTGGATCGGCCTCTGTCGGTCTGGGCGCAGGGGCTCCCCGACGGCGTCCGGGCGTTCTTCCAGTGGATGACGCAATGGGGGGAGTCGGACTGGATCCTGATCCCGGGCTTCATCGCGTGGCTCCTCGCCTGGCTGCTGTCGCTGCTCACGTGCGACAACCTTCGCCTCGCGGCCCGCGAAATCGCCGCGCTCGCCGGCTTCATCTTCCTGGGCGTTGGCCTGCCCAGCCTCGCCGCCACGCTGCTGAAGCGCATCATCGGCCGCGGCCGCCCCGAAACCTGGACCGCCGATGCGTTCCTCACCTTCCAGCCGCTGAACTGGAGCGCCTGGGACTACCAGGGCTTCCCCTCCGGGCACGCGACGACCGCCTTCTCGCTCGCTGCCGTGGTGGCGTTCCTCTGGCCCCGGGCCTTCTGGTCCGCCATGGCCTTCGCCGCCACGGTCGCCGTATCGCGCATCGTCGTCGGTGCGCATTATCCCACCGACATCACCGCCGGCGCGGTACTCGGCGTCCTCGGCGCCTACGCCGTGCGCAGCCTGTTCGTCGCCCGCGGCTGGCTGTTCACTGCCGCCGACGGGAAAACCGGCCGCCGCCCGTTCGCGGCGCTCCGCGGCCTCGTGTTCAGGCGGTAGCCGCCTGGTAGCGCCCCAGCGCCGCCGCCATGTCCGTCTTCAGGTCGTCCATGTCCTCGAGTCCCACATGTATGCGGAACATGCAGCCCTCGAAATCCCAGTGCGTCGCTGTGCGGATGCGCTCGGGATGGATGGGCAGGCAGAGGCTCTCGTAACCGCCCCACGAATAGCCCATGCCGAACAGCTCGAAATGGTTGACCATCGCCGCCACCGCATGCCGCGGCTTGGTCTTCAGCAGCACCGAGAACAGGCTCCCCGCGCCGGTGAAATCCCGCTTCCAGATCTCGTGGTCCGGATGGCTGGGCAGCGCCGGGTGATACACCGCCTCGACCAGCGGCTGCTGCTCCAGCCACGCGGCGAGTTCGGTCGAGCGCGCCGAGTGCTCCTTCATCCGGATGGCAAGCGTCCTCAGCCCGCGTGCCGCCAGGTACGCATCGTCGGGCGACGCACCGACGCCCTGCAGCCGGTGCCCGCGCTTCAGCTGCGGCAGCAGCTCGGCATTGGCCGATGCAGTCCCGAACATCGCATCCGAGTGCCCGACGAACATCTTCGTGCCGGCATGCACCACGATGTCCGCGCCGAGTTCGAGCGGCCGGTGGAACAGCGGCGTTGCCCACGAATTGTCGACCATGACGATGATGCCGCGCTTCTTTGCCACCGCAACGATCGCCGGCAGGTCCTGCACCTCGAAGGTCAGCGAGCCGGGGCTCTCGACGAAGATCAACTTGGTCTTATCGGTGCACAGCTCCTCGATCCGCGCCCCGATCCGCGGATCGTAGAACCGCGTCGAGACGCCGAACCGCGACAGCATGTTGTGGCAGAAATTGCGCGTCGGCTCGTACACCGTGTCGGTGACCAGCACCTCGTCGCCGCTCGCCACCACCGAGAGGATCGCCGTGGTGATCGCCGCGAGCCCCGATGACGCCAGCACCGTGCCGGCTGCCCCCTCGAGTTCGGTGATGATCGCCTCGACCGAACGATTGGTCGGGTTGTCGTTGCGGCCATAGCGATAGGGCGCGTCATGGTCGTCGAGGTCGTCGATGGTCTCGAACAGCACGGTCGAGCCGCGAAACACCGGCGTGTTGACGAAGCCGAAATGCTCCGCCGGGTTCCTGCCGGTATGCGTGAGAATGGTCTCGGGCTTGCCCAGCCCACCGGATTTCCCGGACTTCTTGCTCATTTTCGTCCTGCCCAAAATGCAGCCACTGTGGATAGTTGACCAAAAAACAGTCAGCTTTGTTGCCCCATTCCGGCTATGGAGCTTGACGCAACTGTCAATTGCAGCTTCGATGCTTAGCAGCATCACACCCGCCCTCCAAGGCGGAGGTGCCGCCGTGCGACGGGCAGGGGCCAAGTCGCACGGGCGAAAAACAGGGTCAGGAACAAGGCAACAACAATGCTCAATAAGCTACTTACCGTCGCGCTGGCGGCCGGCTTCGGCTTATCCGCCACCGCCGCTTTCGCACAGACGGCAACCTCCGCCACGCTCGATGCGGTCAAGGCCAAGGGGTACGTGCAATGCGGCGTGACCGGCGGCGTGCCGGGCTTCTCGGCGCCCGACGCGAACAACAACTGGTCGGGGCTCGAAGTCGACTACTGCCGTGCGCTCGCCGCGGCGATCTTCAACAACGCCGACGCCGTCCGCTACACCCCGCTCACCTCGCAGGAGCGCTTCACGGCCCTCTCGGCCGGTGAAATCGACGTGCTGTCGCGCACCACCACCTGGACCATGAGCCGCGATACCCAGCTCGGCATCAAGTTCGTCGGCACCCTGTTCTATGACGGCCAGGGCTTCATGGTCCGCAAGGCCGACAACATCAAGTCGGCGCTCGACCTGAGCGGCGCCGCCATCTGCATCGAATCCGGCACCACCACCGAACTCAACGCGGCCGACTACTTCGCCGCCAACAACCTCGAGTTCAACACCGTGGTGTTCGTCGACCAGGACGAAGTCGTGAAGGCCTACGAAGACGGCCGCTGCGACGTCTACACCACGGACTCCTCGGCCCTCGCAGCCGAGCGCTCGAAGTTCGCCAACCCGGCCGACCACATCATCCTGCCCGAGATCATCTCCAAGGAGCCGCTCGGCCCCGTGGTGCGCCAGGGCGACGACGGCTGGTTCAACATTGCCCGCTGGACCTACTACGCGCTGCTCGAAGCCGAGGAACTCGGCGTCACCCAGGCCAATGTCGACGACATGCTGGCCTCCGACAATCCGGCGATCAAGCGCCTGCTCGGCGTCGAAGGCGATTTCGGCACCCCGATCGGGCTGACCAAGGATTGGGCCTACCAGATCATCAAGGCGCTCGGGAACTACGGCGAGATCTATGATCGCAACGTCGGCCCGAGCACCCCGATCGGCCTCGCGCGGGGCCTGAATGCTCTGTGGAAGGATGGCGGTATCCAGTACT
>NZ_JAQGJL010000177.1 GCF_028290645.1 Devosia sp. | reverse complement strand
TGAGTTCCTCGGCCGTCAGCGGCACGTCGGTGAGCGCGTTGCGGTCGATCGGGTTGGCGGCCGGAGTGGCGGCCGGCGTTGCTGCCTGATCGGCCGGAGCGGCAGTGGTGGCCGCCGGCGCCGCGGTTTCGGCGGCGGTGTTGGCGGCGGGCGCCGTGTTATCGGCCGGAGCGGTGGTGGCGGCCGGAGTGGTGGAAGCGGCCGGGGTGGCCGAAGAGCTGTCGGTGGTCTCGAAGTTCGGCGCGGTCTCCAGCGCTTCCTTGGTGGTGGGGAGAACGAAACGCTGCGTGCCGTCCTCCGCATTCACCCACTGGAGCTCGGAATAGTTCACGGCGACGTTCTTTTCGCCGATGCCGAGGAAACCGCCGACGCCGATGATGACGGCGGCCACCTCACCGTTCGGACCGATGACGAGGTTGTTGACGTCGCCGATGTTCTCCGCGTCGGTAGCGTCGGAGGAATAGACCTGCCGGCCGATGATCTCGGTGGCGAGATTGTCCTTGTCCGTCTCGGTATAGCCGGTGGCGAGGAGGGACTTGTCGAGCGGCGCGGCAGGCGCTTCGGTGGTCGCGGCGGGCGCCGCGGTGGTGGCGGGAGCGTCCTGCGCCATGGCACCCGCGGTCAGCAGGGCGGCGATGGCAGTAGTGGTCATAAGGGTGCGGAACATTGTATCGTCCTGTCGTTCGTTATGTTCATGAACAAGGCCGTGCGGCACATCGCTTGGCGGTGGCGTGCCGCACGGCCCGGTGCATTGAGAACGCTACGATCGCGGGACCGTTCCGGGACAAAATCAAAAGGCCGGCCCCGTGTTCGAGGTCCGGCCTTCCACGCCTCCCAGCGTCAAGTCGGGGCGAGACGCCCCACATCGAACAGGCTAGCGGAGAATTGACGGCGGCGCGCGCCCTGCCGGGTTAACCGGTAAAGTTTGAATTAACTGCGCGCCGGCTCAGGAGGTCTTCATGGCGAGGTGAAGGATGCCCGAGCCGTCGTCGAAGGGCTCGACGAAGGCGCCGAAGCCGAGGCCCCGGTAGACGCCGAGCTTGTCGTGCTGGGGAGTGAGATAGAAGCGGGATTCGCCCTTGGCACGGGCCAGCGCCGGCCGGGGGAGCCGCCAGTTTCAACTGGCGGGGAGGTCGAGCGTTTCGTCGGGCAGGTTGATCGGGATGGGGCCGGCGGGGCCGGGGACGGTCCATTGCGCGGCGCCGGCCTCGTGGACGATCAGCGCGATGAAGCCGAGTTTCTCGACCACGTGCGGGGTGAGGACGAACGGGTAGGCATCGTTCTGGCCTACGGCGCGGTTGAGGTTGTTGATCAGCGAGGCGAGCGGGATCCAGTTCTCGATCAGCTCGTGGATGTCGGGCTTGCCGTAGGGGTCGAAATCGAGGCGCGCGGTGAGTTCGCCTGCCTGGTCGATGGCCGGGCGCAGGCGGATGCCGAAGGAGGCGGCCATCTCGGTGGTGTCGACGATGTGGAGGTAATGCGCGAAGGTTTCGGCGAAGTCCTCCCATGGGTGGGAGGTGGCGTAGGCCGAGATGTAGTTCTGCTGCCAATCGGGCGGGGCGCCGTTGGCATAGTGGGTCTGCAGCGCCGCATCGTAGTCGGCGGTCTCGTTGCCGAAGAGCGTGCGGAAACCGGTGAGGGCCGGCCGGCCGTCGACGAGGACGTTCCAGTAATAGTGGCCGACCTCATGGCGGAAATGGCCGAGCAGCGTCCGGTAGGGCTCGTTGAACTGGGTGCGGCGATATTCGCGAGCCGCGTCGTCGGCCTCCTTGAGGGCGATGGTGACGACGCCGCTGTCGTGTCCGGTGAGCACGGGCTGCGGCGCGGTGTCCTCGTTGAGGAAGCGGAAGCTGAGGCCGCGCGCCGGGTCCTCGTTGCGGGTGGCTAGCGGCAAATGCAGCCGGAGCAGGGAATAGAACAGGCGCTTCTTGGCGCGCTCGATGACCTGCCAGCGGCGGAGATCCACCGGATCGTCGACATTGGGGATGACGCCGTTGTGGCGGCAGGCGCGGCAGAAGGGATCGGCGCCGGGGGCATAGGGGACGAGCCAGTTGCAGGCGTTGTGCGCGGCATTGGCGCAGAACACGAACTGGTTGTTGTCGAGAAACGGCGCGGTCCATATTTCGGGGCCGCCATCGAGGGAGACGAGGGCGTTGGCGGCGGGCTCGTAGCCGAGAGCCCGGCCGCAGTGCTCGCAGCGGGTGTTCTCGAAATAGAGCAGGTGACCGCAATGGTCGCAGCGGAAGAGTCTCATCGGGGCTCGCGGGGTGGGGCGGATCGGCAATGCGGCGCGAGGTGCGGCGGTTCCACTCGCGCTGCAGATAATTAAGGGGCGCTTGGCATTGTGCTCGGACTTGAGGGGACGATACGACGCGATGAAGAAGCGCATGGCATGGCTGCCGCGGCCGCTGGCGTGGCTGGTGCTGGGGGTGACGCTCGCCGCGATCGTGGTGCTGCTGGTGGTTGCCATGGGGCGTGCGCCGGCGGTATCGGCTGGGGCGGGGCCGGCGCCGGAGGGCGACCTCGTCACGTATCAGCGCATTATCGAGAAGATGCGGGCGGGCGAGGGCTATTACGGTGCCGCGCACGAGGTGCTGGTGGCCGACGGCTACGGTACGCGCTCGGTGTTCAACTGGCGGACGCCGGCCTGGCCGATGCTGTTGGCGGCGTTGCCGGCCGGGTGGGGGCAGAGGATGCTCGCGGGGCTGGCGCTGTGCGGGATGCTGATGACGTACCGGATGATGCGGCTCGATGGCGGGGTGCTCGCGGCGGTAGTGGCGGTGCTGGCGGTGGGGGCGAGCCTCGGAGGGATATTGTCGCCGTCGAGCGTGGTGTTTTCCGAGGTGGCGGCTGGGACGCTGATCCTCTTGTCGGTGGCGGCTTACGGCAATGGCTGGCGGGTGATCGGGCTGCTGGCGGCGCTGGCGGCACTGTTTTTGCGGGAGCTGGCGGCGCCGTATGTGGTGGTGTGCATCGTGCTGGCGCTGCGGGAACGGCGGTGGGGCGAGATGCGGATATGGGCTGCCGGGCTGGTGGCGTACGCGGCGTATTTCCTCTGGCACTGGTGGATGGTGAGCCAGCAGCTCGGGTCGATGGATCGCGCCTATGGCGAGGGCTGGCTGCAGTTCGGGGGGCTCGGGTTCGTCCTGGCGACGATGGGTTTCAACGGGCTGTGGAGCCTGGCGCCGGACTGGGTGCCGGCGGTGCTGCTGCCGCTGGGAGTGCTGGGGCTGTGGGCCTGGCCTAGGGGCACGCTGGCGCTGGCGACGGTGGTGGCGTTCGTGGGGATTTTCGCTGCGGTGGGGAAGCCGTTCAACGGCTATTGGGGGGCGCTCTATACCCCGGTGCTGATGCTCGGGCTGGGGTGGGGTATCGTCGCCGTGCTCCAAACCCTCGTTTCGAGCAAGGCGAGTCCACCGTGAGCAAGCGCATGTCGAAGACGTTGGCGGCCGAGATTGCCGAGCGGGTGCTGAAGGTGGTGAACCCGCAGAACCGGGCAGTGGCGCTGAGCGATTTGCTACGCCGGCACGGCTTCCGAGCGGCAACACTACCCGAGGGAGGTCTGCCGGCCGACCGGGCTGCGCTCGTTGCCTGGCTGCTGGCGAGCTACTCGGCGAAGGATTGACCGGGGCGGCAGGCGCGGCTGTGGCGTGGGTCTGGGCAGTGTTCGGGATGGGGCGGCGGCGCGAGCCTAGCGCGCGACCCTGACACTCAGCGCACGCTTCACCGCTTCCGGCTCGCGCTCGATGACGGTGAGCAGAACGCGGGACGAGGCGTCGATAGGGGTGCGGTGTTGTTCCCAGTCGCGGATGCGACCTACCGAAAATCCGAACTTCCTCGCGAACTCGGGCTGGCTCAGTTGCAGGTGCCTGCGAATGGCGCGGAGGTTCACCTCGGCAGGGACGTGTGTTTCGTAGCCTACGGTCGCGCCGTCGGCGTAGGCGATGGCGTCGTTCATTCCCGCGGCGATTTGATCGAAAGCGCTTTTGGTCATCGGGACTCCTGCCTATGTCGGCGTCGCGTAGATCTATACGGGCAGTCCGTATATTCGGTAAAGGGTGGCCGAAGGCACACCGGCGCCGGCGCGGGCTTTCGTGGGGGGCGGCGGAGCGCGAGTTGTGGCGCGGCTGAACCCCTCACCCTAGCTTCGCTACGTCGCTGTCGCTCCCAGCTGCGCTACCCTCTCCCCTCAGGGGAGAGGGGTCAGATGCTCCCGATGGTCTTCAGCCGCACCCGCGGGTGCACTTCGTTCTGGCTCATCACCACGGTCTGCGGGCGGAAGCGTTCGATGATGGCGCGGACGTGGGGGCGGATGGTGGGGCTGGTGATGAGGACGGGGATTTCGCCCATCTGGGCGGCGTTCTCGAAGCCCTGCTGGATGCCGATGATGAACTGCTGCAGGCGCGAGGGGGCCATGGCGAGGTGGCGGTCGTTGCCGTCGCCGACCATGGCTTCGGCGAAATCGCGCTCCCATTGCGGCGACAGCGTGAGGAGCGGGAGGTTCCCGTCGGGGCCGAGATTGGCGGCGCAAAGCTGACGCGCCAGGCGAGAACGCACGTGCTCGGCGATGACCTGGGCGGTGCGGCCGGGGCCGACGATTTCGGCGATGCCCTCGAGGATGGTGGGCAGGTCGCGGATCGAGATGCGCTCGGTGAGGAGCGTCTGGAGGACGCGCTGCACGCCCGAGACCGAGATCTGGGACGGCACGATATCCTCGACCAGCTTCTGCTGGTCCTTGGTGAGGCCAGAGAGCAGCGACTGGACGTTGGCGTAGCTCAGCAGGTCCGAGACGTTGGCCTTCAGCACTTCGGTCAGGTGCGTCGAGATCACCGTCGAGGGGTCGATGATCGAGTAGCCGCGCAGCTCGGCTTCGTCGCGCAGCGCCGGCTCGATCCAGGTGGCGGGGAGGCCAAAGGTGGGCTCGGTGGTGTGGACGCCGGGCAGGTTGATCTCCTTGCCCATGGGGTCCATCACCATCAGCTGGTGGGCGAAGATCTGGCCGCGGCCGGCGTCGACCTCCTTGATCTTGACCTTATAGTCGTTGGGCTCGAGCTGCATGTTGTCGAGGATGCGGACCGGCGGCATGATGAAGCCGAGTTCGGTCGCCAGCTGGCGGCGCAGCGCCTTGATCTGCTCGGTGAGCCGGTCGGTGCCGGTGTCGTCCTCCTTCACCAGCGAGAGCAGGCCGTAGCCGAGTTCGAGCTTCAGCTCGTCGATCTTGAGGCTATCGGAAATCGGCGCTTCCTGCGGCGGCGGATGGTCATGGGCGTGCTGCACGGCGGCGGCCACGGCGTCGCGCTCGATGCCCGCGGCTTTCTTGTTGCCCGACTTGAAGGCGAGCCAGCCGACGCCGCCGGCCAGCGCCAGGAACGGGATGACCGGCATGCCGGGCAACAGGGCCAGCGCGCCGATGACGGCGGCGGACATGCCGAGCGCCTTGGGGTAGCCGGTGAACTGGGCGACGAGCGCCTTGTCGGCGGAGCCGGTGACGCCGGCTTTCGAGACGAGGAGGCCGGCGGCGGTCGAGACGATGAGGGCGG
Source organism: Devosia sp. (assembly GCF_028290645.1). Lineage (GTDB taxonomy): Bacteria > Pseudomonadota > Alphaproteobacteria > Rhizobiales > Devosiaceae > Devosia_A. Next base: position 2,409 of record NZ_JAQGJL010000177.1, on the reverse strand, counting down.
GAATCTGGCTGACGAGGCCGTCGCCGACGGTCAGGAGCGTGTAGTTGTTGCCGGCTTCCTGGAAGGTGAGGCCTTCCTGCAGCATGCCGATGACCATGCCGGCGATGATGTTGATGAAGGTGATGAGGAGGCCGGCGATGGCGTCGCCGCGCACGAACTTGCTCGCGCCGTCCATGTTGCCGAAGAAGGCGCTCTCGGCTTCGAGGTTCTCGCGGCGCTTCCTCGCCACGGTTTCGTCGATGAGGCCGGCCGAGAGGTCGGCGTCGATGGCCATTTGCTTGCCGGGCATGGCGTCGAGGTTGAAGCGCGCCGCGACTTCGGCGATGCGGCCCGAGCCCTTGGTGATGACGATGAAGTTGACGATGATCAGGATGGCGAAGACGACGACGCCGATGACGAAATTGCCTCGCATGACAAAGTTGCCGAACGCCTCGATGACGTGACCGGCGGCGTCGGTGCCGTTGTGGCCCTCGGCGAGGATCAGGCGGGTGGTGGCGAGGTTGAGCGCCAGCCGCAGCATGGCGGCGATCAGCAGCACCGTTGGGAACGAGGAGAATTCGAGCGGCGTCTGGATGAACAGCGCCGTCATCAGGATCAGGACGGAGAAGACGATCGAAATGGCGAGCAGCCCATCGAGCAGCAGCGGCGGCAGCGGCACGATGAGGACGACGATGATCCCCATGATGCCGACCGCGAGGCCGATATCGGACGAGCCGAGAGATTTCCACAGGCCCGCGAGGGAGAAGGTGGGGAGCTTCAGGCCGGAGGTGGGAGCGGAGAGGTCAGCCATTGTGTTTCACCGGCGCCGAGATGATTGCCTTCTCCCCTTGTGGGAGGTTGCCGTAGGCCGGATGAGGGGTTGGTTCAGCGCCGGCAAGCCGCTCGTCGCTCCGCTCCGACCGCGCAGACTTCGTCTGCGGACCCCTCATCCGGCGCTGCGCGCCACCTTCTCCCACAAGGGGAGAAGGCAAGTCGGAGAGGCTGGCGATGGAAGCACTCACGCCGCCGAGTTCCGCTGCTCGCCGGGCGCCGCCACGGCGATGCCCTCGTCGGCGTACTGGTTGAGCTTGTTGCGCAGCGTGCGGATGGAGATGCCCAGGATGTTGGCGGCGTGGGTGCGGTTGCCGAGCACGTGGTCCAGCGTATCGAGGATCAGGTCGCGCTCGACGTCGGCGACGGTGCGGCCGACCATGGTGCGCGAGATGGTTTCGGCGGTCTGCGCGGCTTGTCCGGCCAGCGAGGCCATGGCGACGACTTCGCTCAGCCCGGTGCCGTCCGGCATCGAGATGGCGTCGGGGCCGATGATTTCGCCGCCCGAGAGGAGCACGGCGCGGTGGAGGGTGTTTTCCAGTTCGCGGACGTTGCCGGGCCAGGGGGCGCGGAGCAGGGCGTCGCGGGCTTCGGCGGAGAGGACGCGGCGGCCGAGGCCGCTGGCCTTGGCGTATTTATCGACGAAGTGGTCGGCGAGCGCGGCGGTGTCGCCGGGGCGTTCGCGGAGCGAGGGGAGTTTCAGGTTCACGACGTTGAGGCGGAACAGCAGGTCCTCGCGAAAACTGCCGTCGCGCACGGCTTCGTTGAGGTTGCGGTTGGAGGTGGCGATGATGCGGATATCGACCGGCACGGGCTTGGTGCCGCCGACGCGGTCGATCAGGCGTTCCTGGATGGCACGGAGGAGCTTGGCCTGGAGGCGGACATCCATTTCGCTGATTTCGTCGAGCAGCAGGGTGCCGCCGGTGGCTTCCTCGAACTTGCCGATGCGACGCGCGATGGCGCCGGTGAAGGCGCCCTTCTCGTGGCCGAAGAGCTCACTCTCGAGCAGCGCCTCGGGGATGGCGGCGCAGTTGATCGAGATGAAGGGGCGGCTGGCGCGCTTGCTGCGCGAGTGGAGGTATTTGGCCATCACCTCCTTGCCGGTGCCGCTTTCGCCGGTGATCAGCACTGAGGCGTCGGAGCCGGCGACCTGGTCGGCAAGCTTCACGACGCGGGCCATGGCCGGGTCGCGATAGAGAAAGTCGGACGACTCGCGGGCGACGGCGGCGATGACGGCGGCGATCAGCTCGGCGTCGGGCGGCAGCGGGATGTACTCCTTGGCGCCGGCGCGGATGGCGTTGACGGCGGCCGCGGCGTTGCTCTCGGTGCCGCAGGCGACGACCGGGATGACGATGCGTTCGGCGTCGAGGCCGGCGATGAGGCCGGCAATGTCCATCATCACGTCGACCAGCAGCAGGTCGGCGCCTCGGCCGGCGCGGAGCGAGTCAAGTGCGATCTCGATCGAGGGGGCGTGGGCGACCTTGGCGCCGCCATCCATGGCGAGCTTGGTGGCGGTGGTGAGCTGGCCCTCGAGGGGACCGACGATCAAGAGACGCATGGATATGCTCCGATGTTCCGGATTTCCGCCTTCTCCCCTTG
>NZ_JAQGJL010000159.1 GCF_028290645.1 Devosia sp. | reverse complement strand
ACGTCATCATGGTGGGCTACAACTTTCTCAACCAGTCGGCGGCGACCGACGTGCTGCCGCTGAGCAGCAAGAACGGCATCGGTACGATGTGCATGTACGCCGTGCGCGGAGGCCTCGCCGATCATCGCCGGGCGGGCGAGCTGATCGCCGAACTGTCGATGCGCGGCGAAATCGATCGCGCTACCTACAACGCCGACGACCCGCTGGGCTTTCTCAGCGAGAACGGCCGGCCCATTCCTATCACCGAGGCGGCCTATCGTTTCTGCCGCCATGCGCCGGGCATCGAGGTGGTGATGACCGGAACCGGCAGCCTCGAGCATCTCAAACAGAACATCGCTTCCATCGAGGCGCCGCCCTTGCCGATCGCGGTAGCCGAACAGCTGCGCACGATCGTCGGCAAGGTTGTCTCGCAGTCCGGCAATCCGCTGACGGTGGCGGGCTGATCCTCTTAGGTTAATACGCATGAGCCACCCACCGGCCCGGTGTCAGGGCACAGAGCACCGAGGAGCAACCAGATGACGGCCAGCACGCTTCCCCTCCGCACTGGCGGGCATCTGCTGGTCGACCAGCTATTGGTCCAGAAGGTCGACACGGTCTTCTGTGTCCCGGGCGAGAGTTATCTTGAAGTGCTTGACGGCCTCTATGATGCGCGCGACCGCATCCGGCTAATCAACGCGCGCCACGAGGCTGGCGCAGCCAACATGGCGGAGGCTTATGGCAAGCTGACCGGGCGGCCCGGTATCTGCATGGTGACGCGCGGGCCCGGCGCCTGTCACGCGGCGGTCGGGGTCCATACCGCGTTCCAGGACTCTACGCCGATGATCTTGCTGATCGGGCAGGTCGGCCGGGAGTTCGCCGACCGTGAGGCGTTCCAGGAGATCGACTACAGGGCGATGTTCGCGCCGGTGGCCAAGTGGGTGGCGCAGATCGAGGTGACCGCGCGTATTCCGGAGTATCTGGCCCGGGCCTTCACCGTCGCCACCCAGGGACGACCCGGCCCAGTGGTGCTGGCATTGCCAGAGGACATGCTGCGCGAGGCGGCCCAGGTGCCAGATGCGCCGCGTTCGCGCCCGATCCGCGGCGGCGTGCCTGCAGTCGAACTCGACGAGCTTCGCGACCGCCTAGTGGCGGCCGAACGGCCGATGGTGCTGGTCGGCGGGAGCGGCTGGAGCGACGCGGCCTGCCGCCATATCCAGAGCTTTTGCGAGAGCAACGGTTTGCCTGTCGCCTGCTCGTTCCGCCGGCAGGACATTTTCGACAACAACTCGGCATCCTTCGCCGGCGACCTCGGCACCTCCGGTCCTCCCGCGCTGGTCAAGCGCATGAAGCAGGCCGACCTGCTGGTGGTGGTTGGAGCGAGGCTCGGGGAAATGACCACCCAGGGCTATACGATCATGGATCCGCCGGTGGCGGGGCGAAGCCTGGTTCACATCCATGCCGACAGCGGCGAACTCGGACGGGTCTATGCTCCGGATCTTGCGATCAACACCGGCGTCAACGCCTTCGCCGAGGCGGTGGCCGATGCGCGATGGATTTCTGCCGACCGCTACAAGGCGTGGCGGGAAAACGCGCGGGCCGACTACCTGGCCTACATGGAGCCCAACACGCCTCCCGGCCCTGTCGACCTGCCTGAGGTGATGCGGCAATTGCAGCCGTTTCTCCAGGGCGACTACGTCCTCACGCTCGATGCCGGCAATCACACCGGCTGGCCGCAGCGCTTCCTGAGCTATGCCCGTCCAGGCCGTCAGATCGGTCCGACCAGCGGGGCGATGGGATACTCGGTACCCGCGGCCGTTGCCGCGTCCCTGGTACGTCCCGACGCGCTCGTCATCGGATGCGTGGGGGATGGCGGCTTTATGATGAGCGGCCAGGAGATCGCCACCGCGGTGCAGCATGGCGGCAGGCCGATCGTGCTGGTTTTCAATAACGGCATGTACGGCACCATCCGCATGCACCAGGAACGCCACCATCCCGGACGGGTGATCGGCACCGATCTGACCAGCCCCGATTTCGTGGCCTACGGCAAGGCGCTCGGCGCCCACTCCGAGCGGGTGACAAGCACTGAAGAATTCCTGCCCGCCTTCGAGCGCGCCCGCGCCTCGGGCAAGGCTGCGGTGATCGACATCGAGGCCGACCCGGAGCTGGTCAGCACACGCTTCACCCTGAGCAGCCTGGGTGTCGTCGCGAACTAGCGTGAGTGGCGGCGTCAGTCGTTGGGGCCCTGAATATGGACGAATGGTCTTATATAATAAGGACTTATCAACATGATGCGCAGCGTCCAGAGCGGTGACCGAAGCGCGTCAATCTGTCAAAGTTATAAGTCTTTCAGACATGAAGAGGCCGAAAATGGCGTCATTGTAGTATTTTAAATTGACAAACTTTGAGGTCATCCTATCTTGGTCAACGCTTTGGTCCGGTGCCGAAAGCCGCACTGTCCGGGGCACACCGGAACATCGGTGCCGCGACGAAGACGCGCAACCGATGACGCCAGCAAAGCAAACGTATTCTGGGAGGAATGCATGATTTCGCGACCGAAATGGGGGTTCCTAGCGCCTCTGCTACTCGGCACCATGTTCGGCGCCACGGCGCCCGGCGCCGTGTTCGCCCAAGACGCCAGTACCTCGATCACCATCGTTTCGACCGAAGAGCCCGATACGATGGAAACGTGCAATGCCGGCTATGCCGGCGTCAGTCGCGTTATCCAGAACAACATCTCCGAAACGCTGCTTGATCGCGATCCGGCCAATGGCACGCTGCTCCCGCGCCTGGCCAAGTCGTGGGAGCAGATCGATCCGAAGACCTGGCGCTTCCACCTGGTCGAGAACGCCACGTTCAGCGACGGGGCCAAGTTTAACGCCGATGCGGTGCTGTTCAACATCAAGCGCATCATGAACCCGGCGATGTCCTGCGTCGACGGCACGATCGAGTTCAGCGCCGTCAAGATCGATGACTATACGGTCGACATCAGCAACAGCGTTGACGACCCGATCATGCCCGTGCGGTTCGTCAAGGGTAACCTGATGACCTCGCCGAATTCGCCGCCGGATGCTCCGATCCGCCAGCCGAGCGGCACCGGGCCCTACCTGGTGTCCGAATGGGTTCCGGGTGTGAAGGTCGTGCTCACGCGCAACGACAATTACTGGGGCGAGAAGCCCGAGGTGTCGCAGGTCACCTACCTGTTCCGCGCCGAGTCCTCGGTGCGCGCGGCGATGGTGGAAACTGGTGAAGCCGACATCGCGCTGGAACTGACCCAGCAGGATGCCGACAACCCGGAGACCGACTTCCCGTACGTCAACTCTGAAACCACCTGGCTGCGACTCGACGAGAAGTACCCGCCGTTCGACGACGTGCGCGTCCGTCAGGCCGTGGCCTATGCGATCGATCGCGAGTCGATGAAGGGCACCGTGCTCAACCCGGGCGTGATCCTCGCCGAACAGCTGCCCGGCCCCTCGATCAACGGCTTCAACCCCGACCTGGTGCCGTATCCCTATGATCCGGAGAAGGCCAAGGCGCTGCTCGCCGAAGCCAAGGCCGACGGCGTGCCGGTCGATGCGCCGATTCGCTTCATCGGACGGGCGGGCCTGTTCGCCAACTCCGACGAAGTGTCTCAGGTGCTCAGCCAGATGCTGAACAACGTCGGGTTCAACACCTCGCTCGAGATCATGGAGCGCGCTCGCGAGATCACCTTCCAGTCGCGGCCGTTCCCGGAGAACGTCGGTCCGAACCTCGTGTTCATCATGTCCGACAACGACCGCGGCGACGCCTCGTTCAGCGCCAACAATAACTACCACAGCAAGGTGGGCACGCAGTCGGCGACGTACCTCCACCCCGAGCTGGATGCGCTGATCGAGAAGGCGACTCCGGCAACCGGCGAGGAGCGTACGAAGCTCTACCAGGAGATCTTCAAGCTCGTGCATGACGAGGCGATCTCAGTGCCGCTGTTCTACATGGTGACCCTGTCGCGTGTTTCTCCGCGGCTCGACTGGCGTCCGTCGATCTCGACGAACACCCACATCGACGTGCAGGATATCAAGTTCAAGAAGTAACCACACGACTACAC
>NZ_JAQGJL010000144.1 GCF_028290645.1 Devosia sp. | reverse complement strand
AGCACGGCCGGATCTTTTGCCGAACGCTCTCGATTTCGCTCGCGGTCAAGGGCGACGCGGAGGCCGATGTGGCTGGAGCTGGACGGGTCACCTCCTGCACCGGCTTGGGGCTCATCTCAGGCGTCAGCACCTTCTGCGGCGGCTGCTTGCTCTTCAGAATGTCATCGATCATGGAGTCAACGGTCGGCTTGGGCGGCTTAGGCCTAACGTCACTTGTTTGCGCTACCGCCCCCGTTGCAACAAGCGTCGCCAGCGTTGCCAAAACAGCGCCAAAGCTGCCCTTCATGAATGCCTCCGACGGCTACTCTCGCTTGACGCCCGATGTACGGCAAGTGGTGGTATCGGTCTCTAATACGACCGAATTGGGGGCGGATCAGAGCTGGGGCGTAGGGAACTCGGCCCCGTTCGTAGTGCGCGGCGGCGGAGCGGTACCGGTCCGGGTCGAATGGTTCCGGTGTGGAAACGGGAGCCATGAGCTCTCCGGGGAATGATGTTCCGGGGCTTTTTATGTCGGCCGAAGAGGCGCGTATATTCGACGTGTAGCAAGACGGCAAGTGAATGTCGGTCAGGGCGGTTCTTGGCATTTCTGAAGTAGCGATCGCGTCCGGCAATGTCTGAAGTTGAAGGTACACCGGAAGTGACGATCAGAAGGTCAAACTAACGCGGATGACCCAAGGTGGACGACGAGATTTTTCGCTCTGACGCCATACGGATACCGAGAGCACAATGAAGTCAGGTTATCTATATGTATTGGTCCACCCGTCTGATCCGGACCTTTACAAGGTCGGACAGACTACCCGTCTCCCTCAGGAGCGATTGGTCGAGCACAATAGAGATTACTCAAAACATGCGGGCCGGATCGTCAAAGAGACCGGTCAGAAATGGGAGCTAGAAACATACTTTGCCGTCCCCGATCCAAAATGGGCCGAAGCGGTTTTTTGGAGTGCAACGGGTTGGGCAGATATCCCGTTTCGAGCAGGAATTGAAATTGAAAAGATGGAATGGAAATTAGTGCAGTCTGCTTTGGAGGCAGCAAAGAAGGCGGGTGTACGGCCTCCACCAATACCATTGCCGGACTATGTCTACGCGAATACCGAATGGATGAAAAAACGACTGGAAGGACGTGGCATCACCCTAGTAGGGCACGTCAAAAGCAAAAGGTCTGGAAGAAACAACTTTCAATGCAGTAACGGCCACGAGTGGCGCACGATACCCAACAATGTGGCGGAAGGTGAAGGCTGCCCTCAATGTGGAATGGGCCAAAGAACTCCAGAAGAAATTGGCCAGGCTGTACAATCGGGTGTCTTGTGTCTGTTGATACATCCCGACAAGCCCGGGCTTGTTAAAATCGGCCTGACCTACAGAACACTAGAACAAAGTTGTGCAGAGGGTATCTGGGGCGGTTGGCAGGTACATCGCTATCGAAATGTTGAAGAACCCACCTTAGCGGAATCACTAATTTGGGAATTGCTAGGCTATCCTCTGCCCAATGATCGAGAACCAATGAGTATTGCCCTGCACATCGTAGAGCAGACGTTCCGTGACTTGCACTATCGACTGCAAAGCAAGATTGCTTTGGCGGAGAAGGCAAAAGAATGAGCGCCCCACGCGTTGAAGTCGGTTAGCCACCCGAACGTGGAATTGGCGACTTCAGTAAGATTTCATCCCATCAGCCGCCCTGGTCGGGCTTGCGGGAAAATTGGGAAAGAGCGTCCCGAGCGGTGGGACACAGTGGTAGGAACCCCTGATAAGCTGTGGAAGTTTTTAAGGTCCCACTACGCACTAAGTGCTTGATATGGATGATTGCTCCGGGTCCGTCTCGGGCACCACTACTTTTCACGCGCTCACAAAATCAATGGGTTAGCTCCCAATTTTGTCGCACTCGGCGATCCGAGCGAAAAGTACGACAATTCAGGCTCCCGATTTGTTCCGTTCGCGGGGTACCAGCAGGTGCATCGCTTGCTCTGCAAGTAGCGTGCGATTGGCACTGGTTTCCCATCCAAAGATCGCCATGAGCTGATGGGCAGTTGCGCCGTCGGCAATGCGCCGGACGCTTCAATGGAGGCAACACATCAGGGGAGACAATGCGCGGTGTTGCGACGCCTGTTCCGGGCCTGTAGAGCGCACGCTCTCTTGCAGGAGCCGAAACGAAAATGGCCGACAGCGACGACGACTATGTCTACGACGAGGCCAGCGGCGAGTGGATACCCGCGGCCGAAGCAGCCGCGAAGAAGGCTGCAGGCGAAGCCCCTGCGGGAGCCGTCGAGGTGCGCGATTCGGTCGGCAAACTGCTGGCCGACGGTGACAGCGTCCTCCTGATCAAGGATCTGAAGGTCAAGGGCTCCAACCAGACCCTGCAGCGCGGCACGGTGATCAAGACCATCCGCCTGACGGGCGACGCCCAGGAGATCGACTGCCGCCACGACACCATCAAGGGTCTGGTCCTGCGCGCCGAGTTCGTCCGCAAGCGCTGAGGCGACCGAAGCGCTCTGGCGCGTGGCGCTGCCAGTCAAGGCATCGTCCCGAGTGGACAAGGATGGCAGCCCGGCTCACTTCCTTTGGCGCGCCACTCGCACACGGCAAACCCGGCAATCACGGTCCGCTTTCCACCCGATAGCGGACAGGCAGTGAGCTTCTCGGCCTATCCGGTTGGTGCCATAACCGGGCATGGCTGGGCCCCTCGGCCCCGTCATCGCTGGAGGCGCTCGGCTGATGGCCACGCTCTATCACGTACCCACCTCGCGCTCGCTCCGCGTGCTGTGGACGCTAGAGGAGATCGGCGCCACGGTCGACGTAACGTCCCTGGGTGTTCGGCCGCGACTGCAGGAGCCCGAGTATCTCGCGATCAATCCGGCCGGCACGCTGCCCGCCCTGATCGACGGCGACCGGGCGATCTACGAATCTCTGGCGATCTGCGAATACCTTGCGGCCCGGCATGGTTCCGACCTGATCGTGGCGCCGGACGAGCCGGAGCGGCCGGAGTTCGTGCAATGGCTGTTGTACGGCGAGGCGACTCTGCAGGCGCCGCTCTCCGCGATGGCGCGCGTCGGCCGCATCCGGAACAAGACGCCGGAGATGCAGACCGGCATCGATGCCGTGCTGGCCGATGCTCGCCACTCGCTCTCGATGCGGGCAAAGCTACTCGAGCAGCGGCTGGAGGGTCGTGACTTCCTGGTGGCGGGGCGGATGACGCTTGCCGACATTTCGGTCGGCTATCCGCTCAACACCATGGGAAAGCCCCACTTCGCCTCCCTGCTCGGTCCCCGCGCCAGGGCCTATCGTGAGCGCTTGCGCGGCCAGCGTTCCAGCGCGCCGCGGCCGTTGCCTAGCCTGGGTTGGGCCCGGAATTAACAAGCAGCCTTTACGCTGGCCTAAATAGAGAGATCCGCTTCCGATGAAGGCGGACCCCGGTCGCGTCCCTTATCATGTCTCAGAAGTGCCAGTAGCCGACATGGCGATCCACCATGGCGATCCACGTGGGTTGCGTCGTTGCCCTGCCGGTTATCCGCCACGTCATTGCTGCCAGGGCAATTCGCTCTTGGTTGGCGCGTCGCGTGTAGCCTTCGGCTTGTCGCAACATCGTCCATGCCCTCTGCTGATCCGCAGCAGAAGAGGACGATCTACGAATATGCCCGTAGCTACTCCCGTTTCAGATAGTCGATCGCGAGGTAGCTGAGCGCGCGCACGCCGTACTTGAGTGCGGGCTCGTGGACGCGGAAGAGCGGAGAATGGTTGGCCGGCGCCTGCAGCGGGTCGACGTCCGGTGGCACGACGCCCAGGAAGAAGAACATGCCCGGCACGACCTGGGCGAGGTACGAGAAATCCTCGGCGCCCATCACCGGGCGCCCCTCGGTGACGCGCTGGGTGTCGAGACCGTTCTTCAGGCTATTGGTGCCCCAGTCGGTGAGCGGCGGATCGTTGTAAGTCACGGGCACGCCCT
>NZ_JAQGJL010000132.1 GCF_028290645.1 Devosia sp. | reverse complement strand
GACGAGGCGGCGGCCGCCCGGCTCAAAGCGCAGGAGACCGAGCGCTACATCGCCGACATGCTGCGCGTCCAATCAGAGATGACCGGGCGCATGCAGACCATGTCGGAAATCTTCGGCTCGCGCACCTCCGACCTCGCGCGGCTGGTGAACGAGCGGCTCGACAGCCAGGGCCAGCGCATCGGCGCGGCGATGACCGAGGGTAATACCAAGACCAACGAGAGCCTCGCCAAGCTGCAGGAGCGGCTCGCCGTCATCGATCGGGCGCAGAGCAATATCACCCAGCTCAGCCAGGATGTGGTTTCGCTGCAGTCGATCCTCGCCAACAAGCAGACCCGCGGCGCCTTCGGCCAAGGCCGCATGGAGACCATTATCGGCGATGGGCTGGCGCCCAATTCCTATGCCTTCCAGGCGACGCTCTCGAACGGCAACCGGCCCGATGCGCTGGTGTTCATGCCCAACAATGCGCCCTCGCTGGTGATCGACGCGAAATTCCCGCTCGAAAGCTGGCAGCGGCTTGGCGACGCGCAGGCGCCCGAGGAGGTGCGGTTCGCCGCCAACGGCTTCAAGAACGACATGGGCGTCCACATCAAGGCCATCTCGGAGAAGTACCTGATCGCCGGCGAAACGGCGGACACCGCCTTCCTGTTCGTCCCGTCGGAATCGATCTTTGCGGACCTGCACGAAAAGTTCGAGGACGTGGTGCAGCGGGCGCTGAGGGCCCGCGTCGTCATCGTCTCGCCGGCGATCCTGATGCTCTCGATCCAGGTGGTGCAGGCGCTCTTGCGCGATGTGCGGATGCGCGAGGAAGCCCACAAGATCCAGAAGGAAGTGCGCGAACTGCTGCTCGATGTCGGCCGGCTCGACGAGCGGGTGCGGAAGCTCCAGACGCATTTCACCCAGGCCGCCAGCGATATCGGCGATATCGTCACCTCGTCGGGCAAGGTCGCGCGGCGCGGCGAGCGGATCGAGGCGATGGAGTTCGACGACGTCCGGCCGGAGCAGCGCCTCGCCGGGGAATAGTCGGCTACAACCGAGAGAACGGCGCATGCGGCGCCCGCCGTGGTGCGCCGAAAGCTACGTACCAGCCCTACGGTTGGCGTTGACGCCAAGGCGGGCGTAAGATGGCCGCGCTGAACCTGTGGCCGGGTGGAAGCGTTAGCCCTGCGAAATCAAAGAGGGACGGCCCATGGGCGCCAATAATCACTTCCGAGGCCTGCTCGCCGAGGACACTCCCGCCGGCAATGACGGGGATACGCCTGGGTACGCCCAACCCGTCAGCCAGACCGAGATCGAGGACCTGCTCTACGGCGACGATTGGCCTGCCGACGAACGGCTGCTCCGGCTCAGGGCGATGCGCAGCGAACTCGCCGACCTCGAGGCCAGCGATTTCGGCGAGGACGATCCGCTCACGATGATCCTGTCGATCGACGAAGCCATTGCGCGGCTCGAGAGTGTCGACGGCGAGAGCATGGATCCGACCTCGGTGGACCATGATCCCACCGCCCATCGCGAGACGCTGTCACCCGATTCCGATGAGCTCGAAGCCATCGAGGAAGCGGACGAAGCCTCGTTCACGCAGGACAATGTGGAGCCGATCGACAAACGCGAATGGATCGACGGCGACGGCTTCGATCCCGACGTCGGCGCCGCCTAGATCGCCGTCCGCGCCTTGAGCGCCTGGCTCAGCGTCCCCTCGTCGAGATAGTCGAGTTCGCCGCCGACCGGCACCCCATGGGCAAGACGGGTGATCTTCACCCCGCTCGGCGCCAGCCGGTCGGTGATGTAGTGCGCCGTGGTCTGCCCCTCGACGGTGGCATTCACTGCCAGCACGATCTCCGAGAACTCCGGCGCCCGGCGCAGCAGCGCGTCGATCGACAGATCGTCCGGCCCCACCCCGTCGAGCGGCGACAGCACGCCGCCCAGCACATGGTATTTCACCGCCCCCACCCCGGCGCGCTCCAGCGCCCAGAGGTCGGCCACGTCCTCGACGACGATCAGCAAACCGCTGTCGCGGCGCGGATCGGCGCAGATGTGGCAGGGCGAGCGCGTATCGACATTGCCGCAGACCTCGCAGACGGTCACCGCCTGCACGGCGCGATCGAGCGCTGCCGACAGCGGGATCATCAGCTGTTCCTTCTTCTTGATCAGCTGCAGCACCGCCCGCCGCGCCGACCGCGGCCCAAGCCCCGGCAGTCGCGCCAGCAGCAGGATCAGTTGCTCGATCTCGGGTCCGCCGTTGGCCATTCAGTTTCTTCCTTCCCTCTCCCCTTGAGGGAGAGGGTGGCCGCGCAGCGGCCGGGTGAGGGGCAGTACCGATCCTCGCTGCCGCTCGGATCGCGCATCGCAGGCGATGCGATACCCCTCATCCGCCCTTCGGGCACCTTCCCCCTCAAGGGGGGAAGGGAGAAACGCGTGGGGAGAGTTCAGAGACATAATCTCAGAACGGAAACTTCATGCCCGGAGGCAACGGCAATCCCGCCGTCATCTCCTGCATTTTGGCGTTCATCTCCGTCTCGGCCTTCGCCTTCGCATCATTGTGCGCGGCGAGGATCAGGTCCTCGAGCACCGAGACGTCGTCTTCCTTGAACAGGCTGGGGTCGATCTTCAGGCCCCGCATCTCGCCCTTGCCGCTCAGCGTCACGGTCACCATGCCGCCGCCCGAGCGGCCTTCGACCGTCAGCTCGGCGAGTTGGGTCTGGAACTCCTCCATCCGCCCCTTCATCTCCTGGGCGGCCTTCATCATTCCCATCAGGTCTTTCATTCGTCGTCCTCATCGCTGTCGCGGATGGCATCCGCGTAGGCCTCGATCGGGATCTGTTCCTGCTTCACCGTCACGCGCACCGTGGCACCCGGGAACGTCTCGAGGATGGCCTGCACCAGCGGGTCCTGGTGGGCTTCCTGCCGCACCGCCTCCTGCCGCTCCTCGCGCTGCTCGCGCAGCGTCGGCACGTGCTGCGCGTCGGTCTTCAGCGTGATCATCCACTGCCGGCCGGTCCAGGTCTTCAGCCGTGCCGACAGCGTCTGGATGATCCCGGGGTCGGCATTCTCGACCAGCGCCACCTCCAGTCGCGCATCGCCGATCGACACCGGACGCAGCGAGGATTCGAGGGCGTGCTTGACGATCAGGTCGCGCTTCTCGCCGGCCAGCGCCACCAGCTCGGCATAGCTGCGCGGATTGGCGAGGGCCTGCGGCGTCGATTGCGGAACGGGTTGGGGCGCCGGCGCGGCTTCGAAGCGCGGCGCCACCTCGGGCTGATACTGGCGCGCCGCCTGCGGGCCGCCGGATGTACCGCGCGCCACCGGCGCGGTCTGGGCAGTGCTCGGCGCGGGCAGGTTGCCGAGCTTGGCGATCAGCTCATCCGGGGTCGGCAGGTCCGCGGCATAGGCGAGGCGCACCAGCACCATTTCGGCCGCCTGCAGCGCGTTGCCGGCCTGCTGCACCTCGTCATAGCCCTTGAACAGGATCTGCCAGGTACGGCTCAGGGCACGCATGCCGAGCTTTTGTGCCAGCTGGGCGCCGCGGCTGCGCTCGTCCGGGGTCAGCGACACGTCGTCGGCAGCAGCCGGGACGATCTTGATGCGGGTGACGAGATGGGTGAAATCGCAGAGATCGGCGATGATGGTCTGCGGGTCGGCCCCCGCATCGTAGAGCTCGCGGAGATTTTCCAGCGCGCCGCCGATATTGCCGGACATCAGCGCCTCGAACAGGTCGATGGTGCGGGCTCGGTCGCCCAGCCCGAGCATGGCCTTGACCGTCGCGGTGGTCACCTTGCCGTCGCCATGGCTGATCGCCTGGTCGAGCAGGGACTGGTTGTCGCGCACCGACCCCTCGCCGGCGCGCACGATCATCGCCAGCGCCTCGGGCTCGTAGTCGATCCCCTCGCGCCCGAGCAGGTCGACGAGGTGCGCCGTCATCGTCTCGGGCGGCACGCGGCGCAGGTCGAAGCGCATGCAGCGGGAAAGGATGGTCACCGGGACCTTGCGGATCTCGGTGGTGGCGAAGATGAACTTCACGTAGGGCGGCGGCTCTTCGAGCGTCTTCAAGAGGCCGTTGAAGGCCGCGGTCGAGAGCATGTGCACTTCGTCGATGATGTAGACCTTGTACGGCGCCGAAACCGGGCCGTACTTCACCGAGTCGATTATCTCGCGGATGTCGTTGATGCCGGTATTGGACGCGGCGTCCATCTCCACCACGTCGACATGGCGGCCTTCGATGATCGCGCGGTCGTGAACCCCTTCCTTCTCGAAATCGAGCGTCGGATGGCGGCCGGTCTCGTCCTCGTAGTTGAAGGCGCGGGCAAGGATGCGGGCGGTGGTGGTCTTGCCCACCCCGCGCACGCCGGTGAGGATGAAGGCGTGATGGATGCGGCCCGACTTGAACGCATTGCGCAGGGTCTGGACCATGGCGTCCTGACCGATCAATCCGGCAAAGCTCAGCGGCCGGTATTTCCGGGCGAGCACCAGATAGGGCGACGATGTGTCAGTGGTCGCCATGTTCTTTGGCCATCCGCCCTTTCGACTCGCATGTTCAGGGAATCCGCCGCCGGCAGCCGCCAGTATGGGCGAGAGGTAGGAGGCTGGCAACGACCCGTGAAGGTCTCGTTGGGGCTGCTACCTTCCGGTCCTGACCCGGTTGGCGAGGAACACGTCCGCGCCAACCTCCCGGCTGGCTATATGGCGCGACATTGCGGCGATGGCAAGGACCCCATGCAACCGCACCGCCCACTTCGCCGTTGGTGGCCAGGTTCGAGTGGAGTCCAAGATGATTGCCAGAGGCAGCAATGACGAGGCCGAAGCCCGGCGCCACATCGCCCTGTGGCAGGGCATGATCGGGCACTGGAACAAGGTTGCCGACGAATATCGCGAGGCGGCGCGCGGCAGGGCTTCGGTCAGTTCGCTGCTGCTCGACGAAGCCGACCGCACCCGCCGGCAGATCCTCGAAGCGATGGACCACAGCGACCGCCTTATCGACAACCTCGCGCCCGGCCACGAGATGCGCCGCGACCTGCTCCAGATCGCCTCGGCGCTGGAAGCGCTGAGCGAAAGCATCGCGATTTCCGCTGACCAGATGGGCCCGCGCATCGAAGCCGGCCAGAACGTGGCCGGGCTCAAGTATCTGCTGTCGGCGCTGAAGCGGGACGCCGGGCTGGAGGCTTAGGCCTGGCTGCCACCGAACCCCTCCAACAACTCTGTGTCATCCCTGCTGCGAAAGCAGGGACCTAACACACCGCCCGCGCCAGCCGCGAACTGGGCCCTGCTTCCGCGGGGATGACATCGAGTTGCGCCACAACGCTAACCGCTTCGCCCCCTCCCCCAACCCTCCGCTCAAGGGGGGAGCGGAGCCGACTGAGACGTCGGAGCAACGGCTCCATCGCGCCCCTCCTTGAGGGGAGCGGCTGGGGAGGGGGTCGTGAGGTTTCGCATAGATAGTGAAGCTCACTTGCAGTCCGCCAACCGCCCCACCTGAACGCATCCCTCAGACCTTGTTAACAAACTGGGGCGCATTCTAATGACTTCACGGGCCCAGGAGGCTTGTCATGATGAAGTCAGTGAGAGTTCCGCACGAGCTGATCGCCCTCAGCCAGATGCAGCGCGCTTCGATCCGCGAGGTCGGCGCGCCGCTCTATCTGCCGGCGTTCGAGCACCAGATCCTCGAGGCCGAGGCGCGGCGCGAAGAAGACAAGGGCGACGATCTCGATTGGGGCGTCGAAGCTGGAGGCCTCGTCATCGGGGCCGACGAGGACGACGACTTCTACTGAGCCTCGCCCGCCGACGCGGCGCGATAGACGCCCAAGACGTGGAACTGGTCGGTGAAGAACCGCAGTTCCTCGAAGGCGAGCTGGACCGAGCGGTCCGAGGGATGCCCCTCGATATCGGCGTAGAACTGCGTGGCGGTGAACGAGCCGTCGAGCATGTAGCTCTCGAGCTTGGTCATGTTGACGCCGTTGGTGGCAAAGCCGCCCATCGCCTTGTAGAGCGCCGCCGGCACGTTGCGCACGCGGAAGACGAAGGTGGTCTTGACCTTCTCGCCCCCCTGCGCCGGCTCCTCGGGCTGCTTCGAAATCACTAGGAACCGCGTGGTGTTGTGCGCCGCGTCCTCGATGTTGCGGGCAATCACGTCGAGCCCGTAGACCTCGGCGGCAAAGCGCGAAGCGATCGCGGCGACCGATTTGTCGCCCTTCTCGGCGATCTCGCGGGCCGAGCCTGCGGTATCGACGCCGTTGATGGTCTTGAGCTTGTGCTTCGAGATGAACTTCCGGCACTGGCCAAGCGCCACCGACAGCGACTGCACCGCCTTGATGTCGGCGAGGGTGGCGCCCGGCACGCCGAGCAGGTTCATCTCGATCCTGAGGAAATGCTCGCCGGTGATGAACAGGCCGCTTTGCGGCAACAGGTGATAGATGTCGGTGATCCGCCCGTAGAGCGAGTTCTCCACCGGCACGACGCCATAGTCGGCATCGCCGTTCTGCACCGCCGCGATGGTGTCCTCGAAGGTGACGCAGGGCAGCGCTTCATCGGAGGGGAACAGCGCATGCGTCGCCGCATGGCTGAAAGCGCCGGGCTCGCCCTGGAACGCGATCTTTCTGGTCACTGTCGAAAACTCCCGGCACGCAAAGCGCGGCACTAATGCGACCGGCCCGGAGGCAAGTCAATGCGGGACGCGGCGGGCGGCTTCCACTATTGTCGCAGCCGGCGTCTAACCCGTTGCGCCCCATCAGGGTACAGACTATCTTCCGCCCGCGTCGGGACAGGGCTTGAAGCGCCGGGGCGGGCTAGCTATGCCTCTCGCTGTTCCGCCGCCAATCAAACCGGCGTCAAAGGCTAAAGATACCCGCGATGGATTCGTTCGAACTCAACAAGATCATTGGCGCCATTCTGGGCACCCTGCTGTTCGTCATGGGCGTAGGTTTCCTCGCCGAGGCCATATACCACCCGATCGAGGGCCATGGCCCGGGCTACAACCTGCCCGAGCCGGAAGTCGCGGCAGCGGGCGGTTCTGCTGCGCCCGCCGCTGCCGAGGTGCCGCTCGGCGTGCTGCTCGCCAGCGCCAGTGCATCCGCCGGCCAGACCGCGGTCCGCAAGTGCCAGAGCTGCCACAACTTCGCCGAGGGCGCCGGCAACAAGCAGGGCCCCGATCTCTACGGCGTCGTCGGCCGGCTGATGGGAAGTGTACCGGGCTTCGCGTATTCCGACGCCATGCTGGCCCACAAGGCCGCCGGCGACACCTGGACCTACGAGAACCTCAACGCCTTCATCACCGCGCCCAAGACCTTCATGCCGGGCACCAAGATGGGCTTTGCCGGCGACAAGGACCCGGCCGATCGCGCCAACATCCTCGCCTACCTGCAGACCCTGTCGCCGACACCGGTGCCGTTCCCGCCGGCTGAAGCCGCTCCTGCCGCGGCAGCTGCAGCCCCGGCCGCCGGCGCTGCTGCCCCGGCCGATGCCGCCGCAGTTCCCGGCACTGCCGCTCCTGCTGCCGACGGCGCCGCCGCGCCGGTCGAAACGCCGACTACCACGGCTACCGAGACACCGGTGCAGGGCACGCCCGCTCCCGCGACCACCGAGCCGGTCACGCCCGCGCACTGATCGCGGGCGAGCCAACTGATTTCCGAGCCGCGCCAACCAGGTGCGGCTCGTTCGTTTTGGGGGAGACGTCCGATGACCTTGCTGCTGCACCTCGCCGATTTCAACG
The DNA here is from genome assembly GCF_028290645.1 of Devosia sp. Lineage (GTDB taxonomy): Bacteria > Pseudomonadota > Alphaproteobacteria > Rhizobiales > Devosiaceae > Devosia_A. The sequence continues at coordinate 5,845 of NZ_JAQGJL010000132.1, read as the reverse complement.
AACGGCGCTGGGCCGATGGCTTTGCGGCGGCCCTTCCCGGCCGCAAGGTGGTGACGCGGGCCGACAGCTACGATCCCGACGAGGTCGAGTACATCTTCATCTGGAAGCCGAGGCCCGATGCCTTCGAGGGGCTCAACAACCTCAAGGCCATCCTGTCGCTCGGCGCCGGGGTCGACGCGCTGCTGCGCAACCCGTCGCGGCCCTCCGGCGTGCCGATCGCGCGCTTCATGGACGAGGACCTGACGCAGCGGATGAGCGACTACGTCGTCTCGCAGGTCACCATGCACCAGCGGCTGTTCACCCGCTTCAAGCGCGACCAGGCGGCGCGACAGTGGCGCCAGCTCTACCCGGCCCCCGCCTGGGACGCGACGGTCGGCGTGATGGGCCTCGGCCAGCTCGGGCTCGACGCCATCCGCCATTTGAAAACCTTCGGCTACAAGCTGCGCGGCTGGAGCCGGTCACCCAAGGAGGTCGAGGGCGTCGAGGTGTTCACCGGCCCCGAGGAGTTCGAGGCGTTCCTTTCGGGCACCGATATCCTCGTCAATCTCTTGCCGCTGACGGCGGAGACGCACGGTATCCTCAACTACGAGACCTTCTCCAGGCTCAGGCGCGGCGGCATCGACAACGAGGGTCCGGTGGTGATCAACGCGGCGCGCGGCGGCCATCAGAAGGAGGCCGACATCGTCCGGGCGCTCAACGACGGGACACTGAAGGCAGCCAGCCTCGACGTGTTCGAAGTCGAGCCACTGCCGCAGGAGAGCCCGCTCTGGGCCATGGACAATGTCTACATCACCCCGCACATCGCCGCTGCCTCGAGCGAGCGCACCGGCGTCGCCTACTTCTCCAAGGTGATCAAGGACCACGAAGCGGGCCTGCCCCTGCCCAACGTGATCGACTTCAGCCGCGGGTACTGACGCCAAGGCAGCGGCCTACCATCGCAGCCAACACCAACTCGGCGGTTGGCGACGCCAGCGTGCAGGGGCGCGGTCGAACCCCTCAACCAAACCGCTGCTTCAGATATCCGTAAACCGCCCGGATTCCCTGGTCCGTCCCGCCGAACGGCCGCCCGGCGCGGGCTTCCGGCGCCCAGGCGTAGATGTCGAGATGCGCCCAGGCCCTGGCCTGCTTGACGAAGCGCTTCAAGAACAGCGCGGCGGTGATCGAGCCGGCAAAGGCGCTCGCCCCGGCATTGTTCACGTCGGCGATCTTCGAGGCGATCATCGAATCGTAGGGCGCCCAGAGCGGCATCTGCCAGAGCGGATCGTCCGACACCGCCCCCGCCGCCATCAGGCCGCGCGCCAGTTCGTCGTCGGTGGCATAGAGCGGAGGCAGGTCGGGCCCCAGCGCCGAACGCGCCGCGCCGGTCAGCGTCGCCATGTCGACGATCAGCTCGGGCGCCTCCTCGTCGGCCAGCGCCAGCGCGTCGCCGAGGATCAGCCGGCCCTCGGCATCGGTGTTGCCGATCTCGACGGTCGAGCCGTTGCGGGCCCGCAGCACGTCGCCCGGCCGGAACGAGGGGCCGGAGATGGCATTCTCGACGATCGGGATCAACACCCTCAGCCGCACCCGCAGCTTGGCGTCGATGATGGCGTGCGCGAGGCCGAGGATATTGGCCGCCCCGCCCATGTCCTTCTTCATCAGCAGCATGCCGGCCGACGGCTTGATGTCGAGCCCGCCGGTATCGAAGGTGACGCCCTTCCCCACCAGCGTCACCTTGGGGTCACTGGCCTTGCCCCAGCTGAACTCGACCAGCCGCGGCGCCTCGGCCGCGGCCCGGCCGACCGCGTGGATCATCGGAAAGTTCTGCTTCAGCAGATCGTCTCCGGCGATGACCTTCACCTCCAGTTCGTGAGCCTTGGCGAAGCCGCGGATTTCCTTTTCCAGCGCATCCGGTCCGAGATCGTTGGCCGGCGTGTTGATGAGATCGCGTGCCAGGTAGGCCGCCTCGACGAGCCGCAACACCTCGTCCAGGTCCGCCCCCTCGACATCGTCGAGCAGTACCGGCTCGCGCGGCTTGCGGTAGCGGTCGAAGCGATAGGCACCGAGGCGGAAGGCGAGCATCGCCAGCGTCGGGTCGCCGTAACTGCCGGCCAGCCTGTACTCTCCCGGCTCGAGCGCGGCGCCGGCGAGCCCGAGCGTGAGCGCCGGTCGCCCCACCGACTCGCCGAGGCCGAAGAGGTAGCCGGCAAGGCCTCCGTCCGCGTCCGGCAGCGCCAGCAGCCTGCCGCGCTGGCCGGAAAAGCCCTGCGCCGTGGCCCAGCGCAGTTCGGCCGGCGTCAGGCTTTCGGGCAGCGCGTTCGCCTCGGCGGCGATCAGCGGTAGCGACTTCGACTTGGCCATTTCGGAGGTCCGTTCGGGGTGGAGCTGGGGGGCATTTCGTCTACGCCGGCAAGGCAGGCATGGCAACCTACCGAGGCGCGCCTTAACGCGCTGTTAGGGTTAATCAATTATTGCTCTGGCGGGGCTCGGGTATCGTCATTGGGAACTGTTTCGTGTTGTTGCGCCTTGTCCAGACCAACTTGAACCCGCTCCGCGCCCTGCTCCTCGCCGGCGCCGCGGCGCTTGCCCTTTCCGCCTGCGCCTCGAACCCGATGACCACCGGAAGCATCGGCGGGACGGACCTCGCAGGCCAGCCGCTCGACAAGAAGCAGGCGGCGCTTGCCCAACTCGCGGCGCACTACAAGAAGGACCCGGGCAACCGGGCCACGATCATCTATTACGCCGCTGCGCTTCGCGCCAACGGCCAGAATGAGCAGGCGGTCGCCGTGCTCGAGGACGGCGTGGCCCGCTTCAAGGGCGATCCCGAGCTGCTGGTCGGCTTCGCCAAGGCGCTGTCCGCCGCCGGCCGCTTCGACCAGGCGCTCAACGTCATCGACAGCGCCATCAACCCGGCTTCGCCCGATTGGAATGCGCTGATGGTCAAGGGCGCGATCCTCGACCAGAGCGGGCGCAACACCGAGGCGCGCGAGATGTACCGCCAGGCGCTGAAGATCGCCCCGGACCAGGCCTCGATCCACGCCAATCTCGGCCTCTCCTATTCGATGACCAACGAGCTCGACAAGGCTGAGGCCGAGCTCCGCATGGCAGTGAAGATGCGCGGCGCCAACAGCCAGGTGCGGCAGAATCTCGCGCTGATCATCGGCCTCCAGGGCCGGTTCGACGAGAGCCGCGCGCTGTTCGCAGCCGAACTGCCACCAGACCAGGTCGAGGCGAACATGGCCTATATCCGCGCGCTGCTGACGCAGCAGAATCGCTGGGACCTGATCAACAAAGAGGGCTGAGCGGGTTCAGCACCGCCGCGCTCGTGGCGACAACCTGACGTCTGGTGGCTGTGGACCCCCACCCCTGTCCCCTCCCCCTACAGGGGAGGGAGACCCGCCCACCGGCGCCCGTGTTTTGGTCTCCCTCCCCATTCTTAGGGGGAGGGGACAGGGGTGGGGGTCAGCACGCGCCGGCGGGCCCGTCCGCCTCTGTCCCCGCCAATCCGAAACGGGCGCGCGCCTCACCCGCCGCCATTGAAGAACTTGTTGGCGAACACCCGGATGACCGCCGGCGACAGGATGACGATGAACAGCACCGGCAGGAAGAACACGATCATCGGCACCGTGAGCTTGGGCGGCAGGGCGGCGGCCTTCTTTTCGGCCTCCATCATCCGCGCCTCGCGGCCTTCCTCGGCCATCACGCGCAGCGCCGAGCCCACCGAGGTGCCGTGGCGCTCGGCCTGGATCAGCGCCTGCATCACCGACTTGACGTTGTCGAGCCCGGTGCGCTTGCCGAGGTTCTCGTAGGCGCGGGTGCGATCCTCGAGGAAGGACAGTTCCGCGGTGGTCAGCGTCAGCTCCTCGGCGAGTTCGATGCTCTGGGCGCCGATTTCCCTGGCGACGCGCTTCAGGGCGTGTTCCACCGACATGCCGGCTTCGACGCAGAGCAGCACGAGATCCAGCGCGTCCGGCCACGACCGGCGGATCGACTGCTGCCGCTTGATGGTCTTGTTCTTCAGCAGCAGGATCGGCAGGTAGGCGCCCACCAGCCCGACGAACACGGCGTAGATGGCGTTCATCCAGAGCGGCTTGTCGGCGAAGACGACGAGGCTCATGTAGGCGAAGGCGACGACGAACAGCACGAACGGGGTAACGAAGCGCACGAACAGAAACGTGGTCATCGCGGCCTGGCCGCGATAGCCGGCGCGGGCGAGCTTTTCGGCGGTGTTCTCGTCCATGAAGGCCTTTTCGAGCGAGAAGCGCTCGACGACGTTCTTCATGTAGTCGCGGCCGGCCACCTGCCGGATGGTGCGGGTGGCGCCCTGCTCTTCCTTGCCCGAGCCGCGCAGCCGCGCCATTTCCTCGGCGCGCATCTTCTCGCGCTCCAGCGCGACCCGCCTGATGCGCTGGCGGATTTTCGAGCCGCCCGAAAAGAACGTGGAGCCGATGGTGAAGACGACGGCGGCAGCAGCCACGGCGGCCAGTACGGCGACCAGGAACTGGGTGTTGGTGAGCGTCTCGATCAGCTTGTCCATCGCCCGCCCCTAGAAATCGAACTGGATCATGCGGTTCATGATGAAGCCGCCGAGGAACATCAGGATGGCGGCGACACCGAGCATTAGGTTGCCGATCGGCGTCTGGATCATCGGCAGCAGGTAGGTCGGCGTGGTCAGCGACACGAGGATGGCGACGATGATCGGGAGCGAGCCGATGATGCCAGCCGAGGCCTTGGCTTCCGAGGACATCGCCTTGACCTTCTGCTTCATCTTCTTGCGGTTGCGCAGCACGCGGGCGAGGTTGCCCAGGGCTTCGGACAGGTTGCCGCCGGCCTGGGCCTGCACGGTGATGACCACGATGAAGAAGTTGACCTCGGCCAGCGGCACGCGATCGTAAAGGGTCACCACGGCTTCCTGGATGGTCTTGCCGACTGCCTGCTGGTCGAGCACCCGCTGGAAGTCCGACTTGATCGGCTCCTTGGCTTCCTTGGCGACCAGCCGCATCGAGTCGTTGAGCGGCAGGCCCGACTTGACGCCGCGCACGATGGCCTCGACGGCATTGGGGAGTTCGTCGAGGAAGGCGTTCTGGTACTTCTTGCGGCGGTGGCCCAGATACATCCGCGGCAGCAGGTAGCCGCCGGCAACGGCGAACACCAGGCAGTAGACCAGCTCGAGCTGCAGCACGAAGCAGATGACGAACACCAGGGCGCCGAAGATCACCGAATTGCGGATGAAGGCGCCGCGCTTCAGCTTCATGCCGGCCTGATAGAGCTTGTCCTGCAACGGCACGCGCCGCTTGCGCTTCTCCAGCACCGCAGTCTGGGCGCGCAGCGTCTGCTGGATTTCCTTGCGGCGGGTATCGCGGTTGCGCGACGTATCGGCTTCGCGGCGGTTGGCCTGGACGTCGCCGCGCAGAGCCTTGATCCGCTTGTCGGCACGGCCGCTGCCAAGCAGCGATGGAACGAGGGCAAATCCGGCGGCGCCGACGCATACGGCAGCCAGCAAGGCGAGAAGCCAGGGGTTCATCGGGTGATCCTATGCACCGAGGATCTCGTGGTGCTCGACGTTCGACTTCTCGAGCGCGTCGACGAGATTGGCCTCTTCGTTGAAATAGCGGGCGCGCTCGGTGAAGTTCGGCTTGGTAATGCCGGTCGAGCGGTGGCGGCCCATCAGGTTGCCGTTCGAGTCCTCGCCGAGGATGTCGTAGAGGAACACGTCCTGGGTGACGATCACGTCGCCTTCCAGCCCCAGCACCTCGGAGATGGCGGTGAGGCGGCGCGAACCGTCGCGCAGGCGCGCCGCCTGGACGATCACGTCGATCGAGGAGACGATCATTTCGCGGATGGTGCGCGAGGGCAACGAGTAACC
>NZ_JAQGJL010000102.1 GCF_028290645.1 Devosia sp. | reverse complement strand
GTGATACGACTACCACCCCACCCGGTCTCCGCTGCACCAACCACTCGTCATGACCTCGCTTCAGGTGCAGCGGATGGGGGGGAGAATACGATGGGTGGAGAGGGCGGGGATAAGTGGGGGGAAGATTTTAGTAACGGTTGGAAAGCCTTGGCATCGTGGCTTCCCGCACCGCCTCCCAACCTCCCCCGTCAAGGGGGGTGCTGCATCGAGTTGGTGGGACGATCGAGCCAACCGCACCGGAGGGATGACGGCCGATAGGTGGGCTAGAGGTGCGCGAGCCGAGGCGGAGCCCCCCCTCCCGGCCTCCCCCATGATGGGGGAGGTGCAGAGTCGAGTTTGGGGCCCGATCGTGCCTCAATCACCGGCGGGCACCCTCCCCTTTTTGGGAGGGCTGGGGAGGGGCCGTCTGCTTCGGTTCTTTCATCTTGGGCAGCGAGGCTGTGGCCACCCCCACCCTTGATCCCCGCCCACAAACAAGCGAGGCCGGCCCTTTCGGACCGGCCCCAAAGCCCCGCAAGCAGGAGGCTTGTTCGTTACTCGACCTTGCCGATCGACCAGAAGAAGGTCTCGCCCGAGCTGTCGTCCACACCGTCATTGTCGGTGATGACGTAGCCGGTGCCTTCGCTGTCGATGGCGAGGCTCTCGATCTTGTCGACGATGTAGCCGCTATTGGCGGCAAGGTCGGGGATCAGGTCGCGGACGATTTCCTTGGTGACCAACGGCAGGTCGCCGCCGAGCTTGGCCGGCACCAGCGCGGAAACCGGGACGCGGGTGATCTGCATCGTCCTGGCCTTGAGGCCGAGCTGGTTGTCGCGCTCGATCAGGTAGACATAGTCGCCGTGGGCGGTGATCTCCGACAGCCCGACCCAGCCGCCTTCCTGCGGCGCGTCGAGCGGGTAGCGCACCGCGCCCCATTCCTTGGCTTCGGGATCGTACGAAACCAGCTTCAGGGCGCCGTTCTCGTCATCCTTCCACTCGCGCTGGATGGCGATCCAGAGCTTGCCGTCGATCATCGTGATGCCTTCGGAGCCCGAGCGGATCTCGTTGGCCAGCAGTTCGGCCGGGTAGGCGATCTCGTCTTCGATCTCGCCGTCGGCGTTGACGTGGAACAGCGCATGCGGCGTGAGCGCCGCGGTGTCGCCTTCCGACGCCAGCCAGAACCCGCCATCGCCGTCGAGCGTGATGCCTTCGAGGTCGAGCTTCTGGGCCGGGGCGCCGTCACGGGTGATGACGGTCTTCTTGACGATGTGCGCCGGCTTCTGCGTCGCGTCGACCGTGTAGATCGCCGGCTGGTTGCTCAGGGCGTTGTCGGAAACGACATAGAGTGTGCCGGGCTTTTCGGCATCGGCAACGGCGCCCGAAAGCGCGGCCCAGCCGATCGGATTGCCGGCTTCGTCGTTGTCGGAGACGATCTGCGGATAGGCCGGCTCGCCTTCGGCGCGCTCGAAGATCATGACATGCGAGCCGGCGAGGCCGTCTTCACGGAGGTCGTTCTCGTTGGCGGTAACGAAGAGGTTACGCGACGGGATCGCCACCGAGCCTTCCGGACCGATGCCCGAGGCAACGGTCTGCAGGTGCTCCGGCGCGGCGCCGGTGTCCTTGAAGATGGCGATCAGCGAGGAGCGTTCCTCTGCAACGAAGATCAGGTTGTCGTCGCCGAACTTGGCGACCTCGATGCCCTCGGGCTCCACGCCCTTCTTGTTGCGGAAGTCCGGGTAGTGGCCCATGCGGGCCGCATCGCTGTCGAGCAGGTTGGCGGAGTCGTAGGCGACCGAACCATCCCTGTTGAAGATGGAAAAGCCGCGCGAGCCGCCGTTCCAGTCGCCTTCGTTGGCGGTGACGAACCGGTTGTCGTCCAGCCACTTCACGGCGTCGGGCTCCAGCAGCAGGCCATCCTTCTTCGAGGTGAAGTCGAACTGGCCGTCGTTCTTGGTGTCGATGCCGGCGACATCGGCGGTGCCGGCCGGGAAGTGGCCGGTCACGGTGCCGGTCTTGCCGTCCACGATGACGATCTCGTTGTTTTCCTGGAGCGTGATCGCGACTTCGTCGAGGCCGTTGAAGTTGACATATTCCACTTCCGCGTCCTCCGGCGCGATAGCGGCGAGGCCGGTGAGTTCGACCTTCTTCAGCGAGGCGGCATCGAGCTTGCCGTCCGCGATCGACAGCAGCACCAGGTAGCCCGAGGGCGCCTGCGGGATGGCACCGTCGTTGACCTCTTCGTCGCGCTCGTTCTCGATGGCGATGGCGAGCAGCGAACCGGCTTCGTTATGGGCGATCGAGTCAGGCTGGCCGCCCAGTTCGACCGTCTCTTCGATGGCGTGGGTCTTCAAATCGATGACCACCAGCTGGCCCGAAACGTCGACGAAGTCCTTGCGGGTGTTGACCGCCGCATAGACCTTGTCGCCGACGACGGTGACCGAGGTCGGCTCGCCGTCCATCGCGACATAGCCGGCGGCCTTGGGAGCCTTGGGGTCGGTGATGTCGATGAAGCCGATGCCCTTGCCCGGGCTGTCGGAATAGACCAGCGTCATGCCGTCTTCGGACGCGGTGATGATCTCGGACGAGGTGGCCGCGGCCTCGGGATTGTTGAGCTCGACGGGGAAGCTGGCGATGCGGTTGAACACCGGCGCGGCATAGGCCGAGCTCGCGAGGAGGCCGGCCGTAAGGCCGATGAGTACGGATTTAAGCTGCATTTTCGGAGGCCCCTGAAATGAGGCGTCCGAATTAGGGACGGCAGACAACGGCCACATGACATTCCCATGACAGATGTGTGACAGGCCCCGGCGCATATACTTCCGGCCCCGCACTCCCTATATTCGCAAACGAGAACGAAACAGGATTCGTCGTTTCCCATATGCCATCTGAACCGCAACGCCTCGACCGGCCGAAGGCCGGGTCGATCACCAGCCAATTCGGCCGGGGAGCAGGCGCGCCTGATTACCTGAAGGGCCTGAACGAGGAGCAGCGCGAGGCAGTGCTGACCACGGAAGGCCCTCTGCTGGTGCTCGCCGGCGCCGGGACCGGCAAGACGCGGGTGCTGACCACGCGGATCGCCCACATCCTGACTTCGAAGCTCGCCTGGCCCTCCGAGATCCTGTCGGTGACCTTCACCAACAAGGCGGCGCGCGAGATGAAGGAGCGCATCGGCAAGCTCGTCGGCGAAGGCGTCGAGGGCATGCCGTGGCTCGGCACCTTCCACTCGATCGGCGCGCGGCTGCTGCGGCGGCACGCCGCGCTGGTGGGGCTGAAGCCGGACTTCACCATTCTCGACACCGACGACCAGGTCCGGCTGATCAAGCAGCTGCTGGCCGCCGCCAATATCGACGAGAAGCGCTGGCCGGCCAAGCAATTCGCCGGGATGATGGACAACTGGAAGAACCGTGGCCTGTTGCCCGCCGACGTGTCGATGGCCGATCGCTCGGCCTTCGCCAATGGCCGGCTTCCCGACCTCTACCAGCAGTACCAGAACCGGCTGGCGTCGCTGAACGCCACCGATTTCGGCGACCTGCTGCTGCTGTGCATAAGACTGTTCCGCGAGAACCCGGACGTGCTGGCGGAGTATCATAGGCGATTCAAGTACATCCTCGTTGACGAGTACCAGGACTCGAACGTCGCGCAGTACCTGTGGCTGCGGCTCCTTGCGCAGGGCAAGCCCGCGTCGGAGGCCAATATCTGCGTGGTCGGAGACGACGACCAGTCGATCTACGGCTGGCGCGGCGCCGAGGTGGATAACATCCTCCGTTTCGAGAAGGATTTTCCGGGCGCCAAGGTGATCCGGCTCGAGCGCAACTACCGCTCGACCTCCAACATCCTCGCCGCCGCCTCGCACCTCATCGCCCACAACCAGAGCCGGTTGGGGAAGACCTTGCAGACCGATGTCGGCGAGCCGGGGGATCTGGTGATGGTCACCTCGGTATGGGACAGCGACGAGGAAGCGCGGCAGGTCGGCGAGGACATCGAGCAGCGCCAGCGCCAGGGCGAGGCGCTCAACTCGATGGCGATCCTCGTCCGCGCTTCCCACCAGATGCGCGCCTTCGAGGAGCGCTTCATTACCCTCGGTCTGAACTACCGCGTCATCGGCGGCCCCCGCTTCTATGAACGGAAGGAAATCCGGGACGCATTGGCCTATCTGCGGGTCGTGGTGAACCAGGACGACGACCTCGCCTTCGAGCGAATCGTCAACGTTCCCAAGCGCGGCCTCGGGGATACGACGGTGAAGGTCCTCTACGAGACGGCGCGGCACCAGCGCACCACGCTCACCGGCGCGGTGCGCCTGCTGATGGAGACCGAGGAGCTCAAGGCCAAGCCGCGTACGACGCTGCGCAACCTGATGGCGCAGTTTGACGACTGGGGCGAGCGGGCCCGGCGGCTGCCGACCGAGGAGGGGATGCCCGACCTGACGCCGGAGGAAAGCCGCTTGCGCCGCGCCTCCCACGCCGAGCTCGCGGGGCAGATTCTCGATGAATCTGGCTACACCGAGATGTGGCAGAACGACAAATCCGCCGAGGCCGAGGGTCGCCTCGAAAACCTCAAGGAGCTGGTGAACTCGGTGGCCGAGTTCGACACGCTGCAGGGGTTTCTGGAGCACGTTTCGCTGGTGATGGAGCGCGATACCGGCGAGGCCGATGACGCGGTGTCCATCATGACGCTCCACTCCGCCAAGGGGCTG
>NZ_JAQGJL010000094.1 GCF_028290645.1 Devosia sp. | reverse complement strand
CACCGTCACGGTTAAGGGGTTCGGCACCCTGACCTACCGCGAGCGGCAGATCCTGCAATATGTCGTCGATGGCAGCACCAACAAGGAGATCGCAGTCGATCTCGGGCTGTCCTACCGCACCGTCGAGGTGCACCGCCGGCACATCATGGAAAAGATCGGCGCCCGCAACACCGCCGAACTGGTCCGCCTCGCCATCGAGAGCTGAGTTTCAAATCCCTCCCGCGCGAGCGAGAGGACTTCCGCGGCGCCCCCAAAGGGACGCCGTACGACCACCGGCGTCACCGCCGCTGAAAGCGCCGCTCCCTGTTTGCGATGGCTCCCGAACAGAGTGAGGCGCTCTCGCGGGGCACCTGCTCCGATCACCTTCTCCCACAAGGGAAGGTGATCGACAGCCACATCGGCGATGGGGCGCCCTAACGCAGGCCCGCGGCGTCGAGCAGGCCGAGGCGCTTGGCGTCGTAGTAGTAGCCGCGGGCGTAGTAGCGCACGGCGCCGTCGGAATTGTAGCCGGCAACGACATAGGCGCCGCGCAGGTACTTGACCGCGTATTTGAGATTGGTCTCGGCATCGAGCAGGCCCGAGGCGCTGCCGCGATAGCCCATCGACCTCGCCGTATCGTGCCGGATCTGCATCAGGCCGTAATACGGCCCGTGGCGGGCGGCCGGGTTGAAGCCGCTCTCGCGCGCCACCACCCGGCGGATCAGTTGCTCGGGGACATCGTAGACCGCCGCATACTTGGCGATCAGCCCGTCGACGCCGGACGATGGCGTGCGCACCGGCGCCTCGGCGAAGGCCATCGGCAGGAACGCCTCGTCTTCGGGACGGACTTCGGGGACCGGCGCGACCGAAGCGACCGCCGCCGGCGAGGCCGGCTTGAAGGCCGGCAGGCCCGCCATCGAGCAGCCCGCGACCAGCCCGGCAAGGGCGGGCGCGGCAAGCACCATGCGCACGGCGCAAGAAAGAGCGGGGGCCCTGAACATGTGCCTCTATTAACAGAAGCTTTTCGAGGGGGGAACCCTGGGCGGGCTTCGGGCGCCAGGGCAGATGGCGGGCGGACGACGCAGGTGGGGGGCCACCCCCACCCTCGGTCCCTTCCCACAAGGGAAGGGAGGCGCCGGGCAGTTCCGGTCCGGCCTACCAGAGGTTCCGGCCGTCGATCTCCGTTACCACCAATGCCTTGAGGTCGAAGTCATCCAGCAGCCGGGTGTTGATCGCGAATTTCAGCTTCTCGGGCACCTCGGTGTCGCCGAGCGACCAGTCCGGGCTGACGCCGTACGTAGCGCAGCCGCAGTTGGCGCAGAAATGGTGCTTGTTGTAGCCCGTGACGGAATAGACCGCGCCGTGGGTGTCGGACAGGATCTTCGGCGCTTCCGGCGGGTAGTAGGACCAGAGCCCACCCGACTTGGTGCAGAACGTGCAGGTGCACGAGGTGGCATGGGTCGGCGTGTCCGGCAATTCGATCCGGGTGCCGCCGCAATGGCAGGTGGCGATGCTGGTCATCGGGGTCTCCTGGGTTGGTGAGGCAGTGTCACCTACCGCTCCTGACAGGGCATGTCAGGAGCGGAAACCCTTCCAACCGCCGGTGGTGGAGGGGACGATGGTGCCCTCAGCACCATGGGTGTTGAGCCCCGTCCCAGCGGTGCGCCAGACCCTCGCTGACCAGTTGCCCCCCGAGCGACGCGCCGCCGCGGGTCACCACCCGGAGCTTCCTGCCATAGCGGTCCTCGTCGCGATCGGCCGGCTCGAGAACGAACGGGCCGGCATTGAGCAGTGCGGTGAGGCGGCGCGTCGCCTGGTCGCCCAGGGCCTTTTCCGCCGGACAGGCAAAGCCCTGCACCTCGGGCGTGTCGATATCGGCGATGCGGTATTTCGTGCCCTCGAGCCAGAACGTATCGCCATCGACCACGCAGGTCTGCCGCGCCCCGGCGCGGCAGACCGGGAAGCTGGCGGTGACCATCGGCACCGACGGGGCAGCGATCCCCGGCAACCGCACCGGCAGTGCCCCGAGCACGAGGCTCGCCACCGCGGCGCTGGCGGCGAAGGCCAGCAGCATCAGCCACAGCGTGGTCCAGCGGGCCTTGCTGCGCCGGCGGGTGGCGGCTCGCTGCAGCGAGGCCAGGACTTGCGGATCGCTCCGCCGTAGCCCGAACCGCTCGATTTCCGCCATCGCCGCCCCCCAAATCACCCGCGGCGAAGGGTTCCACGCCCGCCGATTCACGGCGGCAAGGAAACTCCGTAAGGATGAATGCGGGGTTCACGGCAGGCAAAAGGGCCGGCAGTTCCCTGCCGGCCCCTGTTCGCGGACTGCGTCAGGTCAGGACGGCATGGGCTGGGGCGGCTGCGGCAGCTTCTGGTTGAGGAACACCGGCACCACGGCCTTCAGGATCTCGACATTGGCAGGGTTGAAGAACACCCCGATATGGCTGGTGCCGGGCAGCACCAGCAGCTGGGTCTTGGGCAGGCCCGCCATGTCGCCGTTGACGATGCCGCCGGCGGCCTTGTGGTGCCTCGCGATGTAGTCGAGCCCGATGATATCGGCGTCGCCATAGATATAGAGCGAGGGGACACTGATCCTCGCGAACTCCGCCGACCAGTCGAAGGTGTTGCGATCGAGCTGCTTCAGCTTCTCGACCAGCTCGGGGAACTTCTCCGGATGCGGCGAGAGCCGCAGGTATTCGGCCGAGAACGGGGTGTCCTTGAACATCTCGGGGGTAATGGTGTCGATCATCTTCATGAAATCGGGACCCATCACCTCCTCGTTGTAGATGTAGCCAGCCGAGGCGGCGACGATGCGGGAAACCTTCTCGGGGTGATCGATCGCCACGCGGATGGCGACGGCGCCGCCCATCGAATAGCCGAACAGCGCGGCCTTCTCGATGTTGAGCTGGTCGAGCAGCGCTACCACATCGGCGGCCATGCCCTCGTAGGTGATGGGGGTGTCGCGATCGGTAGTGCGGCCATGGCCCTGCAGCTCGACGGCGATCACCTTGTGGTCCTTGGCCAGGGTGGGGATGAGGCCATCCCAGTTGGATGGGATCGACATGTAGGCGCCGTGCAGCAGCACTAGCGGTTCGCCTTCGCCGTGGACCTCGTAGTACATCTCGAGCCCGTTGATCGAGGCGGTCTCGGCTTGTGCAGCAGGGCTCATGACAGCAACTCCGATGGCTAGGGCGGCACTAAGAAGGGCAGTTCTCATCATCACTCTCCTGTTGTCCCCGGCGCGTTCCTTGCGCCGTCTACCCACACGACGACCGGGATAATCCGGAATCGACACGATGGATGAAAAACCTGTCCGGGTCTGGAGAGGTTCGGTAATGCCGTGGCGGAAGGGCATGGTAATCTCGCCGCATGTTCGAGCATTTCATTGCAGCGCAAGGTCCGATCTACGCCGAGGTTCTCGCCGAGCTCCGCGCCGGGCGAAAGACCACGCACTGGATGTGGTTCATCTTCCCGCAACTGAGGGCGCTGGGCCGCAGCGCGACGGCGCGGCGGTTCGGTATTGCCGATGTCGAGGAGGCGAGGGCTTACCTGGCTCATCCGGTGCTGGGGCCACGGCTCGTCGCGTGCACCGAGACGGTGAACGGGGTTGGCGGCCGCACGGCGCATGAGATTTTCTCGTCGCCCGACGATTTGAAATTCCGCTCGTCGATGACGCTGTTCGGCCATGTGGCGCCGGGGGAGCCGATGTTTGCGGCCGCCCTGGCGAAGTATTTTGGCGGCACAGCCGACGACCGGACGTTGAAACTACTCGCCGCGCAGTGAGAGGGTTCTGGCCACCGGCAATGCCAGCGCGCACATCGCCGCCATGAACCAGAACGCGCGGGCACCCCAGACCTCGTATAGCGGACCGGCAGCCAGCGTCACCACGGCATACATCGCGCCCATGGCGATGGTTGCGTAGAACGCCTGCGCGGTCGCCGCGAGCTGGCGGGGTACGGAGCGGCCGATCACATCCATGCAGGCCAGGTGCAGCAGCGCGAAGGTGAAGCCGTGCA
>NZ_JAQGJL010000071.1 GCF_028290645.1 Devosia sp. | reverse complement strand
CCAGCCGCTGCATGCGGCGCGGCTGAAGCTCATTGCCGACGGGGCACTGGGCCATATCAGCTTCGCCCGCGTTTCGGCCGCCCACGGCTACCATGGCACGAGCCTGATGCGGCAGTTCCTCGGCATCGGCTTCGAAGACGCGACGATCCGCGGCAAGGCGTTCCAGAGCCGGGCGCTCGAGGGTCCCAACCGCTTCAGCTGGCCAGCGGCCGAGCAGTTCGTGACGACGACGCAGACGCTCGGCGAGTTCGATTTCGGGGATTGCCTCGGCCTCTTCGATTTCACCGACGTTCAGTATCGCTCGCCCGTCCACTCGCACCGCGTCGTCATCCGCGGCGACCGCGGCGAGATCGCCGACCTAGAGGCGCGGGTGATGCCGGACTACGGCCATCCGCTGGTGCGGCAGTTCACACCCAGTGAATCGGGCCGGTACGGGAATCTCTTCGGCTTCGCGCTGGAGGCGATGCTGTGCGGCGACGAGACGGTGTGGACCATGCCCTATCCGAACGCCCGCCTGATGGACGACGAGATCGCCATCGCCGTGGCGATGGAGCGGATGGGCGCGCTGGCGCGCGGCGAAGACGAGGGGCCTTATCCCTATGCGGAAGCGGCGCAGGACCAATATCTGTCATTGCTGATGCACCAGGCGGCGCGGAGCGGGGAGACCGTTCGGAGCCAGCGGCAGCCGTGGGCGGGATAACGGCTACCGGGCTCGATCGAGACACGACATCGGTGGGTGGGAGCGGAACACTCCTCAACCCCAAGCCGGTGGCAGCGATCTAGCTGCGGCGCATGCCCACCGACGCCGCGGCGGCGGCCATCGCCCCCGGGAGAGGTTCGGGACCGCCGATGCCGGTGGTCTCGCGGATAACGAGCACCATCTCGCGCAGTTCGTGGACTTCCGATTGTTGCGCGGCGGTAAATCGCTGGTTGCCCAACTGCATGGTCCGGCCGTCGCGCAGCGGCATGGTGAGGGTCAGCAAGACGGTGCCGCCGGAGCGTTGTTCGAGCAGGCGCAGTTCCGAGACGTCGCTGAAGGTTATGTCGACCACCTTGTCCGGGCTGCGCTGGCGCCTCGTCACGACGCGCAACTCGCCGTTCTGAAGGTCGAAGGTGGTCGTCACGTCGATCACGGGCCGGAGCAGGACGAGCCAGCCGATGGCCCCGAGGCAGAGGAGGCCTGCGCCGATGAGCAGAACCGTACTGTCGCCGCTCAACTGCTGCCCGGTGACGACCACCGCTATGTAAAGTCCGATGCAGAGGGCGATCAGCGCCGGCTTGTTCGGCGGCTCGGGCGCGTGAACGAGGGTGAGGGTACCATCCGCTCGGTTCAGCTCCATCGCGTCAATCCTCCAGCAGGTAGGCGCCCTTGCGGGTGCTGAGCGTCGTGGTCCCGACGATCTTCATGATCGCCGTGCCGCGCGGGGCGTATTTCGCGGCGATCCGCGACAGCACCAGTCCGTCAGTCCCGGCGAGGATGGGCGTCCGCGCCATGAAGGCTTCCGGGCCGTCGAGCGCGATGAGGTCGGCGACGGGCTGGCCCTTCCTCACCAGTTCGCCGAGCTCGACGCGGTAGGCGACGAGCCCGGGCCGGTCGACGCGCAGGATCTCCGTAGCGTCGAACGGCGTCGCCTGCGATAGCGGCGCGGGGCGCTCGCCGGCATCGGCATCGATCAGGTTGCGACCGCAGAGGAACCCCCAGAGGCGGCGGGCGTCGTCCTCGCCGAAATGGTCGAAGACATCTGCCTGGCCGCGGTACTCGAGCGTCGCCGTCGCGCTCGCCATGGGTACGGGTTTGCCCGGATTGGCGAGGGCCACCTTGCGGTAGAGCTGCGGGAGCACCTCGTCGAACGAGCCACCACCGGAATCGGCGGCGGTCAGCGTTGCGGCGGAGCCCATCCAGTCGGCGAGGTCCTGCAGCTCGGGCATCAGTTCGGGCGAGGTGAAGATGTGGATCAGCGAGTCGTCGTCGCAGTGGAGGTCGAAGACGAACTCGGCGTCGTGGGCTTCCTTCAGCACCAGCAGGCGTAGCTGCTCGGCGGCGGTGCGGGGCTGCTGGCTGTCGATCCAGGTGCTGACGGCCTTGCGGATCAGGTTGACGTTGAAGCGCTCGTCATCCGACAACCGGCCGTTGAGCTGGGTGCGGATCAGCGAGAACAGGTCGGGCCAGCGGCGGTTGAAATTGATGCCGGTGTTGGCGTCGTAGCGCCCGATATGCCGGCGCAGCGAGAAGGTCGCCATGCCGAGCGGATTGACCAGCGGCATGAGGGTGAAGCGGGCGCGGAGCAGGCCCTGGTCGTCGGCCTGGCGGAGCATGGGCAGCAGGTGGTGCAGCACCATGGTGCCGGGATGCTCGTCGGCGTGGAGCGCGGCTTGCAGGTGCACCTTCTCGGGCGCGTCTTTGGGCCCGATCACGTAGTAGGTGAACTCGGTCACCGCGCCGGGGGTATCGCCGCGCAGCTGCACAGTTTTGCGTTCGAAGCTCAATGGGTTACCTCGTCAGGCGGGTGAGGCCGAAGCGCAGCGGTACGGCGCCAGGCATGTGGCGCGTCAGACGGCGGTACACGAGTCCGAAGACGAAGAAAACCGCGAGCGAGATGGCGAGGAAATAGAGCCCGGCCACCGAGAAATGCAGGATGGCGTTGTAGTCGCGCTCGTAGAGCTCGCCGGCCTTGTTCATCAGGTCCTTCTGGTCGTCGATCACCGGCAGCGTGAAGTAGATCAGCGCGGTGGCGTGGAACAGGAACACCACCTCGTTGGTGTAGGCGGGCCAGGCGATGCGGATCAGGTGCGGCCAGGTGACCGAGGCGAACTGCTGGGTGCGGGTCATGCCATAGGCACGGGCCGCCTCGACCTCGCCCTTGGGCACGGTCATCAGGGCGCCGTAGAAGATCTCGGCGGTGTGGGCGGTGGTGTTGAGGATGAGGATGGCCGGGCCGAGCACCAGCGGGTTGAGCACGATCCAGTCGATGCCGAGCGGCTTCCACAGGCTCAGGTTGAAGGCCAGCGCGAGCGAATAGAACATGAAGAGCTGGATG
>NZ_JAQGJL010000067.1 GCF_028290645.1 Devosia sp. | reverse complement strand
TCTTCCAGCAGCTGGCGCTCGCCCGGGCCATGGAAGCCCGCCTCAAGGCCGAGCTCAGCGGCGCGAGGGAGATCGTCTTTCCCGAGGACCTGCTGGCGAGCGAGGCCCCCTATGTGCGGGAGACGCTGGCCAGCCAGCGCGGCGAGTTCCGGACGCGCAGCCAGTCGCTGGTTGGCGGCCGCGACATCCTGCTGCGGCGTGTCGACCAGCTGACCGAACAGGCCAAAGGCGGCATCTCGACCCGGCGCGCCTACGAGGAGCAGTTGGCCTCCCTGACCGCGGAGCGCACCCGGCTCGACCGTCTGCTGCAGGATGGGCTCGCCACCCGCGGGCGGATCAGCGATCTCGAGCGCAACATCGCCGACGTGCAGGGCCGCATCGGAGAACTCGACGGCAACACCGCGGCAAGCGAACAGAAGGTCGCCGAGATCGAGCAGCAGATCACCCAGCTGACGCGCGATCGCCAGAGCGAGGTCGCCGAACAGCTGGCTTCGCTGCAGTCGAAAATTCTCGAGATCGTGCCGCAGCTGCAGGACGCCCAGTCCCGCCTCGATCGCTCGATCATCCGGTCGCCGGCGGATGGCCGCATCGTCGGGCTCGCCGTGCATGCCGTCGGGTCGGTCATCGCGCCCGGCCAGATCCTCCTCGAAATCGTGCCGGAAAAGGCCATGCTGGTGGTCGAGGCGCGGGTGCGCGTCGACGACATCTCCGAGCTCCATGAAGGCATGCCGGCCGAACTGCGCTTCTCCTCCCACCGCCAGCACGTGACGCCGCTGATCCGGGGCGCCGTGCAGCAGGTTTCGGCCGACCGCATTACCGACGAGCGCACGCTGGCGGTCTACTACAAGACCCTGATCGACGTCGATCTCGCCGACCTGCAGCACTATCCCGACATCGAGCTCTACCCGGGGATGGGAGCGACCGTGCTGATCACCACCCAGCAGCGCACCGCCCTCGACTACCTGCTGAGCCCGCTGACAGCCGGCTTCGATCGCGCCTTCAAGCAGCGCTGAGGCAGCCGCATCCGGGAGCCGGCGCGCCGGCCTCGACCGGCGTCAGACGCACGGCCGCGACCCGCCGCGGGGGGCTGTCCTCCCAGGGACGTGGCCTGCATCCCGGCGCTCGCCTCCACTAAGTTCCGGGCCCGCAACAAACCGACCATCCCCCACAAAAATGGTCGGCAACTCCTGCACCATACCTAAGTTGTTCTCCCGCTAGACGAGGAGGTCAGCATGGATACGCAGAGGACCAGGGAGCGGGAGCTGGAGCGGGGTCGCGGACGGCGTGCCGAGGCGCCGCAGCAGATGCCGCCCAAGGCCTGGAAGGACATCCTGTGGCGCACCTGGAGCGAGATTTCCGATGACCGGGTCACCCTGATCGCTGCCGGCGCCACCTACTACCTGCTGCTGGCGCTGTTCCCGACCATCGTTGCCTTCGTGTCGCTCTACGGGCTGTTCACCGACCCCGCGACTGTGGCCGAGCATGTCGGCATGCTGGCGGGGATCGTGCCGGAGGGGGGCCTCCAGATCATCGACGAGCAACTGGTGCGGCTCACCCAGCAGGGAGCGACGACCCTGGGCTGGGGGCTGGTCCTTTCCCTCGCCCTTGCCCTGTGGAGTTCCAGTTCCGGCATCAAGACCATGTTCGAGGCGATGAACATCGCCTACGACGAACGCGAGAAGCGCTCGTTTCTGAAGCTCAACCTGCTCGCCCTGCTCTTCACTATCGGCGGCCTCGTCGCCGCCATCGTGATGATTGGCGTCGTCATCCTCATGCCCGCGGTGCTCGGCGCGATCGGCCTGTCGAGCGGCTTCGAGTGGCTCGTCCAGGGTCTCGGCTACGGGCTGCTGGTGCTGATGCTGTTTGCCGGCATCGCCGCGCTTTACCGCCTCGGGCCGAGCCGGCAGCAGGCGAAATGGCGATGGCTGACGCCGGGCGCGGTGCTGGCCGTGCTGGTCATCGTCATCGCCTCGCTCCTCTTCTCCTGGTACAGCGCCAATTTCGCCAACTACGAGAAGACCTACGGCTCGCTTGGCGCGTTGATCGGCTTTCTGACCTGGATCTGGATCTCGATCACCGTGGTGATCGCCGGAGCCGAACTCAACTCCGAGATCGAGCACCAGACGGCCAAGGACTCGACCATCGGCCGCGACACCCCGATGGGTACGCGCAACGCCACCATGGCGGACACCCTGGGCACGTCGGTGGAGGAGGGCGGGGACACCTCCGAACCCCGGGATGGGAGCCCGGAATGGCAGGCCGGCTTCGCCGCCGCCCGAAACCGCTTCCGCCATCGCCCCGGAAAAATGTCGATGGGCGGCCTCGTCCTCGCCCTGCCTGTCGCCGCAACCCTCGGCTGGATGAAGCAGCGCCGCTTGCGGCAGCGAGCCGGCGATAGTCACTAGCTCAGCCTCTCCGGGACGCTCCCGGACACAGCCCGGCCGTACCGGCCGGGCCGCGCCAGAGCGTCACGGGCGGACGATCTGGCCGTCCCGGCGCCGGTCTTCGGCCATGTAGTAGGACTTGGCCGCCCGCTCCGGATCCAGCAGCGCCTTCGCCTTCTCGATATCGATGTCGATGCCGAGCCCGGGCTGCTCGTTGTGATAGAGATACCCGCCCTCGAGCACCGCATGACCCGGGAACAGGTCGTATTCCTCGGGCTTGAAGTGGTTCTCCTCCTGGATGCCGAAGCTCGAGCTCGCAAGATCGACATGGATCGCGGCCATCTGGTTGACCGGGTCGTTGTCGCCGCCCTCCTGCCAGGCAGTCTGCACGCCGAACCATTCGCACAGCGTCGCGATCTTCCGGCAGTTGGTGATGCCGCCGCCCTTCGAAATCCGCACCCGCACGAAGTCGATCAGCCGCTCGGTGATCAGCGGCAGGTACTCGTGCGGATTGATGAACAGCTCCCCCATCGCCTGCGGCGTGGTGCATTGCTGGCGGACCAGCCGGTACCAGCTCACCTGCTCGGGCGACAGCAGGTCCTCGAGGAAGAACAGCCGGTACGGCTCGAGCAGTTTCGCCAGCTGCACGGCATTGTGCGGGGCGAGGTGCTCGTGGACGTCGTGGGTCAGCTTCGGCCCGAACCCCAGCTTGTCGCGCAGATGCGCGAACATCGCCGGCACGTTCTCGAGATAGGCGTCGTCGTCGAAAGCCCGCTCCTGCGGCCAGTGGTTCTTCGGACCGCGGGCCTCGGCCCGGTCGAGGAAGCCGCCGCCGCCATAGGGCCCGAGCTGGCAGCGGATCACCGTGTAGCCCTCCTCCCAGTAGCGGCGCACATCGTCCTCGAGCTCGCCGAGCGTATCGCCCGAGGCGTGGGCATAGGCCGCGACCGCGCTGCGGGTCGCGCCGCCGAGCAGCTGGTAGACCGGCATGCCGGCTTCCTTGCCCTTGATGTCCCACAGCGCCATGTCGATGCCGGCCTGCACCGTGTTGACCACCGAATCGTTCCGCCAGTAGCCGGAGGTGTGGATGGACTGCCAGATGTCCTCGATCCGGCTGACATCGCGCCCGATCAGCAAGGGCGTCACGGTCTCGATCGCCGTCTGGATCACCTTGCACCGATAGTGGTCGCTCGCCGAGCCGATGCCGTAAAGCCCCGGCTGGTCGGTCAGAACCTTGACGAACAGCCAGGTGCCGTCGACGCGCGTGCGGATTGTCTCGATGCCGGTGATCTTGGTCATGATAGCCTGTGTTGTCGTTTCCCCGGGTCGCCCGGAGCACCCTCTGGATGCCGCATTTTCTAGCCCGCGCCGATGCCGCGTGACAGAGCCAACTTCTGATACTTTGGCCGGAGCCGGCTTCGGCATGGCGCCATCCACCCGAGCCTCGCGACGCCGCCCCGGCCCGACGGTCATCAACAGCATTCCCAACCGTTGCTGCCTCGTTCCAGTATGGTCGGCGAAATCTCCGGCGTCGGCGACCGCAAATGTCGATGCCCGGCAGTGCGCCATCAATCGAGGGAGAACCACATGACCGACCTGCCCAGTTTCGATCTCACCGGCAAGACCGCTCTCGTCACCGGCGCGGCGCGCGGGCTCGGCCGTGCCATCGCGCTGGCCCTCGCCAACGCCGGCGCCGACATCGCGCTCGGTCTCCGCGAAGTCGCCTCGGGCAGCGAGGTGCAGGCCGAAATCGCAGCCCTCGGCCGCCGCGCCGTGCCGCTGCAGATGGACGTGATGCATTTGCCCGAGGCCTATGCCGCAATCGACGCCGCCATCGCCGCCTTCGGCCACCTCGATATCCTCGTCAACAATGTCGGCGGCGGCACCGAGGGGCCGATCGAGGATTTCACCGAAGACGAGTTCGACATGACCATCGCCCTCAACGTCAAGGCGAGCTTCTTCATCGCCCAGCGTGTCGCCCGCCACATGATCGCGCGCGGGCAGGGCGGCCGCATCGTCAACATGAGCTCGCAGGCCGGCTTCGTCGCGCTCCCCGGCGAAGCGATCTATTGCCTCAGCAAGGCCGCCGTCGCCCACATGACCAAGTGCATGGCGGTCGAATGGGGCCGCCACGGCATCACCGTCAACGCCGTCGCCCCCACCTTCATCGAGACCGACGGCACCGCCGAAGCGCTGGGCCGCCCCGGCTTCCGCGACGACGTGGTCGAACGCATCGCCGCCCTCCACCGCGTCGGCGCCCCCCGCGAAGTCTCCGGCGCCGTAACCTTCCTCACCTCCCCCGCCGCCTCCCTGATCACCGGCCAGACCCTCCTCATCGACGGGGGCTGGACGGCGCGCTGATCCTCCCCCGCGTGGCGGGGGAGGGGGACCGCCAAAGGCGGTGGA
>NZ_JAQGJL010000006.1 GCF_028290645.1 Devosia sp. | reverse complement strand
GCCCGATCCGATGGGCGGCGGGCATATTCGCTGGTTCGAGTTCGGCAACAACCAGCGCTTCCACATCCAGGCAGGCGATATCAGCAGGATACACGTGGAAAAGCGTACGCATTTCGCGCTCTCCGCACCGGATTTCGAGGCCGTTCTAACCCATCTGCGCGCCCGCGGAGTCCCCTTCTCGGACATGAAGGGCACCCTGGACACCGTCAACATCCGCCCCGACGGCATGCGCGCAGTGTTCGTCCAGGACCCGAACGGGTACTGGTTCGAGATCAACGATTTCCGGTAGCAGCCTCCGTTGCGGGTGACCTAACCCTCAGTAACTCCTACACAAAAAGGCCGCGGCATGTGCCGTGGCCCTCACACTTGTATCGATCGATCGGCTTGCTCAGGCTTCGCTCAGCTGCATGCGCGCCAGCTCGTCCTTGATCTCCAGTTTCTTTCGCTTGAGTTGTGCGATGAACAGGTCATCGTGGCTGGGGTGGCTCATCTCGTCTTCAATTCTCCGATCGAGTTCGCGGTGACGCCGCTCCAGCGACTCGATGTGGCCTTCGGTCGTCATGAGATCTCCTCTTCAGCTTTCGGGCGACTCAATCGTCACAAAAAATTCACGCCCTGTCGACGTGCAAGGGTGCAACACACGTGCTTCGGTGGAAAGTCAGTGCAAATGCGCGTCCGATCGGCTAACCCTTCTGGTTACGGGCATTTCGTCTCGCTGAGGACCTCGTCGACCGCCGCGATGCTGCCGCTCACCAAGGAACAAGAAGCCGCGCTTGGTCTGGAACTGGCCGCAAAACGCCAGGAACATGCCGACCTCGACGCCGCCATCCACACCCTTTCCGCGTCCGGCTATGCCGACCAGATGCTCATCCAGCGCATGAAGAAGCGGAAGCTCACGCTCAAAGACCGCATCGTGCAGCTCGAGAACATCCTGCTGCCGGATATCATCGCATAGCCGGCGGCACCTTCGGCCCCTGCCCGTTAGCCGCTTGCGCTTGGCGACACTGCCACCTATGGGTGGACACCTGAGCGCCGCGCCTTCCGGGGGACCAAAGTGCCGACCTCGCCACCCGTCGCCATCATCATGGGCAGCCAGTCGGACTGGCCCAATCTCAGGCATGCCGCCGAGACCCTCGACGCGCTGAAGATCGACTACGAAGCGCGCATCATCTCTGCCCACCGCACGCCCGACCGCATGTACAAGTTCGCGCGGAACGCCAGGGCCGAGGGCTTTCAGGTCATCATCGCCTCGGCCGGCGGGGCCGCGCACCTGCCGGGCATGGTCGCCGCCTTGACCCCCCTGCCCGTCCTCGGCGTTCCCGCCGAGACCAAGACACTCGGCGGCGAGGACAGCCTGCTCTCGATCGTCCAGATGCCGCCGGGAGTCCCGGTCGGCACGCTCGCCATCGGCCGCGCCGGCGCCATCAACGCTGCATTGCTGGCCGCCGCGATCCTCGCGCTCTCCGATCCGGAGGTCGCCGCCGCGCTCGACGACTATCGCTCCGACCAGACCGCTTCCATCCCCGAGTTCCCATCCGACAATGCCTGACGCCCGCCCGCTGCCGCAGGGCAGCACCATCGGTATCCTTGGCGGCGGCCAGCTCGGCCGCATGCTGGCGCTGGCTGCGGCGCGACTGGGGATGAAGACCCATATCTACTGCCCGGACCCCGACAGCCCGGCCTTCGACGTGACGCCCCTCAGGACCATCGCCGCATATGACGATGAGGCGGCGCTGGCCCTGTTCGCGGCGCGGGTCGATGTCATCACCTACGAGTTCGAGAACGTGCCGGCCAAGACCGCGGCGTTTCTGCAGAACCTCAAGCCCCTCCGCCCCGGCGCCAACGCGCTGGCCGTGGCGCAGGACCGGCTGGCGGAGAAGGCGTTTCTCAGCATCAACCGCGTGCCGGTAGCGCCGTTCGCCGCCATCAGCGATCTCGACCGGCTGGAAGCCGAGCTCGAGGAGATCGGCACCCCCGCCGTGCTGAAAACCACCCGGCTCGGCTATGACGGCAAGGGCCAACGCATCGTGCGCAACATGGAGGACGCCGCGCTCGCCTGGGAGCTGCTCTCGCCCAAGCCGCTGGTGCTGGAGGCCTTCATCGCGTTCGAAAAGGAAATTTCGGTGGTGGTGGCGCGCAATGCCGCCGGCGAGGTGGCCGCTTTCGATCCCGCCGAGAACGTCCACCGCGATCACATCCTCAAGACCAGCACCGTTCCCGCCGAGATCAGCGCCAGGACTGCCAAGGCGGCTAGCGGGATCGCCGAAGCCATCGCCACCGCGCTCGACTATGTCGGCGTGCTCGGCGTCGAGTTCTTCGTCCTCCCGGGCGGCAAGCTCCTGGTCAACGAGATCGCCCCGCGCGTCCACAACTCCGGTCACTGGACCGAAGCGGTCGCCATCACCGACCAGTTCGAGCAGCACATCCGCGCCGTGCTGAACTGGCCGCTTGGCGATCCGAGCCGCATGGCTGACGTGGTGATGGAGAACCTGATCGGCGACGAGATCGCCGCCATCCCCGAGCGGCTGGGCCCGAACCTGCAGCCCCACGCCTACGGCAAGGCCGAGTCGCGCCGCGGCCGGAAAATGGGACACATCAACCGAGTTGCGCTGAAAAAGCGCCCAAAATGAGCGATTTCGCACTATTGACGGTGTGGACAAGCAAACCCGATTGGCCTATATAGCCGCACCACAATGACCGGCTTGGCTGGTCGGCACTCCTTTGGGGTGCTCCACATCAAACAGACCTGAGGGTTACGAAAGGGCGGTTGCGCTTGCAAGTAGTTGTTCGCGATAACAATGTTGATCAGGCGCTGCGCGCTCTGAAGAAGAAGCTGCAGCGCGAAGGTGTCTTCCGCGAGATGAAGCTTCGCAACTACTACGAGAAGCCGTCCGAAAAGAAGGCCCGTCAGAAGGCCGAAGCCGTGCGCCGTGCCAGGAAGCTTGCCCGCAAGCGCGCCCAGCGCGAAGGCGGCCTCCCCGCTCCGGCTGCTGCGGCCCGTCCCGCGCGCCCGTAGTCAGGGTTCGTTCAGAATTGGTTCAGGGACGCCGCCTCACAAGGGGCGGCGTTTTTGTTAGGTGCCGCCGAGTCCGGATGACTTCCTGCATTGGCGGCAACGGATACACTCCCGATCCATACCGGGTCGATCAAATGCGTCAACATCGGGGAACTCCATCATGAAGAAACTAATCGCCGCGGCTCTCGCCGGCATCATGCTCGCGACCGCCGGCGCAGCGCAGGCCGCCACGCAGGTGAAGGTCGGCGTGCTGACGTGCAGCGTTGAAGCCGGAATCGGCTTCATCATCGGCTCGTCCAAGGACATGACCTGCCGCTTCAAGCGTGACGGCTACAAGACCGAGCGCTACCAGGGCAACATCAAGAAGCTCGGCATCGATATCGGCGTCACCGGCCGCACCGAGATCGTCTGGCTGGTGTTCTCGGCTTCGAACACCAAATACGGCAAGGGTTCGCTGGCCGGCACTTATGTCGGCGGTTCGGCGGAAGCCACGCTCGGCGTCGGCCTCGGCGGCAACTGGCTGATTGGTGGTTCGCGTCGCGGTTTCGCGCTGCAGCCGCTGTCGATCCAGGGCCAGACCGGGCTCAACTACTCGGTCGCCTTCTCGGGCCTGACGCTCTACTGAGCGAAACGCCGCGACGAATTCGAACGCCGGCCCTCCTAGGCCGGCGTTTTTCGTTGAGAGAGTGCCGCGCCTTCGGCGCGCTCGAAGAACCCCTTCGCTCTGTCCCAGAGGCCGCGCTCCCACAGGCCGCCGTGATCGGCGCCCGGTGCGATCCAGAGCTGGTCCTTGTTGGGCGCCAGTGCATAGACCCGCTCGCCGTGGCTGACTCCGATGGTATGGTCGGCGGTGCCGTGCGCGACATAGACCGGCTCGTCAACATCCTTGATCCATTGATCGACCGGGAACTGGTCGAACATCAGCGCCCCGACCGGCAGGAAGCCGTAGCGGTCTGCCGCCACCGACACGGCCGACAGGAACGGCGTCTCCAGCATCAGCGCATCGGCCTCGCGCCGGCTCGCGACATAGGTCGCCGGGCCCGAGCCGAGCGAGCGACCCCACAGGACGATCGGAAAACCCTTGGCCTTGGCCCAGTCATAGGCGGCGAGGCTGTCGGCAAGAATGTTTTCCTCGTTCACCTCGCCGGGCGAGCCGGGAAAGCCGCGATAGTCGAAGGCGAGGAAGCCGTAGCCGTCGGCGACGAAGGCCTCGAAGCGCACATGCTCGCGCGAAAAACTCTGCGCGTTGCCGCGAAAATAGACGATCAGCGGCTTGCCCGCCGCCGGCGGCTCATACCAGCCGGTGACGCTGGAGCCGTCAGCGCTCGGAATGCTGACCAGTTCCGCCTGCGGCAGCTTGGTTTCGCTGAGCGCGAACATCCGCCCGCCCCGGTCGTACTGGAAATCGCGCTGAAAGAAATACAGGATACCCAGCACCAGCGCATAAGCGAGCGCCAGGACGACGCAGGTGGCGACTGCAAGCCGCTTGAACCACTTCATCGCGCACCCTCCCCGGCAGCGGAATGCCATGCCGGCGGTGACATGTCAGCCTTGAGCCGCGAGCTTCTCGGGATCGAGCGCATACTCGAAGGCGCGCGCGAACACCTCATCAGGCTGGCAGCCGGAGACGGCGAACTTGTGGTCGAAGATGAAGAACGGCACGCCCTGGATGCCCTGCTGGGCGGCAGCCACCGCGAGTTCGTGCGTGATGGCGAGTTCGCGTGGATTTCGGACTGCGTCGAGCGCCTCGGCATGCGTGAACCCGTGCTGCTCGGCGATCTTCGCCAGCACTTCGTCGTCATTGATCAGCTGATGATCCATGAAATAGGCCCAGGCGATGGCATTGGCGAGCGCGTGCTGGGTGCCCTTGTCCTTGGCCAGCCGCACCAGCGTGTGGCCCTTGCGCGTCGGAAACGAGCGCGGCTGCTGGCTGAGATCGAGATCGATGCCGGATTTCCTCGCCTCGCCTTCGACCCGCGCCCACATCTCCTTGGGATCTCGCCCATACTTCTCCCGCAGCATGTCGGCAACGACCACGCCCTCGTCCGGCGTGTTGGGGTTGAGGTAGAACGGGTGGTTCTCCACCTCGACCACGACATCGTCGGGCAGCGCAGCGATCGCCTGGTCGAGCCGCGCCGAACCGACGATACACCAGGGACAAACGGTATCGGTGAAGAGGTCGACTTTGATCGTGCGGGCCATGCTGTCCATCGGAGAATTGTCGGCACACAAATGCTGGACCCCGGGTGTAGGTTCAAGGACGCACACCGCTGTGCCTTGCATCCGCCCATCGCGACATCGCGATTGGTCGCCACGTGAGCCGAAAGGCTATTCTGCGGCTGCGCGGTCGTCGAAGTCGGGAGCATCCGGGTTGCCGGGGCCGGTCTCGGTGGCAAGGTCGGGGAAGGCGACGACGCGCTGGTTGCGCAGGTCCATGCGCACGACAAGCAGGCCGCGCTCCTCGAAATAGGCGAGCAGCCGGCGGGCGCGGCCGGTCGAGTGGGTACCATAGGCGCGGGCCAGCGCCGCGTCCGAGGGACAGGGGGCGCCTTCGAGTGCGGCGCGCGCCAGCACCAGGAACACGCCCTGCACGTCGTCGGCGAGCTGGGTTGAGAGCGACAGGGCATGCTGCCAGGTCTCCGACCCGGCGGCCTCGGCATCGACACCTGCCCGTACGACCGCGAGCTTCCGCCGGAAGGCCGGCAGCGCCAATACGTCGCCACGCACGCGCCGGATGCGGCAGCGGACGAGGAAGTCCTGATACAGCACCGCCACAGACCGAAACGAGGCGTCGCGATCCTCGAGCAGTTCGCGGATTACGCCGTCGAGTGCCGCTTCGCGCTCCGCCTCGTCGATCGACGTCTCTTCGGCGCGGGCCTGCGGCGCCTGCGTGCGCACCAGTTGGGCAAGCAAATCCGTCGTCGAGGGCGGCGGAGGTGGCGGAGGCCGGCGGACCCGCGGCGCCGGTTCAGGCGCGCGGGTGAAGATCAGTTCCCTTGCGTCGGCGGGAGCATCGGGCAACGGCATGAGCTTCGGGCTGGTGGAGCGCGCCGAGGTTTCGACTTCGCCGATCACCATAGGCAGCGGCCGGCGCGACAACGCGGGCCCGAGCGCGATGAAATGGCCGCGCGCCAGGTCGCGGAACATCTCGGCCTGCCGCCGCTCCATGCCGAGCAGGTCCGCGGCGCGCGCCATGTCGATATCGAGGAAGGTGCGGCCCATCAGGAAGTTCGAGGCTTCGGCGGCAACGTTCTTCGCGAGCTTGGCCAGCCGTTGCGTGGCGATGACGCCGGCGAGGCCGCGCTTACGGCCGCGGCACATCAGGTTGGTCATCGCCCCCAGCGACAGTTTCCGCGCCTCGTCCGACACTTCGCCGGCAATAGCAGGGGCGAATAGCTGCGCTTCGTCGACCACCACCAGCATCGGATACCAGTAGTCGCGATCGGCATCGAACAGCCCGCCGAGGAAGGCCGCGGCGCAGCGCATCTGCTGCTCGACATCGAGCCCTTCGAGGCTCAGCACCACCGAGACGCGGTGCTGGCGCACGCGGGCGGCGATGCCGGTGAGCTCCGCCTCGCTGCGCGAGGCATCCACCACCAGATGCCCGTACTTGTCGGCCAGCGTGACGAAATCGCCCTCGGGATCGACGATGCATTGCTGAACCCACGGCGCGCTCTGCTCGAGCAGGCGGCGGAGCAGGTGAGACTTGCCGGAGCCGGAATTGCCCTGCACCAGCAGGCGCGTCGCGAGCAGTTCCTCGAGATCGAGCCTTGCCTCGGCGCCACCCTGCGCCACACCCATGTCAATGCCGACCTGCATCCGGCAGGCCTAGCTGATTCTTGCGAGGAGCGGGCGGCTGCTAGGTTGGGGATATCTCAGGCAGGCGGCTTGGCGACGCCGGTGCGGCGCTTGGCGTCGCTGTCGATCCCGAGCGTCGTCAGCACCGTCGCGACGATGCCGGCCCGGTCGAGGCCGGCGGCGGCGTACATATCATTGACGCCGGCCTGTTCCGTGAAGGTGTCGGGGATCATCAGCGGGCGAAAACGGAGCTTGCCGTCAAGCAGGCCGTTGCGCGCCAGGAAGGTGGCGGCGTGGCTGCCGAAGCCGCCAATGCCGCTTTCCTCGATGGTGATCAGCACCTCATGCTCCTTGGCCAGCCGGGCGAGCAGCGTCTCGTCAAGCGGCTTCAGGAAGCGCATGTCGGCGATGGTCGGGTTGAGCCCGTAGGCCATCAGCTTCTCGCTCGCGGCGATCACTTCGCCGAGGCGGGTGCCGAAATTGACCAGCGCCACGGACTTCCCCTCGCGCAGCACCCGGCCTTTGCCGATCTCGAGCACGCTGCCGCGCTGCGGAAGCTCGACGCCGAGCCCATCGCCGCGCGGATAGCGGAAGGCGATCGGGCCCTCGTCATAGGCGGCCGCGGTCGCCACCATGTGGCGGAGTTCGGCCTCGTCGCCGGCCGCCATCACCACCATGTTGGGAATGGCACCGAGATAGGCCGAGTCGTAGTTGCCGGCATGGGTCGGGCCGTCGGCGCCTACATAGCCGGCGCGATCGATGGCGAAGCGCACCGGCAGGCCCTGTACGGCGACGTCGTGGATCACCTGGTCATAGGCGCGCTGCAGGAAGGTCGAGTAGATGGCGACGAACGGCTTCAGGCCTTCGGTCGCCATGCCGGCGGCGAAGGTCACGGCATGCTGCTCGGCGATGCCGACGTCGAAAATGCGGGTGGGGAACAGTTCGGCGAACTTGTCGAGCCCAGTGCCCGAAGGCATCGCCGCGGTCACGGCGACGACGCGATCGTCGGCCTTCGCCTCCTCGATCAGGCTCTGCGCGAACACTGCTGTGTAGGCGGGCGCGTTGGATTGCGGCTTGGTCTGGGCGCCGGTGATGACGTTGAACTTGTTGACGCCGTGGTACTTGTCGGCAGAGTTCTCGGCCGGCTCGTACCCCTTGCCCTTCTTGGTCACGACGTGGACCAGCACCGGCCCGCCCTCGTGGTTGCGCACGTTGTGCAGCACATCGAGCAGATCGTTGAGATTGTGCCCGTCGATCGGGCCGACATAGAAGAAGCCCAGTTCCTCGAACAGCGTGCCGCCGGTGAAGAACGAGCGGGCGAATTCCTCGGTCTTCCTCGCGGACTCGTGGATCAGCTTCGGCATCTTGCCGGTGATCGACTTGGCGGTATCGCGCACGCCGCGATAGAACGGGCCGGAGACGAGCTTGGCCAGATAGGACCGCATGGCGCCGGTAGGCGGGGCGATCGACATGTCGTTGTCGTTGAGGATGACCACCAGCCGCGCGTCCATGGCGCCGGCATTGTTCATCGCCTCGTAGGCCATTCCTGCCGACATCGCGCCGTCGCCGATCACCGCGATGACGTTGCGCTTCTCGCCCTTCAGCCCGGAGGCGACTGCCATCCCGAGGCCGGCCGAGATGGAGGTGGAAGAGTGCCCGGCGCCGAACGGGTCGTATTCGCTTTCGGCGCGGCGGGTGAAGCCGGAGAGGCCGTCCTTCTGCCGGAGCGTCCTGATGCGGTCGCGGCGGCCGGTCAGCACCTTGTGCGGATAGGCCTGGTGGCCGACATCCCAGATCAGCCGGTCGTCGGGCGTATCGAAGGTCGCATGCAGCGCCACGGTGAGTTCGACAACGCCCAGGCCGGCGCCCAGATGCCCGCCGGTCACCGACACGGCGTCGATCACCTCGGCGCGCAATTCATCGGCGAGTTGGCGCAATTCTTCGCGGGACAGGGATTTGAGATCGGCGGGCGTCGTTACCCGATCGAGCAGCGGTGTTTGGGGCGTATCCAAAAATACCGATCCTTCGCCGGTGCGGGCGGGTCCCTCAAAGAGACTTAGAGCCTAGCACCCGGCATTGCAACGCCTTGCAGGCGCGGCCATTTAGCGCCCCGCCACCAGTTGCAGCCCACTGCTGACGAACCGGTCGTAGGCGGGAATTGCGGCGTTGTCGGGAAGGAAGGCGACGCGACCGGTCAGCGGGCCGAGTTCGGTGCCTTTCTCGAGGTAACCCTCAGCTTCGGTCAGCTCCGCCCAGAAGGCCGTGTCCATCGGCACGGGCTGCACCAGCGTGTCGTTGACGTGATCGATCTCGGGCGCCACCAGTTCGATCTGGCGCAGCTCGATGCTTTGGTTCGGCTGGCGGCTCAGGGCCAGGTCGGCGAGCGCTGCCTGCATCGTCGTCTGCGACCCTTCATTGCCTGTGAGTGCGTTGAAGGTCATGTCGAACATGCCCTTCAGCGTCGAGAAGGTTTCGGAACCTCCGAGCGAGGCGGTCTGGATGCTGCCGGGCCTGAGCAGCTGTTCCCGTGTCGGTAACTCGGGAACCACCGCCGTCTCGCGCTCGATGATCATCTTCAGCGCCTGCTCGGCGCCCGGATCGGGACTGGTGGCAACATACGCGGTGATCATGTCGCCGGCCTTGGGCGTCATCAGCACCCGCGCCTTGGGCAGCGGCTGATCGATCGCGGCGAGCGCCGCCACCGCAGTCTCGCCGGTATCCGGGCCGAGTGGCGAACGGGTGGCGAGCTGGACGCGGGCCGACTTCATGACGGGCACCGGAGCGCCGATCGCCTCGAAGGCGGAATAGTCGCCGCCCGGGGGCAGTGCCGCTACGGCCAGTCCGGCCTTCTGGCGGAATACGGGAACCGGCGCAGAGACGGCGAACGTAGCCACCGCGCGCTGCGTCGGCTCTTCGGCCGAGGCCAGCATCACCGTCGCGCTGCTCAGCTCGCGCGGCCGCATGGCGGGGATCGGGGCCGTCTCACCGGCATTGTCGGCCAGCATGGTTGCGGGAGCGGACTCGAAGATCGCGTCGCCGGCACACGGAACGGTGTGGCACTTGGTCCACTGTGCCTGGGCATAGGCGCGACCGGCATTGGAGAGCGGCTTGCCGTCGACCGGCAGGTGCAGGGTTTTGCCGTCGGGGAACACCTTTTCCAGCTGCGCCCGGGTCATGCGCGGCCAGGCGCGCACGTTGCCGGTGTCCATATGGACGAACGGGCTGCCGGAGGTCGGGTAGTAGCCGACCCCGCCGACCTGGTGCTTCATGGCGGTGGCGCGAAGCTTAGACAGGTTCACGCCCGGGATGAATACGTCCATCGCCTTGCCGCGCATGTGCTGCGAATTTTCCGCGACGCCCGACGACTTGGACCGCAGCATCTTGTTGGTCTTGGGCGAGCGGTAGGACGAGACGATGTTGTAGGGCTGGGTGGCGCCGACTTCCTGGTACACTTCCCAGAGGAGGTCGAAGAGGGCCGGATCCATCTTCGTGGGCTCTTTGGTACGCCAGTCGGCAAGGAAGATATTCATCTGGCGCAGGACCGCCTGGTCATACTGACCGTTGCGCTTGAAGGTGAAGCGCGCCGTCTCGCCGGTATGGGTGTGGTGCAGATAGAGCGTCCGGTCGCCCTCCCCGCTGGTGCTGCCAAAGGCAGCGTTCACCGGCACGACGGTCGGCGGCAGGAGCACGGTCAAAGCCACCGTGGCGGCAAAGAACAGCCGCGGCAGCGTCCGCAATATCCCGAACAGTTTCCCCAGCACGCCCCGACGACCCGTTGTAACCCCGACAGACCCTGAAGCTAGCGCCAGTTGGATGAGAAGTGATTAACGCTAACAGTCGGCAGCCAGACTTGCGAGGCGGCTGCCACGGTGCACTTCTAGGCAAAAAATCCGGCTGAACCAAGGCCGAATTCCTAAGCAGACGTAAACGCTTGGCGAGACAGCTGGTTTGCCTCATGCGAAGGGCCGGCGCCTCACGGCAACCGGCCCTCATTTCTAGTGCGCAGACGCGGGGAACGCTATGCGGCGAGCAGCTCTTTCAACCGCTGGTTGAGGCCATAGACGTCGCCGTAGGAGCGGATGGTGCCGTCCTTGTCGACCCGCAGCGTGAAGTACGAGATGTGCACCGGAATGTGGGTCTTCAAATTCACCCAGCGCTCGGTGTCGCCGAACATCGCCTCGAGCTTGGCAGCGCTCAACTCGGGCTCGAGTTTCAGCAGCGCATCGGCGAAATCCATCGGGTTTTCGACACGCACGCAGCCGTGGCTGTAGGCGCGGAAGGAGCGTGAGAACAGCGACTTGGACGGCGTGTCGTGGAGGTATACGTCGTGCTCGTTGGGGAACAGGAACTTCACCCGGCCCAACGCGTTCCCGCCACCCGGGCGCTGCCGGATGTGGAAGTTGTTGATGTTGGTCTGCGACCAGTCGATGGCGTAGGCGTTGACCACCTTGCCGCCCGACAGCATCTCCATGTTCTGGCTGTCGAGATAGCCAGGGTCGGCCATCAGGTGCGGCTTGATCTCATTGGTGGCGATCGAGGCCGGCACGTTCCAGTACGGGTTGACGACTATATGCTCGATCTCGTCGTTGAACACCGGAGTCTGGTTCTGCGGGCGGCCCACCACCACGCGGGTGGTGTAGTGGACATCGTCCTTGTCCATGATCCAGAGACGGAATTCCGGGATGTTCACCGTCACCTGGAAGTCGCCGTAGTCGTTCGGCTCCCAGCGCCAACGTTCCATGTTGGCGACGATATCTTCCTTGGTGGTGGCCGAGCCGCCGTTCAGCGCGGCAATCGTCGCGGGCCCGATCACACCGTCGCCGTTGAGCCCGAGGCTCTCCTGATAAGCCTTGACTGCAGCGACCAGTGGTTCGTCGTAGTTGAGGTCGACGGTTGCGGCCTCGCCGGCAGTCTCCGGAATGTCGGGCTCGGGCACGTCGAGACGCTGGCGCAGCAGCGTCACGCGTTCGTCCTGCATCCCGGGCTTGAGGAGCTTGCCCTCCGGGATGGTGATTGCCGCGTCCATCACGGCGCCATCGTAGAATTTGGCGAGCGCCGCCTTGAGCCCGAGGAACTCCGGCTGCGTCGGCGACAGTGCGAGCAGGATCTTGTCCGGCGCGTTGCTCTCGGCCAGCTTCACCAGCATCTCGGCTTCGTTGATGCGCTTGGGCGTGATGGTCCAGGAGTCGTTGACGGCGGTGGGCGCAATGCGGCCGCCATAGGCATCCTGGGCGTAGCGGATAGCCGCCGTCGAGAACGCGGTCTCTAGCGCTGCAAGCTTGGTCGGGTCGTTGCCGACGGCCGTGACGTCGAGGTCAGGCGTCAGGTAGTCCGACGGGCGGAAACCCTCGAGCTCGGATTTCTTGAACACCTCGATGATCTTCTCGGCATTCGGCGAGAAGGCGATCGAACCGTCGGCCGCCTTGGTCAGCCAGAGCGGCTCGAAATGTCGCGCCCCGTAGAAGAAGTAGAGCTTCTGGGTCTGCTGATAGGCCCGAGTGCCCTTATTGGCCGAAGCATAGGCGGTGGAGAGGCCGGCCTTGATAATGCGGGCGAGTTCGGTCTTGGGCGGCGCGATGACGACGCGTGTGGCTTCGATGCCTGCTACCGTGACGGTTTCCTGAGCCATCGCCGCAAACGGCGATGCGAGCGCCACCGTGCCCGCCAACAACAAGGCCTTCAGCATAGTCATAAAGTACTCCGGGCCCGGTCGGGGCTGGCAATGGACGGGCGGTGCAACGGGGGAGGATTCGGCACTTCGCCCCACATATCCATTTTGCTTAGCCCACAAATCTTAACGCTGACAATTCCTCGCGACTTTGTGAGTTCGGTCTGTGGTCTTGATGCAACTAAGCCTGGTTTTGCTAGGCCGCATCACTCTCCAAGCCCTCGTCGAGGCCATACTCACGGAGCTTGCGGTAGAGCGTCGACCTGCCGATGCCGAGTGCCCGGGCGACCCGCGACATGCGGTAGCCGTAATGGCGCAGCGCGAACACGATGAGTTCGCGCTCGACATCGGCGAGGGCGGCGACCTCGCCACTCTGTGCAACGAAGCGATCGGCGGCGATCGCACTTTTGCTCACAACCTCGCGTAGGAGGACGCTAGCGTCGTCGATGTGAACGGGGGCTGAAGGCAGCCGGCCGCCCGAAGCCAGCTTCAATGCCTCGGCACGACCGGCGCCAAGCGCGACGATCTGCGGGAAATCGGCAGTCTCGAGGTAGGCGCCATCGGCGAGGACGACCGCGCGATACATGGCATTCTCCAGCTGCCGGATGTTGCCGGGCCAGTTGTAGCCCCGGAGCAGCGCCATTGCCGGCTCGGAGATGCCAACGATGCGCTTGCCTGCTTCGGCGGCGAGGCGGGCGATGAAGTGATCGACGAGGACAGGTAGGTCCTCAATCCGGTCGCGGAGAGGCGGCACGTAGATCGGGAAGACGTTGAGCCGGTAGTAGAGATCTTCGCGGAAGGCACCCGCCTTGGTGAGGTTCAACAACCGACGGTTGGTGGCGGAGATCAGCCGCACGTTGACGCGCACCGGCTTGTCGGCCCCGACCGGCTCGATCTCGCCCTCCTGGATCACGCGCAGCAGCTTCACCTGCATCTCGGTCGGCAACTCGCCGACCTCGTCGAGGAAGATCGTGCCGCCGTGCGCATCGAGGAACTTGCCGGCATGATCTGCAGTAGCGCCGGTGAAGGCGCCCTTCCGATGCCCGAACAGCGTCGATTCGATCAGGTTCGTTGGGATGGCGCCGCAGTTGACGGTGACGAAGGGTTTTCCCGCACGGTCGCCTGATCCCAGGATGACGCGCGCCACCAGTTCCTTGCCGACACCGGTCTCGCCTTCGATCAGCACCGGAATGGTGGATTTCGCTGCCTTGGCGCAGAGCGACAGCACGCGATCCATGGCCTGGGCGCGGGTCACGATGTCGGCGACGCCGAGCGTGCCGCTCATCCGGCTGCGGTCGATCCGCACCAGCGCCTCGAGCTCGCCGAGCTTCAGCGCGTTCCTCAGCGACATGATCATGCGCTCGGGCGCCACGGGCTTGACGAAATAGTCCGATGCGCCCTGCCGCATCGCGGTAACGACGGTATCGAGCGAGGAATGGGCGGTCTGGACGATCACCGGAGTCGCGATCCCCTCGCGGCGCATCGCCTCCATTACC
The DNA here is from genome assembly GCF_028290645.1 of Devosia sp. Lineage (GTDB taxonomy): Bacteria > Pseudomonadota > Alphaproteobacteria > Rhizobiales > Devosiaceae > Devosia_A. The sequence continues at coordinate 5,744 of NZ_JAQGJL010000006.1, read as the reverse complement.
GCCATGCCGTCGAGATCAGGCATCACCAGATCGAGCACCACCGCGCTGATCCCGGGGTCGGCGCGGAGCAGTTCCAGTGCCTGCATGCCGCCGGTGGCGGTGACTGCGGCGAAGCCGGCGCGGCTCGCGACCTCCGAGGTCAGCCGCAATTGCACCGGATCGTCGTCGACTATCAGAACGCGCGTCATGGTCCTCCAAGACTCTGTCGTTGCACGAGGCGCCACGTGGCGAATCGCGCTGTGCCGTTTTGGAGCAGCATGGGTTTGGCCGGTTAAGAGGCGATTAAGGCAAAGGCGCCCCGCCTTGTGCTTCACATCGCATGACCCGGTGGCTAAGGTCTCGCCGCTTTCGAAGTCCCGAGGTGATGAAGTGTCCAAGATCGAACTGACCCGCGCATCCGACGCAGCAGCAGCCCAGAAGGGGCACAACCAGCTCGGCGAGCTGCCGGTGTGGAATCTCGACGATCTCTATGCGGGTAATGACGCTCCGGCGCTGAAGGCTGATCTCGCCGCCGCCCAGGCCGATGCCAAGAGCTTCGAGGCCGACCTCAAGGGTAAGCTCGAGCCGCTGGCGAAGTCCGGCAAGCTCATCGAGGCGATCAAGCGCTACGAGGCGCTGACCGATCTCTCGGGCAAGCTAGGCTCATACGCGTTCCTGCAATATGTGCGGAACACCCAGGATCCCGAGAAGGCGAAGTTCCTCGGCGACCTCAGCCAGGCGCTGACCGACCTTTCGACCGGCCTCATCTTCTTCGGGCTCGAGCTCAACCGCATCGACGAGGGCGTGCTCGAGGCGGCGCTCGAGGGCAATCTGGAACTCGGCCGCTACCGGCCGTGGTTCACCGAGCTAAGGAAGGCAAAGCCCTACCAGCTGGAGGACAAGATCGAGGAGCTGTTCCACGAGAAGTCGGTGACCGGCGCCTCGGCCTGGAACAGGCTGTTCGACGAGACCATGGCGAGCCTCAAGTTCGACGTCGACGGCGAGGAACTCAACCTCGAATCGACGCTCAACTACCTTTCCGACAAGGACGAGGTGAAGCGGGAGGCGGCCTTCCACGGCATCTCGAAGACGCTGCAGGGCAACGAGCGGCTGTTCACCCACATCACCAATGTGCTCGCCAAGGACAAGGAGATCGCGGACCGCTGGCACGGCTTCAAGGATATCGCAGATAGCCGGCATCTGGAGAATTCGGTGGAGCGCGAGGTCGTCGATGCGCTGCAGACCGCGGTGCGTGCGGCCTATCCCAGGCTCAGCCACCGCTACTACGCGATGAAGGCGAAATGGTTCGGCAAGGACCAGCTCAACGCCTGGGACCGCAACGCGCCGCTACCGACCAGCGACGATCGGGTCTACGACTGGCAGAGCGCGAGGGACACCGTGCTCGACGCCTATGGCGCGTTCTCGCCCAAGCTGGTCGAGATCGCCGAGCCGTTCTTTTCGAAGGGCTGGATCGATGCACCGACCAAGGACGGCAAGTCGCCCGGGGCCTTCGCCCATCCGACGGTGCCCTCGGCGCACCCCTATCTGATGCTCAACTATCTGGGCAAAGCGCGGGACGTGATGACGCTCGCCCACGAACTGGGGCACGGCGTGCACCAGGTGCTGGCCGCCCCGCAGGGCGCGCTGATGGCGCCGACGCCGCTCACCCTCGCCGAGACCGCCTCGGTATTCGGCGAAATGCTGACCTTCCGCTCGATGCTGGCAAAGACCACCGATCCGACGCAGCGCTTCTCGATGCTGTCGAGCAAGGTCGAGGACATGCTAAATACTGTGGTGCGGCAGATCGCGTTCTACACCTTCGAGCGCGAAGTCCACACCCGCCGCAAGGCGGGAGAACTGACCACGGCCGATCTCAACCAGATCTGGCTCGACGTCGCCAAGGAGAGCCTCGGGCCGGCCATCAAGCTCAATGACGGCTACGACATCTTCTGGGCCTACATCCCGCATTTCATCCATTCGCCGTTCTATGTCTATGCCTATGCCTTCGGCGATTGCCTCGTGAACTCGCTCTATGCGCAGTACGAGAACTCGAGCGCCGGCTTTGCCGAGCGCTATTTCGAACTGCTGAAGGCAGGCGGGAGCAAGCACCACTCCGAGCTGCTGGCGCCCTTCGGCCTCGACGCCCGCGATCCGGGGTTCTGGTCGCTTGGATTAGGGATGATCGAGCGGCTTATCAACGAGCTTGAGGCTACCGAGCCGCCGCGTCGCTGACCGGTCGTGCGCGCTCCATTCGTAGGGCGTGGCTAACCGCCACGTATGCTTGTGCGGCGGTGAAGTGCGAAGTATGAGAGGCGTGTGGGGCAGCCTGATCTTGTTCGTTCGCGCCAGCTGCGACGCAGCAGATCGGGAGCCGGTGTCCCTCCCTTTCTACGATCAATGCCGAGGACCTGATGGCCAGAAAACCCGCCACCGCCACCCCCGCAACCCCTGTCGAGCTTCCCCCTGCCATGGACTATGCCCAGCATGAAGCGACCTACAACGGCTTCGTCAACTTCGTGAAGTGGGCCATCGTGGCGCTGGTCCTCGTGGTGCTCTCACTGTACGCCTTCATCGAGGCGCACCAGCCGATCATCGGCACGCTGTTGCTGTTGGTCATTCCAGTCGGCGCGATCGCGGTTATGGTCATGGGATCCCGCCGCACCTGAAGGCGGGATTTTTGCAGGCGGTGAGCGCACCGCTCGGGCGGCTGACGCTCTGGAGACGTTCATGAAAATTGCAGTGTTGCGGGAACGTGCCGAGGGCGAGACGCGAGTTGCAGCGACGCCTGAGACCGTCACCAAGCTGATCGGGCTCGGCGCCAGCGTCGCCATCGAATCCGGAGCGGGCGACCGGGCCCGCTTCCCCGACAAGGACTACGTTGCAGCCGGCGCCACCGTCGGCCCTGCCGCCGCAACCATCAAAGGCGCCGACATCGTCCTGACGGTGCGCCGTCCGCAGGCCGCCAGCCTCGCCGGTGTCGCCCCCGGAGCGCTGGTGATCGGCGCCTTGGACCCCTACGGCAACGAGGGCGAGATCGCCGATCTGGCCAGGGCGGGGGTCACCGCCATCGCCATGGAATTCATGCCGCGCATCACCCGCGCCCAAGTGATGGACATCCTTTCGAGCCAGGCCAACCTTGCCGGCTACCAGGCGGTGATCGATGCGGCTGCCGCGTTCGATCGCGCCATGCCGATGATGATGACCGCTGCCGGCACCGTGCGGCCCGCCAAGGTGTTCGTGATGGGCGCCGGCGTTGCCGGTTTGCAGGCGATCGCCACGGCTAAGCGCCTCGGCGCTGTGGTCACGGCCACGGACGTGCGTGCAGCAGCTGCCGAGCAGGTCGCGTCGCTCGGCGGCAAGTTCATCATGACCGATGCGCTGAAGGATGCCTCGGGCGCCGGTGGCTATGCCCGCGAGCTGACCAAGGACGAGCAGGCGGCGCAGTCCGAGCTGGTCGCGGGGCACATCGCAAAGCAGGACATCGTCATCACCACGGCGCTGATTCCCGGCCGTCCAGCCCCCAGGCTGGTGACCAAGGCGATGGTCGAGTCGATGGCGCCGGGCTCAGTGCTGGTCGATCTCGCGGCGGAACGCGGCGGCAATATCGAGCTCACCCAGCCCGGCAAGTCCTTCACCACTGTCAATGGCGTGACCATCATCGGCTTCACCAATGTCGCGGGCCGGCTGCCCACTTCGGCCAGCCAGCTCTACGCGCGCAACCTCGTCTCCTTCCTCGAAACGCTGATCGACAAGAAGGAAAAGAAGCTCGCCGTGAACTGGGACGACGAGTTGGTGAAGGCCACCGTGCTGACGCGCGACGGCGCCATCGTCAATCCGAACATCAAGGTCGAGGCCGTGCCGGCCGCGGCGCCCAAGCCGGCCGCTGCTCTGAAGGCCGCCCCGAAGAAGCCGGCGGCCGACGCCGCTGCGGCAAAGCCTGCCGCCGCGACCGCCGCCAGGAAGCCCGCGGCCCCGAGGAAACCCGCCGCCAAGGAGACCAAGTAGATGGGTGCGATCGATCCGTTCGTCTTCCAGCTGGCGATTTTCGTGCTCGCCATCTTCGTGGGCTATTTCGTCGTCTGGTCGGTGACCCCGGCCCTGCATACGCCGCTGATGAGCGTCACCAACGCCATCTCCTCGGTGATCGTCGTCGGGGCGCTGCTCGCCGTGGGTGTGAACCAGGTTGGCGATCCCAACTGGACCTCGAAGATCTTCGGCTTTTTCGCGCTGATCCTTGCCAGCGTGAACATCTTCGGCGGGTTCCTCGTCACCCAGCGCATGCTGGCAATGTACAAGAAGAAGGGCTGACGGCATGATCTCGGCAGATATCGCGGCCCTGTTCTACCTCGCCGCGGGTGTCCTGTTCATCCTGGCGCTGCGTGGTCTTTCGAGCCCCGCATTGGCCCGGCAGGGCAATCGCTACGGCATGTTCGGCATGGGCATCGCCATCCTCACCACGCTGGCCGTGGCGGGACCGCGCGACATCCTGTCCTGGGTGCTGATCATCGGCGGCCTCGCCATCGGCGGCGGCATCGGCGCCTTCATGGCGCGCACCGTGAAGATGACCGACATGCCGCAGCTGGTCGCGGCGTTCCACTCGCTGGTCGGCATGGCCGCGGTGTTCGTGGCCGCGGCAGCGCTCTATGCCCCGACATCGTTCGGCATCGGCGAGGTGGGCCATATCCATCCGCAGAGCCTCATCGAGATGAGCCTCGGCGTCGCCATCGGCGCTTTCACCTTCACCGGTTCGGTGATCGCCTTCGCCAAGCTCAACGGCAACATGAGCGGCAAGCCGATCATCCTGCCCAACCGCCATTCGATCCACATTGCGCTGGGCATCGTACTGGTGGTGCTGATTGCGGTGTTCTTTTCCACCGCCGAGCCGGCCTGGTTCTGGGCCATCACGCTGGTGGCGCTGGTGCTGGGCGGGCTGATGATCATCCCGATCGGCGGCGCCGACATGCCGGTGGTCGTCTCGATGCTCAACTCCTATTCGGGCTGGGCGGCGGCGGGCATCGGCTTCACGCTGGGCAACACGGCGCTGATCATCACCGGGGCGCTGGTCGGCTCCTCGGGCGCGATCCTGAGCTATATCATGTGCAAGGCGATGAACCGCAGCTTCATCTCCGTCATTCTCGGCGGCTTCGGCGGCGACAGCGCCGTGGCGGGCGCCGGTGAAGAGGAAACGCGTCCGGTCAAGCAGGGCTCTGCCGACGACGCTGCCTTCATGATGAAGAACGCCGGCAAGGTCATCATCGTCCCCGGCTACGGCATGGCCGTAGCCCAGGCCCAGCATGCGGTGCGCGAAATGGCGGACATGCTGAAGGCCGCGGGCGTCGAGGTAAAATACGCCATCCATCCGGTGGCCGGCCGCATGCCCGGCCACATGAACGTGCTGCTCGCCGAAGCGAACGTGCCCTATGACGAGGTGTTCGAACTCGAGGACATCAATTCGGAGTTCGCCCAGACCGACGTCGCCTTCGTCATCGGCGCCAACGACGTGACCAACCCGGCAGCCAAGACCGACAAGACCTCGCCGATCTATGGCATGCCGGTGCTCAACGTCGAGGACGCCGGCACCGTGCTGTTCATCAAGCGCGGCATGGCGGCGGGCTATGCCGGGGTGCAGAACGAGCTGTTCTTCCGCGACAACACCATGATGCTGTTCGGCGACGCCAAGAAAGTCACCGAGGAAATCGTCAAGGCGATGGGGCACTAGCCAGACAGCTTTCCCTCCAGCCTTCCCGCAAGGAAAACGCAAAGGC
>NZ_JAQGJL010000023.1 GCF_028290645.1 Devosia sp. | reverse complement strand
TGCCTCGTGCCTGTCGATTCCTGGGAAGGCTCGGATGCCGCCATCATGGCCATGGCCGCCGTCTACCGGACAGGCCAGCGCTTCGGCGGCGGGCATATCATCGACGTGCTGCTGGGCAAGGTCACCGACCGGGTCACCCAGTTCGGCCACGAGAACCAGCCGGTGTTCGGGCAGGGCAGGGACCTCGACCAGCGCTCCTGGCAATCGGTGCTCCGCCAGCTGACCGCCATGGGCCTCCTCACCGTCGACAATGCCTTCGGTGCCCTCCACCTCGGGGAGGACTCGCGGGCCGTCTTCAAGGGCGAGCGCAAGATCACGCTGCGCCGCGACCGCCCCCGCAAAGCCACCGAAACCCGCCGTGCCCTGCAGAACGCCGTGCAACTCCCGGGCCCGGCCCAGGCCCTTTTCGAAGCCCTCCGCTCCGAACGCGCCCAACTCGCCAAATCCCAGGGCGTCCCGCCCTACGTCGTCTTCCACGACACCACATTGCGCGCCATGGCCATGGAACGCCCCCAGACCATGGCCGAACTCGGCACCATCCCGGGAATTGGTGAGGGCAAGCTGAAGCGCTATGGCGCGGAGTTTTTGGCTGTGCTCAGGGCGGCGGGGCCCGCCTAAGCTCCGGCGCGATCCGACCCCCACCCCTGTCCCCTCCCCCTGAAGAAGGGGAGGGAGACGCCAACACCGAACGCAATGTTCTGGTCTCCCTCCCCATGTTTAGGGGGAGGGGACAGGGGTGGGGGTCCACAACCACCAGCCCATCGACGAGCCTACGTCCCCCGAGGCTTCGCCCGCGCCGTCGCCACAGCCGCCACCGGATCCTCCGGCCAATAATGCCGCGGATACCGCCCCTTCAGATCCTTCGCCACCTCCTTCCAGCTCCCCCGCCAGAACCCAGGCAAATCCCGCGTCGTCTGGATCGGCCGATGCGCCGGCGAGAGCAGCACCAGCAGCAGCGGCACCTTCCCACCCGCGACACTCGGATGCCGGTCGAGCCCGAACAGCTCCTGCACCCGCACCTCCAGCGCCGGCCCGTTTTCCGCCCCATAGTCGATCGGCAGCCGCGACCCCGACGGCGCATCGAAATGACTGGGCAGCAGCCGCTCGATCTCCTGCCGCCGCCCCCACGGCAACAACCCCTCGAGCGCCCCACCCAGATCGTCGACCGTGATCTCGCCCACTCCCGTCCGCCCCACCAGCTGCGGCACCAGCCAGCCGACATCCGCCGCGAGCCCCGCATCCGAAAGATCCGGCCACTCCTCCCCGAGCGTCGCCCTCAGATAGCTCGCCCGCTCCGTCAGCGCCTTCTGCTCCTTGGTCCACGGCAGGACCCCGATGCCGAGCTCCGCAACCCCCGCCGCCAGCGCCTCCGCCGCCAGCACCGGATCGCTCACCGCCACCGGCGCCTCGTCGAGCCGCAGCGCCCCCAGCCGCCGCACCCGCCGCGCCCGCACGCTGCGCGAGCCGCGGTTGAACGCCATCGTCACCTCGTCGACGATCTCTGCCGCGAACAGCTCCTCGATCGTGCTGCGCTCGATCGCCGCCGCCGCCCGAATGCGCCCCGTCGCCGCCGCCCCGGTGATGTCGGTCACCACCAGATACGGCGCGCCCGCCAGCGCATCGGCCTCCTCGAGGCTCGCGGCGCGCCCATTCGCCAGCCGAAACCGCCCCCGCGCCCCCGCCTGCTGCGCCACGCGATCGGGATAGGCCCGCGCCAGGTGCCGCCCGACCTCGCCGCCCGACCCGGTATTGCCCACCATCCCGGCCCAGCGCCGCGCCAGCCCGCGCGCCTCGTCGGCACGCTTGCCCCGCTCGCGCCCGAACCGCTCCAGCCGGTGCGCCAAATCCGTCCCATCCCCGCCGAGTCCCCGCTCGCCCAACAGCACCGCCAGCTCGGCCGCCGTCAGCGCATCGTCCTCGGCCGAGGCGCGGTGCACCATATGCGCCAGCCGCGGATGCAGCGGCAGCCGCGCCAGCGCCTTGCCCTCGGCGGTAATCCGCCCCTCGCCGTCCAGCGCCTCCAGCCCGCGCAGCAGCGCCACCGCCTCGTTCCAGGCCGGCCCCGGCGGCGGATCGAGAAACTTCAGCTGCCCGGGATCGCTCACCCCCCAGGCCGCAAGATCGAGCGCCAGCCCCGAAAGATCCGCCTCCAGCATCTCCGGCGCATCGAACGCCGCGAGCGCCGCATTCTGCCCCTCGCCCCAGATCCGGTAACACACCCCCGGCTCGGTACGCCCGGCGCGCCCCCGCCGCTGATCCGCCGCAGCCCGCGACACCTTCCGCGTTTCGAGCACCGTCAGCCCCGTCGCCGGCTCATAAGCCGGCGCGCGCCGCAATCCCGAGTCGACGACGATCCGCACCCCCTCGATGGTCAGCGACGTCTCGGCGATCGAAGTTGCCAGCACCACCTTGCGCCGCCCCTTCGGCGCCGGCTGCACCGCCCGGTCCTGCTCCTCCGGCGTCAGCTGCCCATAAAGCGGTGCTATATCCGTATCCGCCGCGACCCGCCCCGCCAGCCGCTCCGCCACCCGCGAGATCTCGGCCTGCCCGGGCAAGAACACCAACGCCGACCCCGGCTGCCCCCGCAGCGCCTCCAGCACCACGCTCGTCGCCTGCTCCTCGATCCGCACCAGCGGGTCGCGGTCGCGATATTGCGTCTCGACCGCAAAAGCCCGCCCCTCCGAGACGATCACCGGCGCCCCGTCGAGCAGCTCCGCCACCCGCGCCCCATCGATCGTCGCCGACATCACCAGCACACGGAGGTCGTCCCGCAGCGCCGCGGCATCGAGCGCCAGCGCCAGCCCCAGGTCAGCGTCCAGGCTCCGCTCATGGAACTCGTCGAACAGCACCGCCGCGACGCCCTTGAGCTCCGGGTCATCGAGGATCATCCGGGTGAACACGCCCTCGGTCACCACCTCGATCCGCGTCCGGTTCGTCACCCTGGCATCGAGCCGCACCCGATAGCCGACGGTCCCGCCAACCTCTTCCCCCAGCGTCTGCGCCATCCGCCGCGCCGCCGCCCGCGCCGCAAGCCGCCGCGGCTCCAGCATCACTATCCTGCCGTCACCGCGCCAGCCTGCCTCGAGCAGCGCCAGCGGCACCCGCGTCGTCTTCCCCGCCCCCGGCGGCGCCACCAGCACGGCATAGGGCCCGGCCTCCAGAGCGGCCGTCAGCCGGGGCAGGGCCTCGTCGATGGGGAGGGGCGGCAGGTTCATGCCGCTTCAATCGGGGAAAAGTAGAACGGGCGCAAGGAAGACCAAAGCACCGGCGCTCGTGGGAGGGTCTGCCTCCCCATCCCTAGGGGGAGGGGATAGGGGTGGGGGTCCGCACCCGCCGGCCGCGGGTCAACCCCCTCAAACCACCGTCTTCAGCAAATCCAGCAACGACCCGTCGAAATCCTCGATCGGGGCCGATGGTGCCGCGCCCTTGCTCACCGCGATCTCCGACCAGCCCACGGTAACGGTAATGCCCCCGACCCTGCGGTCGCCGACATACCACGGGCTGATCAGCGTGTTGAACTGCACCGCCGTGCCACTGGTCGGGCTCATGAAGCTGCGGCGGGCCTTGACCGCCTGGCCCTTCAGCGCCGCCTCGTACTCTGCCGACTGCTCGGGCGGCATATCCGGGAAGAGCTGCATGAGCGTCTTCCCAATCACCTCGCGCCGTTCGATGAAACGGTGCGCCTTCAGCCAGTAGATGGAGCAGTCGAGCACCCTCAACTTATCGTCCAGCACCGCGATCGGCGCCGGCATATCGCCAACGAGGTCCTGCACCAGCTTCAGACGGCCCTGCACCTGCAGCTCACGCTCCATGTCCTGCGTCACGTCGCGGCTCGCCCCGAACAGTTCGGTCACTCGCCCGTCGCGTACCCTCAGGTCCGCGATCGTCTCGATCATCCTCAGCTGTCCGTCGCGCCGCTCCACCCTGAGCCGGCAGCGAAAGCCGCGCCGGTCCTGCAGCGCCTGCGCGATCAGCGTCAGCAGCTTGCCGCGATCCTCGGGGATGTAGAGCTTCACCATGTCCTGCAGCGGCACCGGGCCCTGGGGCACGAGGCCGTACATCCCGGCCACCCGGTCCGACAGCACCACGGTACCCGGGAAGATCACCTTCCACTGCCCGTAGCGCTCGTGCTGCTCGTACAATTGCAGCGCCCTCTCGGCATCGGTAAGCGCCGGAATCGGCTCCACCTCGGCGAGCGATGGCGCTGGCGTGGCGATCAGCTGCTTGTCGAACATGGGAGGTCCGTGACGGGCAGGAAGGATATTTGGCGGAAAAACTAGACTTATTGTCGTTAAGTATTGGTGTGTAACGCGAAGTTCTAACCCTGCCGCCGGAAGCTTTGGGCGGCACTCGGCTGTGCAACGAGGCCCGTCGCGGCCAGCGCGCGCGCCTGGCTCTGCGGCAGCGGCCGGCTGAACAGGTAGCCCTGCGCCTCGTTGCAGCCCTCGGCGCGCAGCATCAGCAGCTGTTCCCAGGTCTCGACGCCCTCCGCCGTCACCCGCGTCTTAAGCGAGCGCCCGAGCCCGATGATCGCCCTGACGATCGCCGCCGAGTCGTCGGCGCCCGGCAGGTCGGCGATGAACGAGCGGTCGATCTTGATCTTGTCGAACGGGAAGCGGCGCAGATAGCTCAGCGACGAATACCCGGTGCCGAAATCGTCGAGCGCCACGCGGATGCCCATCCGGTGCAGCTCTGCCAGCGCCGCCAGCCCCTCGGCGCTTTCGTCGAACAGCACCGACTCGGTGATCTCAAGTTCGAGCCGCTCCGGCTTCAGCCCGGTGCGCTGCAGCGCGTCCGATACGGCCCGCACCACGCCATGGCTGCGGAATTGTGCCGGCGACAGGTTCACCGCCAGCGAGATGTTCTCGGGCCAGCGCGCCGCCTCGGCGCATGCCTCCTGCAAGACGAAGGCGCCGATCGTATCGATCAACCCGCTCTCCTCGGCCAGCGGGATGAATACCATCGGCGACACCGAGCCGTGCGCCCTGCTGGTCCAGCGCAGCAGCGCCTCGAAGCCGGTGAGCCGGTTACTGCCGATATCGATCTGCGGCTGGTAGGCCACCGACAGTTCGCCCCGTGACAGTGCCAGCGACAGGTCCCGCTTCATCTCGCGGCGCTGGCGCAGCGCCTCGTCCATGGCCGGTTCGAAGAAGCGGAAGTCCCGCCCCTTGTCGCCCTTCACCCGATAAAGCGCCACATCGGCATATTGCAGCAGGCTGTCCGCCGTCCGGCCATCGCGCGGCGCAATGGTGATGCCGATGCTGGCGCCGATGCTGACCGTCTCGCCTTCGATCTCGAACGGCGCCGCCAGCGCCGCGAGGATTGCTTGCGCCCCTACCGCCGCATCCTCGGGCTCCCGCACAAACAGCAGCAGCGCGAACTCGTCACCGCCGAGCCGCGCCATCAGGTCGTGCTCCCCGGCGCAGCGGTTGAGCCGCTCCGCCACCTCGCGCAGCAGCGCATCGCCGGCCGGATGCCCGAGCGTATCGTTGACCAGCTTGAAGTCGTCGAGATCGATCGACAGCACCGCCAGCGTCTCGTCGCCCTGCAGCCGGCCCAGTGCCGCATCCATCCCCTCGAGGAAATGCATGCGGTTGGGGAGGCCTGTCAGCGTGTCGTGGCGCGCGAGGTGCGCGATCTGCTCCTGCGCCTTGCGGCGCTCGGTGACGTCGCGGAAGAAGATGATGAGACCCTCGGCCGTCCCGCACGCCTGGATCTCGAACCACGCTCCGGCGCTCGGCAGATAGTCCTCGAACGCGATATCGGTCTGGTTCGCCATCGCCGTCGCGTAGTGCCGGAAGAACGGCGCGGCCTCCTCGACATCGAAGAGATGGCGCACGTCGCGCCCCACATAGGGACCCAGCGCCTCGGGGAACACGCTCATCGCCCGGCGGTTGAGATAGGTGATGCGCCAGTCCCGGTCGACACTGATGACGCTGTCCATCGTGCTTTCAAGCACGTTGGCAAGTCGCCGCGCCCCGCTCTCGACCTCGACTTCGTTGTGCTTGGCCTCGGTGACGTCGCGCGACAGCGCCAGCAGCCGCGCCACCTTGCCGTCGCCGTCACGGATCGGCGACAGCGAGATGTCCCACCAGCGCGCTGTGCCCTTGGCGGTGGGACCAAACAGTATATGCCGAACCGTTTCGCCCTGCCGTGCTGCGTCGATGGCCGCACGCACGATCCGCTTTTCAGCGGCGGGCCAGAAGCGATCGAAGGGCAGCCCCTTGATCGCCCGGAAGCTGTCGACCTCCATGATCTCGATGCCCGGGCCGTTCATGAAGATCAGCCGCCCCTCGGTGTCCAGCACCTCGATCGCCATCGTGCTCGCCTCGAGGATCGAGCGGCCGAAGGCCTCGCTTTCGCGCAGCGCCTGCTCGGCCTGTATGGCGCGCGTCGCGTCGAGGACGATGATCTGCACCTCGCCGGGTGCAAGCGGAAAATAGGTGGCGTTGAAATGCCGGATCGGCCCGGCGGCGGGGTCACGCCGAAAACGGAAGGTTCCCGACTTTCCGGTTTGCGCCGATATCCTGAGCCGCCGCCGGACCCGCGTCCGATCGTCGGGGTGGATCCGCGCCAGCGTAGCGCCGAGCGGCACGCCCTGCTCGAGGTCGCTGCCTCTCACCACGCTCGCCGCGGCGTGGAACACCTGGTCGCTCGCCTCGTGCCAGGTCCACACCGAAATGCCGGCGGCGCTGGTGACCTGGCGCAGCGTCTCGACCGATATCTCGGCGCGCCGGCTTATCGTTGCCGCCTTCGATGAAGTCGTCTTGCTAGGCATGCGGTCCTCACCCCGCACGGATGCTAGCCGGGGCAGGGCCGCTAAAATGTTAATCGGCGCCTGTGTATCGATCACGATACAGCGCCCTTGCCCCCGAAACCGCGCCGATGGTTAAGGCTTGCTGAGCATGTCGCCCGGCAAACCTCGATATCTCAGGCCCACTCGCCTTTGCGCATCACCGGCACCTTGCTGCCGTCGGCTTTGATGCCGTCGATGTCGATCTGCCCCGAGCCGATCATCCAGTCGATATGAATCAGGCTCTTGTTGCCGCCGCGCGCCGCGATTTCCTCCTGGCTGAGCTTGGTGCCGCCGATGAAGCAGTCGGCATAGCACTGGCCGAGCGCGATGTGGCTGGCGGCATTTTCGTCGAACAGCGTGTTGTAGAACAGCACCCCACTCTTCGAGATCGGCGACGAATGCGGCACCAGCGCCACCTCCCCGATTCGCCGCGCGCCCTCGTCGGTGTCCATCACCTTGTTGAGCACGGCCTCTCCCTTCGTCGCCTTGGCCGAAACGATCCTGCCTGCTTCGAACTTCACCTCGATATTCTCGATCAGCGTGCCGTTGTGCGACAGCGGCTTGGTGGAGTGCACCCAGCCGTCGACGCGATCTTTGTGCGGGGTGGTGAACACCTCCTCGGTGGGGATGTTGGCATTGCAGACGATGCCGTTCTTGGCGGTCGAGGCGCCG
>NZ_JAQGJL010000011.1 GCF_028290645.1 Devosia sp. | reverse complement strand
AAGGGTAAGCTCAAGGTGGGCGTAGATATTCCGACCCCCGTCGAGATCGCCGGAATCGTCCGCGGGCTTGAAGGGCGCTGGCGCCCCCTGCTCATGACCGCGATCTTCACCGGGCTGCGGGCCAGCGAGTTGCGCGGACTTACATGGGCGGCGGTGGACCTTAAGGCGGGGAGGATCCGTGTGTTCCAACGCGCTGACCGGTTCAAGGCGATCGGGAAACCGAAGTCTCTCGCCGGTGAGCGGGACGTACCGCTTCCGCCGATCGTGGCAAATACGTTGCGCGAGTGGAAGCTGGTCGCGACCAAGAGCGAGGCCGGACTGGTGTTCCCCAATCTCAAGGGACAGGTGCAAGCGCATCGGCACCTCATCGACGAGGGGTTTCTGCCGGCGCAACTCCGGGGCGACGTCGTGGTGGTGTCGACGGACGAGGACGGCAAGGAGGTGCGGGCGGCGAAGTACACCGGGCTCCACTGTCTGCGGCACTTCTATGCCAGCTGGTGCATCAACCGGAAGGCAGACGGCGGGCTCGAGCTACCGGCGAAAATCGTGCAGCAGCGACTCGGCCACGCGTCCATCAATCTCACCATGGACACCTACGGGCACCTTTTCCCCAGCACGGACGACGGCACGGAAATGGCAGCAGCGGAAGCGATGCTGCTTTCTACGCCAGTTCAGAGCGCAACATAGGCGCAACACGTTCGGAAAAACGCTATAAGGATCAATCGGTAGGCTCGGATTGCAAATCCGTGTATTCCGGTTCGATTCCGGACGTGGCCTCCAATCTCTTTCACTGAAAGATCACACCCGGGACGCTTGAGTTCTTGCGGCGATGCGCTTTTCTCGGAGAAGGGGGCGGAGGCCTTTCGTTCGTGCCGATGGCATTCGAATATGCGATGAGCATCGGTCCGACCTGCAGGGCCGCGTATCACTTGCGCCGTTGCCTTGGCCCAGCGGCAATCAAGGGCGTGTTCGACTGGCAGGTGACCCCCGCCGCGGCCTTCGTTAAATACCTCGAACGCGACTTCTCTGGCCTGCTGGATTTCCTCGACTTGGAGCAAACCAGCGAGGGCGTGCGAAATATACGGTTCGATACCCTCCATCCACACGGATTCACGGGGCCGTTGCCCCTTGCCTATCCAGAGGCGAGAGCTCGTCACGACCACCTTTGCGCAAGAACGCGAGCGGCGCTGAAAGGTCCGGCCGGATTGGTTCTCTGGCTCAGCGACCCGATCAGCCTAGAGGACGAAGCCATGATGTCGAACGCCTTGCGATTCTACAGCCCCGACTTGGTTTACAGGGTGGCCAGAGCACCGAGGGCTGGTTCGGATGGCCCAGATTGGCGCGGCAACAATGCGGAGTGGGACGTGGCCTTAGAGTCGTAGTGAGGCCGACAGCACTGACCCGCTGCGTGGTGGAGTCCCAGTTGCCTGTTCCAGATGGTACCACGGCCATATGTGAGATAGTGGAACCCTTCGGCCGGCGCCAATACGCCCCAATTGCTATGCGTCCGGCCGGTGGTGGGACAAGAGGGGCGCGTTGCCGGAAAGCCGATAGTCGCCCCACCAAGGGACGACCCTCCAAAACGCGCGAATCGTTCCGCTGTTTGCAAACACCTGCCTGCGAAGGCGATGTTGATGGCCTCGCCCCACTGAAATTGCATCGGATCTTGATATTGCGTTCACGAACCCCGTCGAGGTTGTGCTTCGACAGGGGGGGAGGACAGCTACGGGGACCTGTTTCGGCGTGCCGATGACGGCTCCGAACTGGCCGCCGCGGAGCTGGCGCCACTGTCGGCAACAAATAGCGTAGGCGGATCAACGCTCCGACTCGGTTGCAAATCCGTGTATTCCGGTTCGATTCCGGACGTGGTCTCCAATTTCCCCTGAAGCTGTGCGATGAAGGCCCGACGGCGATCCGTCGTTGGGAGACCCACATGCCGGCGGCACTGATCCTTGCGGGCGGACGCGGCGAGCGGCTTGGGGGCGCCATCAAGTCTGAGCTCGTGGTCGGCGGCGTGCGGCTGCTCGACCGGGTGGCGGCGGCGGTCGATGGATGCGCGCCGGTGCTGGTGGCGCATGGCCGGATCGATCCGGCGCTGCTGCGCCTGTCCCGCACGATGATTCCGGTGCCCGACCTTGATGGCGACTATGCCGGGCCGCTGGCCGGACTGGCGGGAGCAATGGCCTATCTCGGCACGCTCGCCCAGCCGCCCGAACTGCTGGTCAGCGCCGCGGTGGACACGCCATTCCTCCCAAGGGATTTCGTCGAGCGCCTACGCGCCGGGCTGGACAAAGCGGCGGCAGCGACCTCGTCCTTTGCCGGACAGCCCTACCCCACCAATGCGATCTGGCGCGTGGCGCGATTCTTCGACCTGCCGGATCGCCTCGCCGCAGGGGAAGCGCCGCGTAGCCTCAAATCGCTGGCGGCGGCGGCCGGCGGCGTGACCGTCGAATGGCCGATCACGGCAGCCGGCGACCCCTTCGCGAACGTCAACACGCCCGAGGATCTGGCCGAAATGGAGCGCCGCGCCGCCCCTGGCAGGGCGCTGTTCCGCTGAGGCTTTCCGGATCGGAAATTGGTGCTTGGCAAAGGAAAACAAACCCGCTACACGGGCGCTGCCTTGAGCAAGGCGCTCCGTGTTCCGCGATAGCTCAGTTGGTAGAGCAAGCGGCTGTTAACCGCTGGGTCGTAGGTTCGAGTCCTACTCGCGGAGCCAATCTTTCCGAGTAATTAGCCGTAATTCCCCGACGGTCCGGTTGGCTCTCTCGCAACAAGGGCGACTTGGAGACGAGCACGTACGGCCGCGCCACGACGCTTGTTGGTGCAAGAGCGCCGCTGGGTGCCGCAGGGACGGCTAATGCCGGAATTTGGTCCCTGCCTGGGCCGCATCTGACGAGCGTCAGCAGATCGCCACTCCAACTGTGCTAGCGTTGTGGTCCACTACCGAGAAACAGCTTCGGAGCGCTCCTATGGGATGGCCCAAAACCGACACGCCGATGCAGGTGGTCTGTCCCAACTGCGCCGCCACCAACCGCATCCACCCCGGCCAGGACCCGAAGGGGGCCAAGTGCGGCGCCTGCCATACCAAGCTCTTTTCCGGCAAGGTTTGGCCGGCAACACAGAAGACCTTCGACAAGCAGATCACGAGGGATGACATCCCAGTGGTCGTCGATTTCTGGGCGGACTGGTGCGCTCCGTGCAAGGCGATGGCACCGATCTATGAGAAGGCGGCCGAGGACCTCGAGCCCGACTTCCGGTTCCTCAAACTGGACACCGAAGCCGAGCCCGAGATCGCCGCGCGCTACAACATCCGCGCCATTCCGACCATGATGGTATTCCGCAAGGGCCAGATCATCGGACAACGGGCCGGGGCGATCGACCGCAGGACCCTCGAGGGCTGGCTCAGGTCGCCGGCCCCGACGACCCAGTGATGGGGCGATCTCTGGACTAGTGCTCACGGCGTTTGGTGGGCAGTGCAGCGTTGCCCTGTCACGATATCAGCGCTGACTTGGCCCTGACCGGCGGCGCTCGTGGCGGTGCAGGGCCCGACGCAACGAACATGGCCTGCACTCGTACCGGGATGTCCTGTCGCTCTCAGGTCACCGATCGCGAGGCTTCCTGGGCCCTGTGTCCCGCGAACAGCCAACGAGCTGACAACCGCCGGCACGCACCTCCTGGCGAGGCACCCACAGCCAGCGCAGCGACGCCCTTGACCGATGTCGTTATAACGTCATAACTCTATGACGTCAGATCGAGCATGAAGCTTGGCTGGCGTGACATGGAGAATTCTACATGCAGCTGTTCCGGGCTTTCACGCGTGCCGCAGGCACCGTCGCAGTCCTGCTTTCGAGCACCGCCCTGGTCCAGGCCGCGGATGTGTCGTTCCTCACCCACTGGGCCCCGGAGACGGTGGCCAAGCTCGAGGCGGCCGCCGCGACCTATTCCCAGAGCCACCCCGACACGAAGATTACCGTTCGCGCTGTTCCGTTCGGCGACCTGCTGACGACGCTCCGCACTTCGGGCGGCGGCGCCGGCGGAGCGACCATTGCCGGCATCTATGATGCCTGGCTGCCGGATCTGGCGAGGGACCAGCTGGTGGCCCCGGTGCCGGATGCGATTGCCGCCGACACCAAGGCGAACTGGCCGGCGGGCGTGGTCGGCGCGGCTTCGATCGGTGGCGTGCTCTACGGCATTCCGAACGAGATCGACGTCTATGCGCTGAACTACAACAAGAAGCTGTTCGCCGAGGCCGGCATTACCGAAGCGCCGAAGACTTGGGACGAGTTCCTGGCGGCGGCCGAGAAGCTGACCGACAAGTCGAAGGGCCAGCAGGGGTTCGGGCTGATCAACTCGTGGGCGGCGGGCGTGTTGCACCCGTTCTCGTCGCTCCTGGTTTCGAACGGTGGGGACCTGGTGGTCGACGGCAAGCCGACGCTGGACAGCGAAGCGGCGAAGCAGACCTTCGAGCTTTATGAAAAGCTGATCAAATCGGGCTATTCCGACCCGGCGATGGCGACGGCGGACGCCAACACCACGGGGCCGTTCCTCGACAGCTTCGTGTCGGGCAAGACCGGCATGATCATCATGGCGAACTGGTGGGAATCGGCGCTGAAGGCCGGCATGGGTGACGCGTTCGCCGATGTGGCAACGGCGCCGATCCCGGTCGGGCCGTCCGGCGATGTGCCGCGCTCGATCTCGTATTCCTGGATGACGGTGGTCAACGCCAAGGCGTCGGCCGAGGAGCAGGCTGCAGCCTGGGACTTCCTCAACTGGCTCAACGGGCCGGAATCGGGTCCGGACGATGCGTCGGCGATGGGCGACATCCTGATGTCGATGGGCATCCTGCCGTCGCGCACTTCGGATGGCGCGGCGTTCGCCGAGCGGCTGGCAAGCGATCCGTTCCTCAAGGGCTATACCGACACTCTGGCCAACGCCAAGGGCTTCCCGGTGGTGCTGGGCGGCCAGGAGTTCTCGGAATCGCTGCAGAAGACGCTGGAGGCCATGCAGTTCGGCCAGCTCTCGGCGGCTGACGCGCAGGCGACCGCGCAGGCCGATGCGACCGAGATTCTTGAGCGCAACGCACAGTAAGAGTATCGGGGCGGCATCGCCCCGATCGACCAACAACCCACGGTGTCATCCCGGCGCAAGCCGGGATCCATCCCGAGATTTCACAGCCAGCAGTGGATGTGCAAGGCCTCGGGATCGGCCCCGGCTTTCGCCGGGGTGACACCGGTGGATGGGAACAAGCATGCCCGCTACCAACAACCTGCACCGATCAGCGGTCTTCATGCTCGCGCCCGCTACCGGGCTGATCGGGGTGTTCGTCCTCGTGCCGATGCTGCTGACGCTGTGGCTGAGCCTGCAGGACTGGTCGACGCAGACCGGGTTCGAGACGGCAGAGTTCGTCGGGGTGCAGAACTTCATTGATATCTTCGCCAACAATTCGGTGGGGCGCGATTTCAAGGCGGCGCTGGTCAATACGGCGTTCTACACACTGGCATCGGTGGCGATCATCCTGCCGCTGTCGGTGATGCTGGGGCTGTTGGTGCATCAGAAGATCGCGCCGGGCGGCGTGTTTCTGAGGACGGTGCTGTTCTCGACCTACATGGTGCCGATGATCGCAGTGGCGCTGGTCTTCTCCAAGCTCTATTCGCCCACCGAAGGGCCGTTGAACCAGATCCTCGGCTGGGTGGGAATCCCACCGCAAACGTGGCTGAGCGCCCCGCAGACTGCGCTGTTCTCTATCGTCATCCTCAATGTCTGGCAGCAGGTGGGGTATTTCACCGTGCTTGCCGTGGCGGGACTGACGCAGATTCCGGACTCGCTGTACGAGGCCGCGAAGATCGATGGCGCCAACCCGGTCCAGCGGTTCGTCTCGATCACCCTGCCGCTACTCGGCAACACGCTGCTGTTCTCGGCGGTGATTGCGATCATCAACGCCGTACAGGTGTTCGAGCCGGTGGCGCTGATTACGCAGGGCGGGCCGGTGAATGCCACAAATGTGCTGACCTATCACATTCGTCGTGTCGGCATCGAGCGGGCGCAGGGTGGGCTCGGGTCCGCGATGGCGGTGACGCTGATGCTGGCGCTGGTGGTGGCGATTGCGCTGCTGTTCGCGTTCGCCCGATCTCTAGAGGCG
>NZ_JAQGJL010000423.1 GCF_028290645.1 Devosia sp. | reverse complement strand
GTAGGTCTTTTTCGTCCCTGGGGCGCCGTAGAGGATGCTGACCGAGCCGGCACTAAACAAACATTCAACAATCCACTCGATGTCATCTTCAGTGTCCCAGGCTTCATCAGCCCAGTGGACTGTGAATCGCACCGGCGCGACGACCGCCTTCGACGCTACGAGCTCGTCCAGTTCGTCGGTTGTGTGGCCCAGGTCGAACCACTCGGAAATATCACCCTTCGGAGATAGTCCGGGTAGGCGCACGATCCGGCACGACGTGGCAATGCCGGAGAGTGACGAAGCTACCTCGGTCGCGTACTTGTCTCCGTCCTCGTCGTTATCGGGAAGGATGACCACGTGTCGCCCTGCGAGTTCTTCCTCGTAGGCGCCCTCGCCCTTGGACCAACTATCGGCGCCTTGAGCGCTCGTCGTGGCCACATAGCCGTGGGCCTCTAAACAGTGGACATCCTTCTCGCCTTCGACCAGGAAGACGGGTCGGGACGGGTCAGCGTTTCGGAGCTGCGGCAGACGATAGAGCACGCGACGCACTCCCTTGATCGTCCACTCATAACCCCCGCGGCCGTCCGGCCGTCGTTGGGTGAACCCTTTGGGGTTCCACCGCACAACTTCGTAGAGGAGCTCGCCCGTTTCGTCGACGTAAGGATAGGTCGCGACGATGCGGCCCTGACGCGGTTGCCCCTTGAGGGTCACCCCATTGCCATTGGGCGCCAGGTGGACTTTCTCCACCTTGACCCCGATGGATACGAGTGGGTCGCTCCAGAGGTCGCGTAAGGACAGTCCCAGGGCTGCGAGTACCCGATCGGGTGGGCAGCCCTGCTGACAGTGGATCAGGACTCGACCGTCGTCACCTTCGCCGATGCTCAGCGAAGGCTTCCGATCGTCGTGAGAGGGGCAACGGGCCTCAAACCCTTTGCCCGACTTCCGCGCGTCGGGGAAATGCGACAGGATGCGGTCGAGTGCTACTGACATGGCTAGAACGGTAGATCCGTGTCGGTGCCGGTCGTGCCGTTTTGGATCTTGGCGAACAGCTCCGAGTCTTCCCGCTCGAGACGCCCGGCGAGCAGGTCGCGATTCTCGGCGTTGTGCTCGTCGCTCAGGATGGGGTCGACATTGACCCACACGCCGCCGCCGGTTTGCTTGGGCACGTGACTCACCGCGCCTCGGAAAACCATCCCCTTGAACCAATCCGGGTCCAAGCGCCCCCCGTTGAGTACCCACGCCTTCATGTCGTCGGTGACGAGGAAGCCGCCGGCACTGGCGCAGAACGTGAAGAGCTTCGTGACTTGGAGCTGGCCATCCCGCAAGAATCCCCAGGTGTAATTGAAGGACGCCCAGACCGACGTGGATTGATCCTGGCCAGGGTCGCGCTTCGACGCGGTAAAGACTTTCAGCTTTTCGATCTGCGCCTCGACGAGGTTGAGACGATACAGCGCGCGTGGGTACTGCTTCTGCGGCTTCCCATCTGGTCCCATCCGTGGCGGGCCACTCGGCGGCTTGAGGGTCACGTTGTCGATCGTGAAGATGTACTTGTTGCCCTGGGGAATCGGGAACCAATCGCCGGATCCGCCTTCGTTGGTCGAGATGCCTTTGGGTTCCCAGGTCGCTAGTGCTTCGGACATTCGGGGTATCTCCTTTATAACGCTCTGTTCGCCGAGCGTGCGCGTTGCGTGGCCCGTAGGCCGATTGAAACGCTAGGTGTTGGTCAACTCATCCCGCTCCCGCTCGAGTCGGCCAATCATCGTCAGGGTGGCGTCGATCCGCGCCCGGATCTGCTTTGATGCTCCCCAGTGTCCCGCCTGGCGATAGCCCCGCTCGCGCTGGCTGTCGTCGATCGCGTCGGCGTAGAGCGCGATGATCTCGCGATCGCGCAGCCACAACTTGAACGGGAGATAGACCCAGCGGTCCAGCGGCCGACACGCCCACCGCGCCAGCCGACGGGCCACGCCCGGCCGTGGCGGGTGGAGGGGTAGGATGCCGGAGATGGGCGTGGGGTAGGTACGGCTCATGAGGTGGCTCGCTTCTTAGCTAGGATTCGTCGCCTGCCGCGCCAGGTTCCTACCGCGACTGACCATTGCGTCAGGAGATTCCGCCAGCCATCAAGATCCTCAACGGCTTGCTGGTGAGTTTCCATGTACTCACCAAGGGCGTCGGCTGCACGGAACAGGAATTCGGTATTGACGGCTTCTGCTTTCGCCAGGTCGCCTGATGGCACGTAGGCATGGAGGTCTGCCCCATCGTAGATACCGCCATGCTGCTTTTCCGAAACCGTAGGCGCCCCGCAGTCAGGGCATACGGTCTTTAGTAACTCTTCCATCTACTCCCCCTCCTCCTCAACCCGCATCTCGAACACCCGCGGGCTCAGCCTCACCCGCACCCGGTCCCCGACTCGGAACGTGCGGTACTCGTAGGGTCGGTCGTGATCCTCGGCCAGCAACGGCCCGGCAATCGTCATCGGGTGGCCTCGGCTAGCTGAATGGCTCGGTCGATTAAGGCGAGGACTTCGGCGTGGGTGCGATTATCGCGATCTTGCCAAAGTACGTAGTCGAAGGATCCGGTTATCTCGTGCGTCGTTCTGTAGATGACATTCTCGAAACCACTAATCGACCCCTCGCCTAACTCTTCAGCCTCGACAAGCATTGCCCCGCTCAGGCACCAACAAACGGCATCTTGATCATGGGGGTTGACAGCGTTACCATCAGCCTTTCTAGCCAATGCGCCCTTGGTCCATTTGTCCGGTGTCGCCAATCGAGCCCTAACAGCCCGTAGGCACGTTACGGTTGACTCGCTCATCGCCCCTTCTCCCGCAGATACCGCTGCACGTCGTAGGCGCTCCACTCGGATTCGGAGCGCTGGCTGATCTCCGCCTCGATCGCGTCCAGCCGCGCGTTGAGCTGGTCGATCTGGGGCCGCGCCCAGTCGCCGCCCTGGGAGACGGCCTCGATCGCTTCGCCGAGGCACAAGGAGATGGTGCGGCGATCGCAGAACAGCGCCCCGAGGGACGGCGACGTGGGGGACGCGAGCAGGCGCGGTTCGAGGAAGGTCATGAGATGGCCTCACTTAACTGTTGAAATGAAGCTCTTATGGAGTCCACTGCCATCTCTGTTGTGTCGCGAAGGTCTTTTAAGTCAGCCAGCCTTCCCTCAAGGAGTTGAACTTGTCCCCCTAGGCGCTCCGTGGCTTCTGCCGTTGGCCTGGTCGCCGTATCTCTCAGAAAATCATTTGCTGATTCGAGCACCGCTATGTAATCGGTAACGATAATCACGAGGTCGGTATCGACGAGAATTGTTGGATACTGCTTGAGCGCCCGGACCGCAGCGGCGTGTCGGCCCTGCCATCGTTGGCGATCAGCCGCACTTAGCTTGACGCTACTCATTCCCCCTGCTCCTCTTCGACTTCGGCCCACACCTGGAGCAGCGCAACTTCCCAATCTTGAAGCTGGCGGCCCGGCCGCGGCTCCAACTTCAGCGCCTCGATGGCTTCGCGGGGTGGGTGGCGGTGTGATAAACTTGAGGTCATTGGTGTTTTTCCTTTCGTGCTTTGGGGCTGGCCGTTCACGCGGCTGGCCCCTTTTCGTTAGACGGCGAGGGGTTCAAGTTCGACAGCGGCAAAGAATCCAGAGCCGGAACTACAGCATTCGTGGTCAATGGGGGGCAGCCTCACAAGATACGGGTGGCCCTTGGAACTAGACGGGCGGTGAATAGCTATGATTTCGCCGGTCATGCCGTTCTGTTCGGGGTAGTGCTCGACAAGGTTTGTAGGCGTGGGCTTGTGTAACGGCAAAGGACATTCGGGGCTTAGGCAGACCTTCACCCAATCCCCGACTTTGAACTTTGGTCGATCAAAGTCAAATGGTTCAGTCATCAGGCTCATTTCGCAGTCTCGTGCAGGCTA
>NZ_JAQGJL010000385.1 GCF_028290645.1 Devosia sp. | reverse complement strand
GCAGGTCGCGCCATACTCGGGCGCCATGTTGGCGATCGTCGCCTGGTCCTCGAGGCTCAGCCAGTCGAGGCCGGGGCCGTAGAACTCGACGAACTTGCCGACGACGCCCTTCTTGCGCAGCATCTCGGTGACGGTGAGCACGAGATCGGTCGCGGTGATGCCCTCGTTGATCCGGCCGGTCATCTTGAAGCCGATGACCTCGGGGATCAGCATGGTGATCGGCTGGCCGAGCATCGCAGCTTCGGCCTCGATGCCGCCGACGCCCCAGCCGAGGACGGCGAGGCCGTTGACCAGGGTGGTGTGGCTGTAGGTTCCGACGAGCGTGTCGGGATAGGCGAAGAACTAGCAGGTGGCATCGTCCTGGCGGGTCCAGACGGTCTGGGCGAGGTATTCGAGGTTGACCTGGTGGCAGATGCCGGTGCCGGGCGGCACGACGCGGAAGTTGTCGAAGGCTTTCTGGCCCCAGCGCAGGAACTCGTAGCGCTCGCCGTTGCGCTCGTATTCGAGCTCGACGTTCTGGAGGAAGCTGAGCGGGGTGCCGAAGCTGTCGACCATCACGGAGTGGTCGATGACCAGGTCGACGGGGACCAGTGGGTTGATCTTCTGCGGATCGGCGCCGAGCTTGGCGGTGGCGTCGCGCATGGCGGCGAGATCGACGACGGCGGGGACGCCGGTGAAATCCTGCATCAGCACGCGCGCCGGGCGATAGGAGATTTCGTGCTCGGAGACGCGGGTGCGGAGCCAGTCGGCGACGGCCTCGATATCGGCGCGGGTGACGGTGATGCCATCCTCGAAGCGGAGCAGGTTCTCGAGCACCACCTTCATCGAGTGGGGCAGCTGCGAGACGCCCTTCAGGCCGTTCTTCTCGGCGAGCGGGATGGAGAAATAGGTGTAGGTCTTGTCCCCGACGGTGATCGTGGTTCTGGACTTGAAGCTGTCGAGGGATTGCGAGGTCACGGTGTCGCCTTCACGCGCTGGTGTTGCAGGCGCCGCCTGGCCCTGACGGGGACCGGAAAAAGGCCCGTGGGACCGGGGGCAAAGGTCGTCTGACTGGAAAGATTCCAATCTACGGCTGGCTTATAGAGAAACTACATGACGCTTGCCAGTGGTGACTTGGGTTCATTAGGCATGGCGGTCATGAACCAGCCACACCGCCCCTCCGAGGCCTTTGCACCGCATTTGCGGGTGCGGGGGCTCACCATTCGGCGCGGCGAGCGGCTGCTGTTCGAGGACCTGGCCTTCGAGGTGAGGGCGGGCGGCGTGCTGCTGGTGCGCGGGCCGAACGGGGTGGGGAAGTCGACTCTGCTGATGGCGCTCGCAGGGATCGTGCGGCCGGATGCCGGGACGATCGAGGGCGTCGAGCGGACGCGGCTGCACCTCCTCAACTACCGGAGCGGGCTGAAGCCGCGGCTGACGGTTGCCGAGAACCTGAAATTCTGGCGCGCGATGCATGGAGCGACGGGACTGGACGAGGATGCGGCGCTGGAAGTTGTGGGGATCGACGGGCTGGGGGGGCTCGAGGCGGGGTATCTGTCGTCGGGGCAACTCAGGCGGCTGGCGCTGGCGCGGCTGCTGGTATCGAAACGGCCGGTCTGGTTGCTGGACGAGCCGAGCGCGGCGCTGGATGCCGAAGGCGAGGCCCTGCTGGGACGGTTGATCGACGCACATCGCGCGAGCGGTGGGATCGCGATCGTAGCGACGCACCATGACCTGATGCTCGCCGATGCCGCGGGCGTCGAGACGCTGATGCTCGGGGGCGGGGCATGAGCGGGTTCGGGGCGCTGATCGGGCGCGACCTCAAGCTGGCGTTCCGGGCCGGGGGCGAGGCGCTGACGCTGGTGCTGTTTTTCGTCATGGTGGCGGTGATCGTGCCATTCGCCATCGGGCCGGACCGGCCGCAGCTCAGCCGGCTGGCGCCGGGGATCGTGTGGATCGCGGCGTTCCTCTCGATGCTGCTCGGGCTCGACCGGTTGTTCCGGGCCGATGACGAGGATGGCTCGCTGACGCTCTTGAGGCATTCGAGCCTGCCGCTCGAGGCGGTGGTTGCCGCAAAAGTGATCGCGCACTGGCTGGTGACGGCGCTGCCGCTGCTGGTGGCGACGCCGGTGCTGGCGCTGCTCTTGTCGATGTCTTGGGAGCAGTGGGGGCGGACGGTGCTGGCACTGGTGATCGGCACGCCGGGGCTGGTGAGTTTCGGGGCGCTCGGCGCCGCGGTGACGGTGGGACTCAGGCGCGGCGGGTTGATAGCGCCGGTGCTGATCCTGCCGCTCGCCATCCCGGTGATGATCTTCGGGGTCGGGATGCTGGACCCGCTGGCCGGTAGTGGCGCGACATTGTTCCTCATTGCGCTCAGCCTCGTGGTGACGGCCTTCTCGCCTTTCGCGGCGGCGCTTGCCTTGCGCGCGGCCGGGGAATAGAGCCAAGACCCATGTCCGTCGACACCGTCAAACAACCCAACTGGTTCAGCCGCCTGGCACATCCGGGGCAGTTCCTTGCCTGGTCGCGCTACCTGATCTGGCCGCTCGGCATCGCGACGGCACTGAGCTTTGCGATCGGGCTCTATTTCGCGTTCTTCAATTCGCCCGAGGACTACCAGATGGGCGACATGGTGCGCGTCATGTACGTGCACGTGCCGAATGCCTGGCTCAGCCAGCTGGTCTATGGCGTGATGGCAGTCTCGGCGCTCGGCACGCTGGTGTGGCGGCACCCGCTGGCCGATGTCGCCAACAAGGCGGCGGCGCCGCTCGGGGCGGTGTTCACGGCGCTGGCGCTCTATACCGGGGCGCTGTGGGGGCGGCCGACCTGGGGGACGTTCTGGGAGTGGGACGGGCGGATGACCTCCACCCTGGTGCTGCTCCTCATCTATCTCGGGATCATCGCGCTGTGGCGGGCCTTTGACGACCAGCTGAAGGCGGGCCGGATCATCGCCATCGTGACGCTGGTGGGGGCGCTCAACCTCCCGGTGATCAAGTTCTCCGTCGACTGGTGGAACACGCTGCACCAGCCGGCGAGCGTTTTCACTGCCTCCGGCCCGCATATGCCCATCTCGATCCTGACGCCGCTGCTGGTGATGATGCTGGCCTTCACGCTGCTGTTCGCGCTGCTGCAGGTGGTCCGGATGCGGACCGAAATCCTCCGGCGCCGCGCCGAGACGCTGAGCCGCCAGGCTGCGCTGGGGGCGACGAAATGATCGGCGAGGGGGCGCATTTCGAGTTCATCGCCTGGGCCTATGCCGGGGTGCTGGTGCTGACGGTGGGTCTCATCGCCTATGTGGCCTGGGATGCGCGGCGGGTGAAGGCGCGGCTGGCGGCGCTCGACAAGGCGGGCATCCGCCGCCGGTCGGCCGGGGCCAGGTCTTGAAGCGCGTCCTTCTCGCCGTCCTGCCGCTCCTGGTCCTTGTCGGGCTGGTCGCCGTGTTCGCCATGAACATGGATCGCGACCCCAGCCTCGTGCGCTCGGTGCTGATCAACAAGCCGGTGCCGGCGACCGAACTGCCAGCGGTAGAGGGGCTCGATCGCAACGGCATCGTGCCGTCGCTGCTCGAGGGACAGGTGACAGTGGTCAATGTGTTTGCCAGCTGGTGCATCCCGTGCCGCGAAGAGCATCCGGTGCTGCAGGAACTGCTGCGGCGCACCGGTGTGCGGCTGATCGGCATCAACCAGAAGGATGCGCCGGAGAACGCCCGGGCCTTCCTCGCCGAACTGGGCAACCCCTATGACGCGGTAGGCGCCGACAGGGATGGCCGCGCTTCGATCGACTGGGGCGTCTACGGGGTGCCCGAGACCTTCGTGGTCAACCCGGAGGGGATCATCACCTACAAGCATATCGGCCCGATGAGCCTGCAATCTCTGGAGAGCGAAGTGATCCCGGCGATCCAGAAGGCGCAGGCCGGCTGACGGAACCGGCTGCGGGCTCGGCCATTTTCCCTCCGACGCCGAACTGGCGCGTCAGGAGAGGAGACGACAGATGCTATCCACCGCCACATTGCGCTCCGTCGAAGAAGGCATGAAGGTGTTCGACCGCAATCACCACCATATCGGCAAGGTCGAATTCGTGCAGTTCGGCGACGACGACCCGGACACGCCGGAGGTCGAGGCGAGCGCGCCCAGCAATCTGGGAGACCGCACCCACTCCCTGGTCGACGATATCGCCGAGGCGTTCCAGCCGGACGACCTGCCGCAGGAACTGCGGGAGCGGCTGCTGCAGCAGGGCTTTGTCAGGATCGACGCGGACGGACTGTTCGCGGCGGACCGGTACGTGACGCCCGAGCAGATCGACGCCGTGACCGGCGACGGGCTGGTGCTCAATGTGACGAAGGACGAGCTCATCACGCGGCACTGAGGCGATTTCGCATCAGCTGCGAGACTCGCTCGGTGTCATTTGCGGAGGGAGGGACCTGACTTGCGGCTGGCGCGGGCTGAGGGTTGGGTCCCAGCTTGCGCTGGGATGCCATCGAGTGGGGGAATGCGTTGCGGGCCCCGCGCACATCGCCTCAGGGCAGCGGATCCATGGGGGGGATGGGGTCGATGGGCTGCTTGGGATCGGGGGCGTATTTGGTGAGCAGGGGCAGCTGCAGCATCGAGAAGACG
>NZ_JAQGJL010000364.1 GCF_028290645.1 Devosia sp. | reverse complement strand
GCTTCCGAAGCCTCTTCCTTCGTCAACGGACACATCCTCTATGTCGACGGCGCCTTCACAGCCACGGTTTGAGCCGGCCCGCATCATCGTCGTAATGGGCGTCTCCTCGTCGGGCAAATCCGCGGTCGGCGCGGCCATCGCGCGGCGGCTGCACGCCCCCTTCCTCGACGGTGACGGCTACCACCCGCCGGCGAACAAGGAAAAGATGCGCGCCGGCATCCCCCTCACCGACGAGGACCGCTGGCCCTGGCTCGAAACCCTCGCCAAGGCGCTTGGCGAGGCGGCAGAGCAGAAGGGCGTCGCGGTGGGTGCCTGCTCGGCCCTGAAACGCGCCTATCGCGATTATCTCACCGAGAAGGCCGGCGAGCCGATCCTGTTCGTCTTCCTCGACGGCGACATCGAGGTGATCCGGCAGCGCATCGAGGCGCGGGCGCACGAGTTCATGAACCCAAAGCTCCTCGACAGCCAGTTCGCGACGCTGGAACGGCCGGGGCCGGACGAAAACGTGCTGGCGGTCGATGTCACGGACCCGGTGGAGACGATTGCCAGCAGGGTGGTGAAGGAACTGGGGCACTTAAAGGTGTTCAAGCGGGGCCAGTAGCGACGCTGATCTTCTGTCGTACTGCTCGCAATCCTCTCCGATGCGGCAACTGTCCCTTCACCGCTTTCGCCTAGATTTGTGCGGAGAGGCAATACTGGTGGGGCGGCAATGTCGGGGCGTGATCTGGTGCGCGGGTTGCGGAGCGAGGCAGCAACGGCACCGACGAAGGCGCAACGCAGCAATGGTGTCGACCTGCTGATCACCGCCTTTGCCATGATCGCGGTCGGCAGCCTCGCCTATTTCGGTTATGCGACATGGTTCGCCCCGCGCTCTCCTCAACCCCAGGCAGCGCCGCCCACGCAAACGGCGGCCGCGGCGGACCGTGACATGGTCTGGACAGCCGAGGACTCCTCGCGCTGCAAGGCAGTCGCCCGGGCCGCCGTGGATGACCCCATGCCCGACGAAGCGATGCTGGCCAACCGGTCCGTCACCGAAGGCTTTGCCGGAATGGCGACGCTGCTGGAGTGTCGCATCACCACCAAGGTCGCTCGCTTCTGCGATCCTGAGGAGAAGGCCGCCCTGGTGGCGATGATTGGCGACTACCTGGGGCGCATCGACCTCATCGACCTCGGGCTCGGCGTGCAGGGCGCCCCGATGGCTGTGCTCGGCGAGGTTTTTGGAGGCGAGATCTCGGCCGGCTCCGAAGTCTACAACATGCAGAAGGACGCGACCTTCGCCTTCATGAAGGTCTATCATGAGAAGGTGGCCGCCGGCCTCAGGGCGCTGGCACGAGAAGGCATCGTCGCGCCATCCGATTTCGCGAGCTTCATGGGAATGGGCGTGCCGACGGCGATCGCCGATATCTTCAATGGCGTGTCCGCCGAGCGCCAGCTGTGCGCCTAGCCGCCGGACTCAGAACCCGAATGAGAACTGTCCCGTCGGCGAGGCTGCCCTCTCCAGCGCCAGCATCTCCATCTTCGCCCTGACGCCGCCGGGGGAGGAGAAGCCGCCGGTGCGGCCGTCGGCGGCGAGGACGCGGTGACAGGGAACGATCAGCGGGATGGGGTTGGCGCCCATGGCGGCACCCACGGCGCGTGAGAGCACCACGTCGCCCAGCCAGCGCGCGATGGCGCCGTAGGTCGTGGTCTCGCCCCAGGCGAGTTCGCGGATGTGTCCGTAGACGCGGCGGTTGACCTCGGGGACACCGCTCAGGTCGAGCATCAGATCGGCGAAATTGTCCTGCGCCCCTTGGGCGTAGGCGAGGATGCGCGCAGCAACTTCGGGTTGCCCTTCCGGGTCGTCCACCCCGCCCGCGCGCTCCAGCCGCGCACGCATCGCCTGCGGCGTGTCGCCCGGCAGCAGCACGCGCGAAATCCCCGCATCGGTCCAGCCGATCGCCATGGGTCCGAGAGCCGTATCGAGCAGGCGGCAGCGCATGCCAGGAGAGTAGCGCTCCGTGGCGGGGGAAAGAACCCGGATTCAGCCACCGATGCGATCTCAGCCCACCACCGCCGTCAGCCACTCCCGCAACTCGCGGCGCAAATACCCGCGCAGGGTTCCCTCGCGCGAGTATCCCCACCAGAGCACCGCGCCCTGCCACTGGCTGGCCATCAGCCGCCCCAGCACAGCCTGTTGCGCCGCATCGGCGCTGAGGCGCCGCCCGAGCGCGGCGGTCAGCGCCTTGTTCCAGGCGACACCCCGGGCCCGCAGCACCGGATCGCGAAAATCCTCGCGCAGCAGCAACAGCCCCTGCGCCGCCTCATCGCCGGCGCCGTAGCCGGCCGACAGCCGCACCAACAGCGCGATGGCGCCTTCGGCGTCCACCGGATGGGCCGCATCGGCGCCCGCGGTGGCAAGATCGAGCTGATCCCACATCCACAACAGCGCCGCCCGCAGCAGTGCCTCGCGATTGCCATAGCGCTGCACCAGGGTTGCGGGCGACAACCCTGAGACAGCGGAGGCCGATGCGAAGGTGAGGCCGTTCGGACCCTCCTTCGACAGCAACGCGGCCACAGCCTCGATCACATCCTCGTCCGAAATTCTTCTGGGTCTGGACATCGCATCCAATATAAACGAATGTTCGTTTATAAACTGCTATGGCGCTCGCGAACAGGGAGAATCGGAAAAATGGCCCGCATCGTCGGCTACATCGCCACCAGCCTCGACGGCTTCATCGCCGATCCCGAGGAATCGCTCACCTGGCTCACCCAGCGTCAGGACATGGAACTGGGCGAGTTCCACTACAACCTGTTCATCAACCGCATCCGCACCGTTGTGATGGGTCGCGCTACCTACGACTGGCTGGTCAAGGAGAACGTCCCCTGGCCCTATGCCGAGCAGCGGACCATCGTCGTCACCTCCCGCCCCATCCCGGACCCCCTCGGCCCGCTCGAAATCCGCACCGACATCGACGCGCTGGTCGCCGAACTCCGCGCCCTCGACGACGGCGATGTCTGGATGCTGGGGGGCGGCAAGCTGCAGATGGCCTTCATCGAACGCGGCGCCCTCGACGAGATCGAGATCTACGTGATCTCGCAACTGCTCGGCGGCGGCTTCCCGCTGTTCCCCGCGACGGGGTTCGAGAAAGGCCTGCGGCTGCTCGCGGCGAACAGCCTGGGCACCGGCGCAGTGAGGCTGCATTACAGCTTTGAGTGAGTTGCGCTGTCGCCCCACACACCAGCTGTCATCCCAGCGAAAGCTGGGACCCATTTCACCGCTTGCGCCGGCCGATGGTGAATCCCCGCCTTCGCGGGGATGACAGCCGGTGGTGGGTGACATCTCGGGGTCGCTTGGAGGATAGCACGCCCTAGATCGGGTCGCTCTGCACCACGACCTCCCAGCGATCCCCCAGCGCGATCTGGATCTCCGACACCAGGAACGGCAGCAGCGCGTTGAACTCGTGGCGATCGCGCTCCGACATGCGCCACGTCGGATCGTTCGGGTGATCCCAGTTGACTTGCCGGTCGTAGAGCTCGTTCAACCGGGTCATTCGGCGGATGATGTCGCTGGAGAACCCCCAGAACCCGATTTCAGTAGGGTGCCCGTCGACGAACAGCGGCGCCAGCCCATGGCTGACCATGCCGAAATCGACAAGGAACACGACCTGTTTCACTGCGGACCAAGCCTCAGTTTGCCGAGGTGCCCACGTCCCCTGGGGTGGCTCGTCCGCCCACCCAATGGACAGCTCTTTCCTTGAGTTCATTGAACCTACGCGATACGCCAGAAATACGGCTGTCCCATTCCGGATCGGGTGCCTGGCCTGCGGTCGTCCGGAAGAACACCTGCATCATGCAGGCGATGGCAAATGGCTCGATCAGCGCCGCCTTGACGGCCCAGGCGAAGATCAGCGCGAAGACAAGGCCAGCCGCCGACCAGCCGCCGGGAATCACCCAGGCAACGGTCGCGGCGGGTGCCAGCATGACGAGGAAGACCAGGAAGGCCGGCCCGTAGGTGACAACGGTCAGCCAGGCGGCGTTCTTCAGCACCTGGGCGGCACGGCCGATCTGGTTTTGCCCGTCCGGCACGTCCTCGCCGTCGAGCAGTTTCACCAGCACCGCGATATGGCCGGGCTTGACGATGTAGAGGATGTATTCGCGGAGAATATACAGGACGCCTGCCGTCAGCCCGAAGCCGATCAGGGCGCCCCAGAGCGTTGTACTGGCCTGGAACTCGCCGTCGCCGAAGGCGCCGACCCCCCAGCCCACCCCTGCCCCAATTCCGGTCATAAGCACGTAGGCCACCGCCGTCCCGGCATAGACCACTATGCGGAAAACGATGAAGGGCAGTGTCCTGCCCATATGCCCAAATGCCTGCCCGATGGAGAAATCCCACATCGGAGGTTCACCCCAAGTCACGCCGCCGTGTGACGTTAGCCAGTTTGCGGAAGGTGGGCAATTTCCGCGTGTAAGTATTTCCCCGCCTGTGCATAAGCTCAGGCGAGCCACACTCCAATGAGCGCGACCACAGCGGGAAATGTCTGCACAAACAAAATCTTGCGCGCTGCGGTCACCGCCCCGAACACACCTGCGACGGCGACGCAAAGGAGGAAAAAGACCTTGATCGGATCGCCTGCCTCGCCCAGCCAGATGCCCCAGATCAATCCGGCGGCGAGGAAACCGTTGTAGAGTCCCTGGTTGGCCGCCAGCGTTTTCGACTTGGCGGCAAAGGCCGGTGTCGTGCCGAACGCCTTCATTCCCTGCGGCTTGTCCCACAGGAACATCTCCAGCACGACGATGTAGATATGGATGAGGGCGACGATGCCCGTGAGGATGCTGCCGATCATGCCTGCGACTCCCTGCTGCGTTCGGGAACGTAAAGCAAAAGGCCGCCCCTGGGACGGCCTGTAAGGAATGTTACGGCGCTGTCCGCGATTTGCCGGAGAGAAAGTGTCTCCGCAATCGCGGTGTTACGCCCGTCGGGTGTCAGCGCTTGAGCGCGTCGCGCGCCGCTTCCTTGACCTTGCCGGCAGCCTTCTGGACCGTGCCTTCGACCTTGTCGGCGGCACCGTCGGCCTGCAGCTTCCGGTCGCCAGTCGCCTTGCCGATGGCGTCCTTCACGTTGCCGCGGGCCTGCTTGGCAGTGCCCTTGATCTCGTCCTTGTGCATCTTAGTCTCCGTGGGGTTGGCAGTCGGGCCGAACAATGCAGCGTCTGAGACAACGTACCTGCCACAACGCAAATTAACCACGCGTCCAAACACTCAGGTGGAGATGCGACGGGCGTAGACCATCATCGAACCCGCGAGGTATTCCGCTAGACCCGGCTCGATCGCCTCGTAGCGGGCGACGAAATCCGGATGTGACGTATAGAGGTCCGCCAGGCTCGCATAGGCCTCGGGCGGGCATGGCCGGTCCCACATGAACTCGATCCATTTGCGATGCCGTGCCAGTTGCGGGTCGAGACTGGGAGAGCCCATGGGCACGCCGCGACGCAGGCCCTCGGCGAGGCCCTGCTCGATGTCGTGCAGGTCCTCCATGCGCTTCTGTTGTTCGGCCTCGGTCAAAGACCCGATTTTCTCCTTGCCTAGCGCAATCCGGTCCGGCATGTCGCCGCCATATTTCTCCACCAACCATGCCTCGTACTCGGCCTGCTTCTCGGGCGAGATGCCCTTGTACAAATCTGCGTTCTTCATCGCGCGCTCTCCTTCAAGACTGGCGATCGTGCGGTCGATCGTCCTGACAAGCCGGGCGTAGCGCCTCGCCTCCTCGCTCAGCCGCTGACGCTGCCCACGCAGCGCCTCCAGCCGGTCGAAACCGGGCGCATCGAGGATGGCGCCGATCTCCCCCAGCGGGATGCCGAGTTCGCGATGGAGCAGGATCTGCTGCAGGCGCAGCAGTTCGTCCCGTCCGTAGTAGCGATAGCGGTTCCGTCCGGTATAGGCAGGCTTCAAAAGACCGATCTCGTCATAGTGGTGCAGCGTCCGGATCGATACGCCGGATACCTTCGCCACCTGCTTGACCGTCAATGCCTTCATCGCACGCGCCTCCGCGAGGACGGTGGATAGTCCCTCACGTTGCGTGAGCGTCAATATCGATTTGCGCAGAAGCTGCCGGTGCCGGCTTTACCCCCCATAAACCAGCCCTCGGGCTATCGCCCGCCAACGCGGAAACCCGATGTTTCGCCGGCCATTCATCTCGCAGCAATGGTGGCCGGCGAGGTGACATGTCCCAACGCATCGACATTCAGCAAGTGCTGGTCTGGGCCTTTCGCGTCCAGAAAGTGGAGACCGCCGCCTCGGCCGATCCCGATGCGATGACGGTGTACTGGGCGGTACTCGCCCTCCCCGTTCCGCATGCCACGTTGATCCGCCGCTACGCCCGCGAGGCCCGCCGGCCCGATTGGCACGCCGCCGATACGCCCACGGTATCGCTGGAGGGCGTGCGGCGTTTGCGCCGGCTCTACACCGAGTGGGTCCGCGCACTTGTGGTGCTGCAGCGCACCCTCGAGGGCACGCTTTCGCGTTTCCACGTCACCGGCCCCTGTCTCGACGAGCAGCCCTGGCTGCGCGAGCGCCTCCGCGCCTAGCGGCACTGCGCGATCAGGTTGGCGATGGCGCTCGATGAGCCTACCAGCGAGAACGCGTGCTGCGGATACCGCCCGGCCGCATCGCTGATGCC
Source organism: Devosia sp. (assembly GCF_028290645.1). Classification (GTDB taxonomy): domain Bacteria; phylum Pseudomonadota; class Alphaproteobacteria; order Rhizobiales; family Devosiaceae; genus Devosia_A. The sequence continues at coordinate 1,000 of NZ_JAQGJL010000364.1, read as the reverse complement.
GACGCTCTCGCCTGTCTTCAGCAACGACACCAGCGGCCCACTGGCCGGCACGTCCGCCGCATGCCGCGCGTCCATCTCCTCGTAGCGCATCGACAGCCTCTGGGTGGAAACGCCGACCGTGAAATCCACATCGGCGACCTCCTCCAGGTCGGGCGAACGCTCCGCACCGGCGGCAAGATCGTAGCGGAGATACACCCGCCCCCGCGAGCAGGTGAGCGCCAGATATGCGTCCGGACGGTCGGTCGCACAGGCAGAGGCAGTCAGCACCGGACCGCCCTCATCCTCCTGCATCTCCACCGTCCACGTGTTGCAGGCCTCGGCGGCTGCAACCGGCGTATTCATTGGCGCGGCCCCTAGCAGCAGCGGAAGCAGCATCGCCGGCGCTGCCCGGCGCATCACTGCCCGTCCCCGAGATAGCCGACCTCGATTCGCTGGAACAGCGGCCCCTCTTTCATCGTGCCGAGCCATTTCCTGAACTCCGTGACGTCCCTGAACCCGGCCTTCCTGGCGTCCACGTCGGTCACGTCATCGGGCGACATGTCGTCGATCCGCCCGATCTTCAGCAGCCCCACCTTGGTCTTCAGCGTCCCGCCCGGCTTCACCGTCGGCCGCGTCCAGCGCCGGAACTGCAGCGTGATCTCGCCGCGCTTGATGGCCTCCAGAACCTCCAGCTTCAGCAGCACTCGGCGCTCCTCGAAATCATGGTGCGGGCGGTGGGACTCGAACCCACACGGCTATACAGCCTCGGGATTTTAAGTCCCGTATGTCTACCATTCCATCACGCCCGCCAACGCCAAGCCGTTTCCCACAGCCCCGGGGAAAACTCAAATGATTGCTGATGGCGGGAAACCCTGACAGCCGCTGCCAATCCCGGCCACAGCGGAGGTTAAGCGTCAAGGACCCGTCGGGACAGTGGATCAACGTGGTGCAGCAGCTCTGACCGGGTGCCGCTAAACGTCCGAGAACGGCTTATAGACAACCGATTCCTCCAGCAACTCGG
>NZ_JAQGJL010000358.1 GCF_028290645.1 Devosia sp. | reverse complement strand
GGTCGGGGAAGCCGGTGCGGTAGGCGAAGCCACTCATGCCTTCGACGATGGTGCCGAAGCCGGGGAACTGGGCGTAGGGGCCGGTCTGGCCGAAGCCGGAGATGCGCACGATGATGAGGTTGGGGTTGCGCTCCATCAGCTTTTCGGGGGCGAGGCCCATCTGCTCGAGCGTGCCCGGGCGGAAGTTCTCGATGAAGACGTCGGCGGTGCGGAGGAGGGTTTCGAGCGCCGCCATGTCCGGGGCGTCGCGGAGGTTGAGGACGACCGAGCGTTTGTTGCGGCCGTAGGTCTTCCAGTAGAGCGAATGGCCGTCATCGCACCACTCGCGCAGGGGATCGCCTTGTGGCGGCTCGATTTTTATGACGTCGGCGCCGAAATCGGCGAGCTGCAGGGAGAGCATGTTGCCGGCGACGAGGCGGGAGAGATCGATGACGCGGATGCCGCTGAGGGGGCCGGTGGCCTGCTGGTTGAATTTGATGGTCATGGGTGCGTCTCGCGAGCCCGGCTCGGGCTGACCCCCACCCCTGTCCCCTCCCCCTCAGAAGGGGGAGGGAGACCCTCACACGGGCGCCGCAGCATGCGTATCCCTCCCCCTGTTGAGGGGGAGGGGACAGGGGTGGGGGTCCACGCGCTCTGATGCATCAGTGCTCAACCACTTCCAGCCGTGACACGGTCATCCTCCCGGCGGAGGACATGCGGAGGCCGGTTTGGCCGTAGCGGAAGGTGGGGTCGGTGGTGGCGAGGACGGGCTGGCCGTTGATAGTGAGCGAGAGGGTTTCGCCCTTGGCGGCCAGCGCAAGCTTGTGGGATTCGCCGGGTTTTGCGCTGAATGGGGCCCTGGCGAGGACGGTGGTGCCGTGGTCCTGCTTGAGGATCACAGCTTCGCCGTTCTCAAGCCCGGCGGCGTAGAAGCGGCTGGTGCCCTGCACTCTTGCGGAGACGAGGTGGGATTTGCCGGAGAGCGGGGTGAGGTCGGCGGTGACGGTGACGTCGCGGAGGTAGGCGTTGCCGGTCCAGGCGTCGGCGTCCTCGGCGGTGTGGGCGTGGATGGCGCCATCCTGCAGGGACCAGTGGCCGCGGTTCCAGGTGAAGCGGGTGATGCCGCCCCATTCCTGCTTCTCGGTCTTCGGGTCGATGGCGAGGCGCCCTGCCCCGGAGATCGAGAAATCGGAGAGGAACAGGCGGCCGAGGAATTTGAGTCGGCCGAAATATTCGACGAGGACGCCGATTTCGTCGATGGCTTCATCGCCCTCGGGGATCACGAACTCGTAGTCCTGCCAGCCTTCGGAGCTGGGGACGTGCCAGGCACCGGTTTCGACGATTTCGCCAGAGATGGCGCGGCGGACATAGGGGGCGACGCGGAGGTTGCCGTCGCCGTTCCAGGGGTCGAGCTGGAGCTTGAATTTCACGGTCTGGCCGGCGTCGGCGAGCGGGGTGAACATCGGACGATAGCGCTCGTCGTCGAAATCGGCGCGGCGGTAGAAGGGCTTCCAGAAGACGCGGCCGCCCTGCCCGCGCTCGAGGCGGTCGAGGAGGACTTCGAGGCTGCCGCGGGAGTTGGGGCCGGCTTTGGTGGTCGAGGCTTTGACCTCGATCTGGTTGAACGGCTCGGTGCGGAAGGCGTGGGTGGCGCCGGGAGCGTCGAAATCGAAGCGGACGCCGCGGCGCTCGAAATCCTCGGCCCAGAGGGCCGGCGGCTCCTGGCCATCGAGGCGCAGGGCCAAAGTTGTGAGCTCACGGGCGAAGCTCGGGATATCGACGACGTTGAGGGTGCCGATGACGCCCGAGGCGATGACGAAGTCGTTGATGGGCTTGCGATATTTGTCCCAGCTCGGCTGCACGCCCTCAAAGGTGCCGACGATGGCGCAGGCATTGCCGGCGTTACAATCGGTGTCCCAGCCGGCCATGGTGGCGATTTCGGCGGTGCGGGTCAGCTCGCCCTCGCCGTAGAGGATGGCCATGATGGTGACCCCGGCATTGGGGATGATGTGGCAGACGCCGGGGTAGCGGTCGTAGCCCCACTCGGCGCCGAGCATGTCGCGGCAGGCGCGCCAATCGGTTGGATTGGCCTTGTGGAACGCGATCACGGCGCGGGCGACGCGGGCGTAGGTTGAGTTGTCGCTGATCTGGGCGAGAGCTGTTTCAACGATCTCGTCGATGGATTTCGCGACGAAGGCCTGGGCGATGGCGGCGGCGCAGAAGCGGGCGCCGTTGAGGCCGTCGCCGTCATGGGCGACGCTGGCGGCCATGGCCGACATTTCGGCGGCGCGCTGGGGGTTGCCGGGGTTCACCCAGCCCCAGCTGTCGATGAAGATCTGGCCGCCGATCTGCTCGGCGACGGTGGTGCCGTTGGTGGCTATGGAGCCGGATTGCGGGGCTTCCATGCCGGACTTCAGGTTCTTGTAGGCGGTGTGCTCGGTGGAATTGCCGAAGCCGCCCCACCAGTACATGCCGTGCTCCTCGGCGGCGTAGTTGAGCCAGGTGCGGCCGACATCGGCGGCGGTAGCCTTGAGGCCGTAATCGCGCAGGGCGCGGATGAAATAGACCGGGCCGTTGGTGTCGTCGTCGGCGGCGAAGTTCTTGAACTCGCGCAGGTATTGCGTGACTTCGCCGTAGGTGTCGCGGATGCGCTCATAGCTCCAGATGGTCGGCTCGACCGGGGCGCCGAGGCGCACGCCGATGGCCTTGCCGATGAAGCCGGCATAGATGCGGTCGAAGATTTCGGTGGTCAGCATGGGGATTCCGGTGGTCAGAGATTGACGACGCTGGCGGTCGGGGAGGTCGCGAAGAGGCTGTCGCGGTTGCGCTCTGCAGCGTCGTGCGCCTGCCGGTCGGCGAGGAGGATGTCCGTCACCGTGGCAGTGAACTTGTCGGCAGCGGCGGTCAGATCGAAGCGGTTGGCGCTGTCGAGGGTGGCGCGATCGGCCGGGTCGATGACGGTTTCGCCGTGCATGGCGCCCAGGATGGCGCCGGCCATGACGCCGATGGAATCGGTGTCGCGGCCCGAGTTGATGCCGTCCTCGATCGACTTGCGGAAGGCCCCATCGTTGACGAGGGCGAAGCCGAGTGCGAGTGGCAGCTCTTCGATGGAGCCGAGGCGGGAGGGCTGGTAGGCGTTGGAGAGACGGCCGACTTTGGCAACGGAATGGTTGACATCGTCACCCATCGGCGAGAACGGCGCGATGGTGGCGTGGAAGGCGGCGACGACTTCGGCGTGATCGGCGCCGCGGAGCCTTGAGGCGACGTCGGCGATGGCGCGGATGGCGTCGCGGGTGCCGTCCTTGCTGAGGGCGAGGACGATATCGACGATCTGGGTGACCGTGGTGCCCGGCACGAAGGCGGCAGCGACGGCGGCGGCGAAGGCGCCGGCGGCCTCGAGGCCGAAGCTTTCCTGGTGGCCCTGGGCGAAGGCGATCGCCTCGTTGTAGGCGGCGCGGGGGTCGCAGGCGTTCACGACGCCTACGGGTGCGATGTACATGGCGGCGCCGCAGTTGACCATGTTGCCGATGCCGCCCTGGCGGGGGTCGCAATTGGCCAGCTGGTGGCGCTGGAAGATCCACTTTTCGGGGTAGAACAGGCGATCGAGCAGCATCGCCTCGCGCTGCATCTCGGGGATCCAGCGCGGCGTCCAGGCGATCTGGCGGACCATGCCGCCGGCCATGTCCCAGGCGTCGAGATGGCGCTTTTCCTCGGCATAGACGTCCATCAGGGCGAGGGTCATCAGCGTGTCGTCGGTGACGATGCCGTTGCCGCGGATGCGATGGTTCCGCTCAGCGGGGGGCAGGTCCATCTTGTGCCAGCGGGCCTCAAGCGAGGTGACGCGGCCGTAGCGGGTGCGGATGTCAGCGGCCGAGAGCTTTTCGACCGGGGCGCCGAGGGCGTCGCCCAGGGCGATGCCGTGGAGCATGGCGCGGACGCGGCCGCGGAGATTGGTGCTGGAATCGTTCACTCAATACGTCCTGTACGTGGTGTGACCCCTCATCCGCCCTGTCGGGCACCTTCTCCCACAAGGGGAGAAGGCGATGGAGCCGAGACTTCTCAGTGGGCCTTCTCCCCTTGTGGGAGAAGGTGGCCGAAGGCCGGATGAGGGGTTCTCTCCCACTCGCCCGGCCTTCGTGGCTCGAAGTCAGCCGTTCAGCTTGGTGCGGGCGTATTCGTTCAGGCGGTCGCCGCCGGCGGCTTTCCACTCGGCGACGAAGGCGTCCCACTGGTCCATCGAGGCTTCGCCCGAGATGAACTTGTAGACCCAGGCGCGATAAACGTTCTCGGTCGCGTCGAGGTCGGCGGCGTAGTCGGCGGGCCACACGAAGGCGTTGTCGGGCTTGAACCAGGTAGTGATGTTCTTCAGCGATTCCTGCGCGGCGGCGGACTTCCATTCCACCGGCGGCACGAAGTTGGCGGCGGCGAAGAAGCGGGCGTACCAAGTGCTCATCTTGTCGGTGACGGTGTAGGTGTCGCCGGACTTGGTGTATTCCTCGCCCTCAAAGCCCATGCGGTCGAGCATCTGGCCTTCGGGGGAGGCCATGAAGTCGAGGAGCTTGGCCACCTCTTCCTTGTGCTGGGACGTGGTGGCGATGGCGAAGCCGCGGGATTCCTTCGACACATCAGTCGCCGCGAGGCCCTGGCCGCCGGGGCCCTTGGGGATCGGCAGGAGGGCGAGTTCGATGGGGGTTTCGGGATGCGCCTGGCGCATCTTGCCGCCATAGATGTCGATGACTTCGGCCGAGGAGCCGAAGATCACGCCAGCCTTGCCGGTGTAGAACTTGTCTTCCTTCACGTCGAATTTCGAGGTGACGTATTCCTTGTCGTAGAGGCCTTCGGCGGCGAGCTTGGCGTACCAGGTGATCTTGGCCTTCTCCTGGTCGGTGATGCGGGAGCTGACCCACTCGCCGCCCGCGTCCTTCATCCAGGTGCCGGTGATGCCGAAGGCCTGGTTGAAGATCGAGTCGAGCTCGTTGGTGTTGTCGGCGGTGGTGACGCCGAAGGTGTTGCCGGGGGTGCCGTCGCCGTCGAGATCGGCGTCGTGGATGGCCTTGAAGAAGGCCTCGTACTCATCGACGGTCTGCGGCGGCGCGATGCCGAGCTTGTCGAGCCAGTCCTTGCGGATCACCGGCTGCGGGGCGCGGGGCGGGTAGACATAGAGCAGGTAGGGGTAGTTCTTGAGGCGCTCGGTGTTGTGCGGCCACAGCGCGGCCTTGAGGTTGGGGGATTTTTCGATCCAGGGGTTGAGGTCCTCGAGGATGCCCTGGTCGGCCATCTTGGTGTCGCCGCCCTGGAAGTAGATGAGGTCGGGAATATCGCCCGAGAGCAGCATGACGCCGAGCGCATCGGCGTAGCCGGAGGACGGCAAATCGACGATCTGGATGTCGAGATCGGTGCCCTGGGCCTTCAGCGCCGCCTCGATGCGCTCGATATGGGCGACGTCGGGTGGGTTGGTCGAGAGCAGGTCCTTGCTGACGAGGCGGATCACTGTGGGGTCGGCGAATGCCGGCACCGCAAGCGACAGGCTCAGCGCCAGCGCGGTGGTGGTCAGAAGCAGGGACTTAAGCATGGATACTCCTCCGTTATGCTTGTTGTTTCAGATGGTTGATGGTCGAAAGGCTGGTGGCTGCGGACCCCCACCCCTGTCCCCTCCCCCTAAGAATGGGGAGGGAGACCGAGGCTGCGAGACCGGCGTGTGAACAGTCCTCATCCCTTCAGGGCTCCGCTCATGGTGCCCTTGGTGAAGAACTTGAGGATTAGGGGGTAGATCGCGAGGATGGGGAGGATGGTGATGATGATCATCCCGGCCTTCAGCGATTTCAGGTTGATCTGGGCGACGCCGATATTGTTGGCGGCGTTGTCGGCGCCGACGATGGCGAGCTTGTCGCCTTCGACGACGAACTGGCGGAGCACCACCTGCAAAGGCCACTTGCCCTGGTCATTGAGGTAGATCATCGCCCGGAAGAACTCGTTCCAGTGAAAGACGAGGTAGAACAAGGCGATGGTGGCGAGCGCGGGCTTCGCCAGCGGGAGCACGATCTGGAAGAACACCTGGAAGGGGTTGGCGCCGTCGAGTTCGGCGGCTTCGAGCACTTCCTCCGGGATCTCCTCGAAGAAGCGGACGAGGATGATGAGGTACCAGGCGTTGATGGCCTTGTAGAGGATCACCGACCAGTACGTGTCGAGCAGGCCCATCTGCTTCATCAGGAAATAGTCCGGGATGATACCGGGCTCGAAGACGATGGTGACGAGGACGAGGATGAAGATGGCGCGGCGGCCGGGGAGATTGGGGCGGCTGAGACCCCAGGCCATCAGCGCGGTGCCGACGACGCCGATGGCGGTAGCGCTGGCGGTGATGAAGATGGAATTGAGGATGCCGCGCTGTACGTTGGGGTGCTGGAGCAGCAGCAGCCAGACGTCGATGGAAAAGCCCGAGGGCCAGATGTCGAGGCCGCTCTTGCCTGCAACACGGCTCGGATCGGAGAAGGAAACGGCGATCAGGTTGAGGATCGGCTGCACGGTGACGACGACGAGGAGCAGCAGCGTCGTGACGATGATGGCGTATTCGGTGCGCTCGAGGGGGGAGCGGCGGATGGGGGTGCCGGCGGGATCGGCCATCACCAGACTCCCTTGCCGGTCAGGCGCTTGGAGACAAAGTGCGCGGCGAGAATCATGACCATGCCGATCACTGCCTTGAACAGACCGGCGGCGGTGGCGAGCGAGTATTCGCCGGTTCGGAGGCCGATCCGATAGACGTAGGTGTCGAGGATATCGATCTGGCCGCGGTTCACGTCGTTGATGAAGTTGATGACCTGGTTGAGGTCGGCCGACAGGAACATCCCCATGTTGAGGATGAAGAGCGTGGCGATGGTGGGGACCATGCCGGGGATGGTGACGTGCAGCACCTTCTGCCAGCGGTTGGCGCCGTCGATTTCGGCGGCATCGTAGAGCTGCTGGTCGATGCCGATGATGGCGGCGAGGTAGAGCAGGCTGTCCCAGCCGGCGGAACGCCAGATCTCGGAGAACACCAGCACCCAGCGGCTGGCGTTGCCGTCGGTCATGTAACCGATTGGTTTTGCACCGAAAAATCCGGTGATCTGGTTCACCGCGCCATCGGAGGGGGAAAGGATGGAGATGAAGATGCCGGCGATCACCACCCAGCTGAGGAAGTGCGGCAGGTAGATGGCGGACTGCACGAACTTGCGGAAGCGGCCGCCGCGGATCTCGTTGAGCAGCAGGGCGACGAGGATGGGGACCGGGAAGACGAACAGGATCTTGAGGGTGGAGATGATCAGCGTGTTGGCCAGCACCTGATAAAACACCGGCGAGGTAAACAACGTCTGGAAATGTTTCAGGCCAACCCAAATATTGGGAGGTATTATCCGCACCTGCTCGAAGGCCATCTTCGCCTGCCAGATGGGGAAATAGTGCCAGACGACGAAGAAGATCAGGCCGGGGGCGAGCATGACGTAGTAGGGCCACCAGCGGCGGAAGCCGAGCACTATGCGGCGGGGCATGGGAACGTTCCCGGATACGGACGGGATTGCCGTGGCGCTTTCATCTACGCTGGACATGCTAGTCAGCTCCTCCCCACCCCGGCAACGCGCAGGGGCGTTTGTGCACCCAGGTCGGCGAGTGAACCCCGCTCTACGAGGCGGCACGGCAGATAGATCCGGCCATCCTGCGGACGGCCGGCGATTTCGTCGAACAGCGCCATGGCGGCGCGGCGGCCCATCTCGCGGGCCGGCTTTTCGATAGTGGTCAAACCGGGCCATGAAAAGGCGCCGGCCGGTACGCCGTCGAAGCCGAGGATCGAGACGTCGCGCGGGCACTCGCGGCCGGCCTCGCGTGCGGCCAGCATGGCGCCGAGCGCGATCAGGTCGTTGGCGCAGAACACAGCGATATGGCCGATCGGACGGCGCGCCAGCAGCCGCTGCATGGCGGCATAGCCGCCCTCGAACGTGTAGTCGCTGTCCTCGACGAGGAGCGCGCCGGGATCGACGTCGCGCTCGAGGCAATGCTCGTGCACGGTGCGCAGGAACCGGGCGCGGGCGAGGCGGGATTTCGGGCCGAGGATCAGCGCGGGGGTCGGATGGCCCAGCAAAACCAGGTGATCCAGCCCCAGCCGCACGGCCTGCGCGATGTCCGAACCGATGCTCGGAGTATCGGGGAAACGCTCGGCGCTCGAGCCGATGAGGACGAAGGGCACGCCGAAGCGGCCGAAATCATCGACGTTGTCGGAGACCGGATTGATGATGGCGCCCTCGACCCGGGCCTGGCGCAGGGCGCGCAGGTGCGCCGCCTCGCGATCGTGGTCCCAATCGGAGGAGAAGACGAGGAGCGAGGCGCCGTTCTCGCCGACGATATCCTGGGCGCCGCGCGCCACCTCGGCCCAGAACGGGTTGGTGATATCGGGGATGACGAGGCCGAAGAGGCCCGAGCGGCCTGAGCGCATGCCGACGGCGAGGTGGTTGCGCTCGTAGCCGGCAGTGTGGGCGGCCTTGCGGACTTTTTCGCGGGTGGCTTCGTTGACGTCGGGAGAATCGGTGAGGGCGCGCGCGGCGGTGCTTTTCGACACCCCGGCGAGCCTCGCGACATCAATGATGGTCGGGCGCCTGCCCATGCAACCTCCCATGCCGTTCCCGGCATCTACTGGGAACGTTACCGGAAGTTTTGGCGAGAGTCTACGACAGCAGGGCTGCCATGAGTTCGCCGCTGGTTTGTCGCAGCGATGAACGCTGGATGAATGAGAAATGCGTGGCTTTGGGTGGGCGGAGTCCGGCAAAAGTCGGGCGTCGGGTTGTGAACTTCTGCAAGTGGTTGGGATGCAGCGACGAAAGCGCCCCTTCCACCGGCTTCGCCGGTCCCTCCCCCGCCACGCGGGGGAGGATCACCGAAGCAGCGAGGCTGGGACCACCCCCACCCTCGGTCCCTCCCCACAAGGGGGAGGGAGGCGCGGGAGCCGAGGCAGAGGGCCCCCCCCATCCTCCCCCATGAAGGGGGAGGTGTTGCATCGAGGCTGGGGTTGGATTGTGCCTGCCACCGGGTGGGACGCGTGCGGTTAGTCGATGACGGTGAAGCCAAGCCCGAGCTTTTCGCTCATCTCTAGGGTGATGGGGGCGGCGCCTTCGGTCGGCGTGGTGACCCACAGGCGGGCCAGCGGCAGCGGATAGCCCATGTGCCCCAGGAACCACGCGACGGTGCCGTTCGTGCGGTGGTCGACGGCCACCCAGTCGCCGATCTGCTTGTAGGCGCTATGGACGGTGATGGCTGCATCGACAGTGACGAACCGTCGGTTGCCGGCAAGAAACATGATCGCGCAGATCGAATGGCAGGTTGCGGTGACCATGGTGTCGAGCTTGCGCTCGAAGATGTACTTGGCGATTGCCAATCCGTCATCGGCGGATCCGCCCATGGAGCTCAACATGACGCCGGTGACGTGCGGCGTCCGCCGAACCAGCCTGAAGAACCTGTTCGAATCCCCGACCTCGATGTCGTTCTCGAGCAGCACGTAGGTGGCTGAACCGGTTGGGGTGTCGACATCGATGAGTAACGGCTGACCCGCGAGGGCCGCCTGTGCCTCAAACTGCAGGACCAACACTGCCGTGACCAGGCGAGCGAGCAACATTTCAGCACCCGAATTGAAGCCGGTTGTAGGGGGAGGTTGTCGCGGGCCTGCAACGAAGCCATCCCCCATTCGGGGGATGCGGAGAGCGGCAGGCCCGGTCGAGGCGCTTTCCCTCCCGGGGGCCCCGCTGTAGGCTTGCGGCGAGGACGAGCGCTCGTAGCGTGGGGGAACGGGGTTTGGACCACGAGACCACGACCAGGGTTCTGGACAGGCTTTTCGATGCCGCGCTGGTTCCCGGCCTATGGCCGGATGCACTCGATCAATTGGCCGGGTCGCTCGGTGCGGTCGGCGCTGCCGTGGTTCCAAAGAGCGCGGAAAAGCAGGTCAAGGGGTTCCCGACAAGCCAATCGGTTGCGCATGTGATGGACGCCTATGTCCGCGAGGGCTGGTACCTCCACGACCTGCGCGGGGACCGGGCGTGGCCCCGGTTCGCCCGGGGCGCCGGCGTGGTTCTCGAGCATGACCTCTCCTCCGAAGAGGAGCGCAACCGGCTTCCCTACTATCAGGAGTTGTTCAGCGCGTATGGCCTGCCGTGGTGGGCGGCGATAGGATTCAAGGCCGAGGGCAGCCAGTGGGGCCTGCCGCTTTTCAGGGATGCGCGGCGGGGACCGTACGAACCGCGGGACTTCGCGGCGTTCGCCGACATGGGCCGGCACCTGGGGCGCATCGTGACGCTCGCATCGAGGTTCCGCCAGGCGCTCGATGCGCGCACCCTCGAATTTGGCTCGTCAGCACGTGTCAACATGATCACCCTCGACCAGAACGGCCTGGCGCTGGACATCAGCCCGGGTGCGGCCGCGCTGGTGGGGACGGATTTGTGCATCACGCACCGGCGCCTGAGGGCCAGGGGGCAACGGCAGGACCGTGCCCTGCAGCTTGCCATTGCAGCTGCAGTGCAGGCCCGGACCGCGGCATCGCAGGCAAATCAGCGAACTGTCGTGATACTTCGCAGCGAACTGCCGCCGTTGCTGCTCGAGGTGATCACGCTTCCCGGGGTCGCAAGGGACGTCTTCACGCGGGCTGTCGCGGTGGTGATCCTGCGCGCCGCCGATGCGCCGCCCGCCGTTTCCGGGCAGGCGCTCGGTCAGGCCTTCGGCCTTACGCCCGCCGAATGCCGATTGGCGCTGCTGGTTGGGGCGGGTCGGTCGCTGCAGCAGGCGAGCGTCGAGCTGCAAATCACCCTCGAGACCGCCCGAACTGTCCTCAAGCGCATATTCATGAAGGTCGGCGTTTCGCGCCAGGCGGAACTGGCAGCACTGCTCTCCGGAATGGCATCGCGATAAGTTGGGAGGCCGGGACTGGTTGGGGCCGGGCTTTGGTGCATCGCCCTGGTCCTTCGCCTGGGGAGGGAGACGCAAGAGCCGAGGCGGAGGGCCCCCTCCCATCCTCCGCCATGAAGGGGGAGGTGCTGCATCGGGGCTGGGGTTGGGTTGTGCATGCCACCGGATCAAGAGTCGGACTCGGCGGGCGGCGAGGCTGGGGCCACCCCCACCCAGCTGCGCAACGGTCTTGGGCGCGCCCAAGACCTGCTTCGCTACCCTCCCCACAAGGGGGAGGGAGAGAGGCGAGAGCCTCGGCAGACCGTCCATCCCCACAAGGGAGGGAGACGGGTGTGGGGTTGGGTCAGGCGGTTGTCGCGTGGGGCTGCTCGAGCGGGAGGGGGGCCGGGCTCGCCTGGGATTCGAGGTCTTGCAGCTGGGCGATCACCTCGGCGATGCGGGCGCGCCATTCGAGGTGACGCCGGATGGTTTCGGCGACTTCGGGGCGGCGGGCGTCGAGGGAGCGGAAGGTCAACAGCTCGTTGTCGATGAGATCGATCGAGCACTCGGCCTCGGCCAGGGTCCAGGGGTCCGGCATGCCGTCGGCCCTGGCGGCGGCGAGGTGGCGCTCGAGGCGCTGGACGTCGGACTTCCAGTCGAACAATACGGTCATGTCGGCGCTGGCCCGGGCGTTACTGGACTGATGGTGCATGGGTCATCTCCTCGTTGTGAATCGGCACATCGATCGGACAGGAGTTGATTTAGGCGGACACACGCCCAGTTCAAGGGCTGCAAGGCGGGCCGGGTCGCAGCGGGTGCGACAAACGAGCCACCGTCCGCGACCCGCTGCTCCCTCCCGAAAGGAGGCAACCTAGCGGGGGATGCGCGGGGGCGCATTTCACTTTGACAAGTGGGGGCTTTGGTGGAGAGGCCGGGGCGGGGGGACCCCCACCGCTGTCCCCTCCACCTCGAGGGGGAGGGAGACGCTCACGGAGGCGTGGTGCTTTTTGTCGGGGAGGCATTGGGAGAGGCCGGGGCGGGGGACCCCACCCCTGTCCCCTCCCCCTCGAGGGGGAGGGAGACGCTCGCACGGGC
>NZ_JAQGJL010000344.1 GCF_028290645.1 Devosia sp. | reverse complement strand
GTAGTACTCGCGCGCCTCCTCCATGGTCGTCCCCACGTGGCCGCCGAGCCGATCGAGATACTGCGGGTTCATCACCATGTCGGTGAACACCACTGTCGGATCGACCGAGTTGGAGCGGACGCCGTAGGGTGCGAGTTCGAGCCCGAAGGCCCGCATCAGGCCCAGTACGCCGTGCTTGGCGGCGGTGTAGTGGGCGAATTCCTTGTTGGCGCGGTGGCTCAGCACCGAGCCAATGAACACCAGCGAACCCGAGCGCTGCGCGATCATCGTGGGCGCGACGGCGCGGGCGGTCTTCCAGACGCCGGTCAGGTTGACGTCGAGCATCTTCTGCCACTGGGCATCGGTCAGCTCCCAGGCCTTGCCCCAGGAATCGATGCCGGCGGCGGCGACCATGACGTCGATATGCCCCCAGCCGGAGGCGACGCTCGCGACCGCGGCGTTGATCTCGTCGCTATCGGTGACGTCGGCCGGCAGCGCCATGGCGCGCCTCCCAAGCGCCTCGACGGCGGCCCGCGTTTCGTCGAGCTGTTCGCGCCGCGCGCCGGGATAGGGCACTCCCGGCACGTCGCGGCCGATATCGATCAGCGCGACGTCGGCGCCCTCCTCGGCGAAACGGATGGCGGTTGCCCGGCCGATGCCACGAGCAGCACCGGTGACGACCGCGACTTTATTCTCGAGCCGTGCGCTCATTGCTTCCTCGGGGGCGTGGGACGCAGGTCGAAGGGCTCGACCACTTCCGATGTGTGCTTGTGGTAGATCTTGCCCTCGTCGTTGACCCAGTAGACGTCGACGCCCCACTCCTTGTAGCGCTTGCCGTCTGCCTTTACGACGTAGCTGGCCACCGTCTCGCTGACGATCACGTCGCCATTAGCGGCCCGGAAGATCCGCTCGATCTGGTAGTCCTCCAGCGAGTCGAACCACTCCCTGGGATGGGCGTGGACCTCGGCCGGCGACAGCACGCGGCTGCCGAAAATGGTGATCGCATCGTCGGTGTAGAGGGCGCTCACGCCTTCGGCGTCGCTGGCCCGATAGAGCCGCTCGACATTCTTTACCCAGGCTTCAGGGTCGGTGACGGCCATCTTGTCCTCGTCGAAAGGTAGCTGGCTGCGGCGGCACCGGGCCGCCGTAGCCGCGATATGCATCAGGGCGCGAGCGTCACGTCCTCGAAGCTGTACTTGCCCTGCGAGTTCGGCTGGAAGCCCGTGACCTTGGCCGAGGTGCCGAAGATGCGGTCCTCTTCCACCACGTAGATGAACGGACAATCGCGGTTCACGATGCCCTGCAGCTCTGAGTAGATCGCCTGGCGCTTGGCTGCATCGGGCTCGGCCCGGCCCTTGAGCACGAGGTCACGCGCTTCGTCGCTGCGATAGCTGCTGTGGAGGCCGTTCTGCGGCTGGTAGTCGAGCGCCACGCCCATCAGCTCGTCGGGATCCGGCGTGTCGTTGGTCCAGCCAGAGATGCGCATGGTGTACTGCTCGGTGTTGTACATTTCCTGCGCGGTCGTTGCCTCGACCTGCTCGATGTTCATGGTGATGCCGATCTCGGCCAGCGAAGCCGCCCAGACCTGCGCAATCGACAGGCGGGTCATGTCGCCGCTCGGCACGGTAGCCGTGAAGCTGAAGCCGGTCGGAACCGAGCTCGAAGCGAGCAGCTCCTTGGCCTTGGCCAGATCGAAGCCGATCGGGTTGGTGGCGGCGTCATAAAAGAACGTCGTCGAGGGCAGGATCGACTTGGCCGCCACGGCCTTGCCGAAATAGACCGACTGGGCGATCGATTCGCGATCCAGTGCCCATGCGAGCGCACAGCGCACCGGTGCTTCGTCGAAGGGCTTGATCTTCTGGTTGATGGTAACAAAGCCGACAGCGGTACCCGAGACGCTGACCGCCTTACCGCCAGTCGCCGCGATCTGGTCGACTTGGGTGGGGGGCACGTCAGTCACGACCTGCGCGTCGCCCGAGGCGAGCTGCAGCGTGCGGGCATTGTCATCGCCCACTACGCGGAAGACGATCTTGCCGATCGTCGGCTTGCCCGCTTGCCAGTAGTTGGGGTTGGCGGCGAGGACGACTTCCTGGCCCTTGCTCCAGCTTTCGAGCATGTAGGCGCCGGTGCCCATCGGCTTTTCGCCGGCCAGCTCACCCGCCGCAGTGAAGTTCGCTTCTTCGTAGATGCTGGCGGCAAAGGTAGATAGCGCTGGGAGTAGCGGAGCGAAGGGCTCCGACATGGTGAGCTTCACGGTCTTGTCGTCGACGGCCTCGACCGACTTGACCGGCGAGAACAGGAAGCCCCACGACCCCGACTGGTCGATAGCGCGGGTCAGCGAGAACGCTACGTCCTTGGCGGTCAGCGGGTTGCCGTTCCAGAACTTGACGCCGTCGCGCAGGGTGAAGGTGGCGCTCAGCCCATCGTCGGCGACGGTCCATTCGGTCGCGAGCTCCGGCTCGACGCCCTTGCCGTCGGCAGAGAGCTTCACCAGCCGCTCGTAGACCTGCAGCTCGGTGAAGATCGAGCGGTCGTCCTGCGTATTGTAGGGATCGAAGGTGAAGATGTCGGCCGGGCGCGCCACGACGAGCGTGCCCTCCTGGGCGACGGCCGACGCGGCCCAGGCCAGCGCCGTCATGGCCAAGCCGGCCATCAGTCCTAGTCTCAGTCTCCTGATACTCTGCAGCACGTCAGATCTCCTTGGTTTGCCCGGTGGAAGTTGAATAGTCGGCTACGGCCTGCCAGCGCTCCTCGGCCATGAGGGCAGCGGCGAGCACGTCCTGCACATGCGCTGCCTGCGCCAGGGTTGGCAGGGTTGAATTGACGCCCGCGCCGCCACGGAGCGCGTCTAGGAAGGCCGCGATATGGCGGCGGGCCGCATCGCTGCGGCGATCGAGCAGCGGTTCGACCCGCGGTTCCTCACTCCCTGAATGGAAGGCGGGGGTGACCCGGTACGACTGGCCGGCATCGGTCCGGTCATCGAGCAGCACTTCGCCGACGGCCTCCGAGCCATGCAGCTTCACCCGGGTGCCGGGAAAGCCGCCGCTCAACACCCAGCTCGAGATCAGGAGGCCAGTGGTGCCGTTCTCGAACTGCAGCTGCAGCGTCGCGATGTCGTCGAGCTTCGCGCCCGGCAGGACCCGCTTGAAGCTCGTGGACACCCGCGCGATCGGGCCCAGCAGCCAGGCTCCCATGTCGACGACGTGCGAACCGTACTCGAACAGGGAGCCACCGGCGGCCTGCGCCGGGTCGTGCTTCCAGTTTGTCGGCTTGCCACCGTGCGTGTGGAACTGCGGATTGTGCTCAGCCAGCTCGACCAGCCAGATTTCGCCGAAGCGTCCTGCCTCGAGATCGCGCTTCATCGCCTGGATGGCCGGGTTGAAGCGGAATGAGTAGCCGACCGTCGCCGGGACATTGGTCAGTTGCTGCAGCGCCGCGAGCTGGTGCGCGGCCCCGCTATCGTTGGCCAGCGGCTTTTCGCAATAGACCGCGACTCCGGCCTCGAGCAGCAGTTGCACGTCGCGCGCATGAATGTGGTCGGGCGTGGCGACGACCGCCAGATCGAGGCGCTCGGCGGCGAGCATGGCCGGCAGCGTCTCGTAGGCGGACGGGATGGCCTCGCCGGCGGCGAAAGCCTCGGCCTCGGCGAGCGAACCGCCGACACAGCCGACCACCTCGACATCGGGCTGCGCCCTCAAGGCCGGAAGCAATGCCGACTTCGTCCAGTAGCCTACCCCGACCAGTCCGCAACGCAAACTCACCCATGACGCCTTTCGGTAATGTGCAGCGCGGCCTCCTCACCCAACTAGCCGGGCTTTTTCAGGCGGAGGCCACTTTCCGATAGAGATTAGGCGGGGCTTTCAAACCCAAGGCAATATGTGTTCATGTAGCTTCAGACGATAGAAAATACATGGATCGGATGGATACGCGCTTTCTCGAGAGCTTCGTCCAAGTGGTCGAACTGGGCTCGATGGCCGAGGCCGCCCGCCGGCTTGACCTCACACCCGCGGCCGTCGCCCAGCGGGTAAAAGCGCTGGAACAGGAGCTCTCGACGCCGCTTCTGGCCCGCGCCGGACGCATTGTGCGGCCGACCGCCGCGGGCAACGCCGTCTACAACAGCTCGAGGGCGCTGCTGAAGGCCTTACGCGAGCTCAAGGAAGCCGCGCTGCTCGACATCGTAGCCGGCGAACTACGCCTGGGCGCCGTCTCGACCGCCATGACGGGCATCCTGCCAAAGCTGCTCTCGCGCGTGAACGTCTACCATCCCGACGTCGCGTTCTTTGTCGCGCCCGGCACCTCGCAGGATCTCTACCAGCGCGTCCTCGTCGGCGAACTCGACGCCGCTATCATCGTCCAGCCGCCCTTTGCCTTACCCAAGGATTGCGACTGGCAAACGGTGCGCGAAGAGCCGCTGGTGTTCATCGCCGCCGACGGCGTCGACCTCTCCGATCCCCACCGCCTGCTGATGACCGAGCCGTTCGTGCGCTATGATCGCAGCCACTGGGGCGGCCGGCTGGCAGATCGCTACCTTCGCAGCTGCGGCATCGTGCCCAAGGACCGCTTCGAACTCGACGCCCTCGAAGCCATTGCCGTTATGGTCGATCGCGGACTCGGCATTTCGCTGGTGCCGGACTGGGCTCCACCCTGGCCACAGGGCCTAACACTGTCCCGCTGGCGCATCCTCGACCGGCGCTTCACCCGCAAGGTCGGGTTGGTTTGGAACCGATCCTCCCTCAATCTTCGCTTGGTCGATGCCCTCGTCGAGCACCTGGATGTGGAACTTGTCGCAACCTAAGTCCGCGCCGACCGGCATCATTTGTCGATGCCGCTTTGGGCCGATATCGTTGATTTAGTCGGCTGTTGCGATGCGGTAGGCTCCTCAGACGGGCTCGGTGTGCAGCGTTGGCACGGCGTCGATAGGGAGATAGCTTCCCTGTCGCCTGTTGGGCCTAGGCGAAGCTGGTCATCGGCCGGAGCTTTGCTAGTTTTCTGAGGTTTTGGGCGGTGACGGCGAGCAGGAACTCGCCGCGGGCGCCGCTGGACCACGCAGGCGGAGCCGAGCGAGCCTGAGGATGCGCTTGAGGTGGGCGAACAACCTCCACCTTCTTGCGCCGATGGCGGGAGCGTACATAGGCCGGCGTGTCGGCAAGTGCCTGGGCCACGTCGCGGGCATCGTCGTCGAGATCGCGGGGGATCTTGCGAGCCGGAGTGTTCGGGCAGGTCCCGCGGACGCCTCTACGGGTGATCGGCATCGACGACTGGGCCTGGCGCCGCAACCACCGATACGGAACCATCGTTTGCGACCTTGAGGCGCGGCAGGTCGTGACTTTGCTTCCGGACCGGGAGCCGGCGACGGCGCAGGCCTGCCCATTTGGACACGGGCGACAGGACGCGGTCACAGGACATAAGGGCGCGGCATCTCGGAGGTACGCACGCCGAAGCGGAAGACGACACCATTGCCTCCGGGATCGAAGCTCAAGGTGTTCGATCACCAGACGAAGCGTGATCTTGGACCGGATGTC
The DNA here is from genome assembly GCF_028290645.1 of Devosia sp. Classification (GTDB taxonomy): domain Bacteria; phylum Pseudomonadota; class Alphaproteobacteria; order Rhizobiales; family Devosiaceae; genus Devosia_A. The sequence continues at coordinate 3,589 of NZ_JAQGJL010000344.1, read as the reverse complement.
CGCGATGGCTTCGAAGAAAGCCTGCCGAACCATCGGTTCGAACCCACCAGTCAACAGTGCAAGCCGTTCGTACTGGCTTAGTTTCTTGAGCATGAGAATGTGCTACCATGCAATGTGAGGCTCAAGTCTGGAAAGAGAGGCTCTGCGATGAAGTCTTTCATTGAAGAGGTGCTGCGCGGAGTTTTCAACGTACGCCCGGCCGCCTTGCTAGCGTCCATCATTCAAACGGCGGTCATTTCCGCTATTGGGCTCGTCGCAAATTTCTGGCTGTCGGGGGCTGCGGCAGCCCACCTTTCCACTTTGGTCGGTTTGATCTTGGAGCTATTTCCAGCGCTGGTTCTGACATTGACCCTGATCGTCCTGCCGGTGGCGGTGGTGGCATTTGTGAAGTTACTGCCCAGCTTCGCTCCTGCGCTGCTGACACTGGGACTCGCAATAACCGCCAATGCAGTTCTTCCCGCTCCTCTCAGGTGGGTTGTGGCAGCGCTCTTATTGTTGCACGGGCTGCGATACACACTGCTTGCTATCCTGGGTATCGCCGATGATTGGCAACGACAAATGGACCTCGCTCAGAAAGCCGCTTAGGCGGACAAGTCTAGTCGTGGAGGACCGCGATACCGCGGACTGAGCGGCCGCACCTCGGCGATCGCGTTCCGTACGTCCTCGGCCTTTACACCCACGGCGTACGGCCTGCCCCTTCGTCGGAGCCTGCCCAGTCGAGCTGATGGTCAGCGTCCGGAGCGTCTGCAGCCGGCGCTGCCGCTTACATCATTGATCTCCCGAACGCCCTCAATCACGTATTCGGTGTGGTTGGACGGATCACCAATTGGGGGTCCCACGGGTTCGCCGGGACCCCGGCGGGCGGAACCCGCAGTGTGGCCGGGTACCCGCCGGATTGGCTGATATCTGCGACCGACTAGCGAGGACTAGTTTCCGCCTGACAAACACCCCGCAAAGACTTGCTGCGATAGTCATTGTGCTTCAATTCAGTGCCTGCATCCTCCTTAGGAATCGTAAGGAACGACGTGTTGATGAGGTTCAGTGCCGGTTGTCCGATCATTCGCAAAACTGGGTCATGTTGATCTGCCAATGAGCCAGGATGATCTGCTCGATCAATGGCCGTCAAAATGCGAGTTGCGATCATTTTGCGCATCATGGGAGGCGGAGGTCCAATCTCGAGGGCCTCCTACAACTGCACCGGCGCTGTTTTCGCACCGAAAGCATTTGAGCCCCAAAAGGTTGTGGTACCCAGCGAGAGCGCTGGCATCGCGCTGAGGCTGCTGCCTCGGCCCTTGCGTTACCTTGTTCGGGGTCCTCAAGAAGGCCAGCCTTCCATTCTGCCCTATTCCGGCGCAAGCTCAGCAATCGGCCAAAAGGGAGGACTAAATTGGCAGTCTACATCACACAGGCCAGGTACTCGCATCAGGCAATCAGCGGCTTAGTGCGCAATCCAGAGGACCGCTACGAGGAGGTTCGCGGGCTTTTCGAACGAGCCGGATGCAAACTGCTTAGCTACTACATGACGCTCGGCGAGTACGACTTTATCATTACCTACGAAGCACCCAATCCGGTCGCAGTGATGAGCGTGCTCGCAACCGCTGGCGCTGGCGGTGGGGTCACAGACACCAAGACCATTACGGCTGTCTCCACGGCTGAGGCGAAACAAGCATTCGAACTGGCAAAGGCTTCTGCCGGAAAGTTCCGATCGGCAGGAACCTAACCCACAGGGAAGGGTAGTACCGTCGGATGGCGAGGTGTCAGAGAGCTGGCAGTTGCTGGACGGCGGAGCGGCAAATTGAAGGCGAAGTCACAACTACAGGGAGGAACAGGAAATGCAGTCACATGGAAGAGTACCAAGTGGTTTTAGGCCATCACGAGTACTACTTGGCCTCGCGGCCACTCTCGCTCTTGGCCTTTTGGCGGGCACGACAGCACTGACGGTCGCCCAGGATGGCCCCCCCGGCATCACCACCCCGAAGGTCTTTGCCCCCTTCGATCCCAACGCGCCGGTGTGCAGCGCGCCGCCGGGCCTTGAGAAAGTCCTGGCCTTTGCCCAGGACAACGAGCGCGAGTTCATGCAGGGTGTCGATCACGGGCTCGAAATGGCGGCCAAGGATCGCGGGCTCGAGTATCGCCGGGCCCTTGCCAATAACGATGCGGCCAAGATGGTGTCGGACGTGCAACTGCTGCTGGCCTCGAAAGTCGGCGCCATTGTTGCAGCGCCGGTCGATCCCGCATCGCTGAGCCATAGCCTCCAGGAAGTCATATGGGCGGGCGGTTACGTAGGAACAATCGTTCCACCGCCGGCGACCTCGCTGCTCAACGCTCCGCAGTACGCGACCGGCAAGGCGCTCACCGACGCGGCAATCGCCTATATCAACGATCACCTTGGCGGGAATGCGAACGTCGTCCTCCTCACCCAGGACCAGATCGAGTTCCTCGCGCCGCGCTTTGCGGCGATGCGGGACGGCCTCAAGGGCCTGCCGGGCGTCACGATCGTTGCCGACATCACACCAAACCCCGTCAACAAGGAGGGTGGGTTCGAGACCATGAGCACCATACTTCAGGCCCATCCGGACGTGGACGTGGTGCTTGGCGCCGATACGGTGGTGCTCGGTGCGCTTGCGGCGCTTCAGGCGGCCGGCAAGGCACGACCCGACCAGTTCCTCGGCGGCATTGACGGGGAGCCGGAGGCCGTATCCGAGATCAAGAAGGCCGACGGCCCCTACAAGGCGAGCATCTCTCTGTCGTCGCCGGTCTTCGGCTATGCTATGGGGCAGCACGCTGCCGATTGGCTCGAAGGCAAGAGCATCCCGCAGGCCATGGACATCCTGCCGAGCGCACTCACCAGCGACAACCTCGCTCAATACGAGGCCGACCTTGCCGATCCCGCTGCGGTCTACAACGATCCCGCGCGTCGCGACTACTACCTCAAGATGTACGGCAATATCTGCTACGACTCGCGCGACCAGTATGTGAACTTCCCTTGGTCCTCCGAGACCAAGTAACGCCCTGACAGTGCTCCGCGTGATCCGGCCGGTCTCAGCGCATCGCTGGGGCTGGCCCGGTTTTCAAGAGAAGCGACAGACTGAAATGATAACCGACAGCGCGCGCGCGGAACATCGGGCCATGGAACCACAACAGAGCTGGTTCTCATCGCATCTGCCAGGCACCAAGGCCCCTGGCGAGGCTTCCGGCCGCGTCGGACTGGCGCTGGTCGCGGTGGCGCTGGTCATTCTTTTCTCAGTGCTCAACACCTCGTTCTTCCGCCTCGAGAACTTCGTCGTCATCGGCGTAAACTCGACATCTATCCTCATCGCCGTGCTCGGCACCTCAGCGCTGCTGATCGCCGGCTATGTCGATCTTTCGATCGGCAGCATGATGGCGCTGATCGGCATCATCGTCGCCAAGGTCGCCGTCGTGACGCAGGATCCAATGCTCGCCACTGCAACCGGTCTCGGCTTGGGTTTCCTGTTCGGTCTCATCAATGGTCTGCTCGTCAGGCGGCTGAGCATTTCGCCGCTCATCGTCACGCTCGCCATGCTCGCGCTCTATGGAGGACTTGCCTACGTGGTCAGCAGCACTGCGG
>NZ_JAQGJL010000338.1 GCF_028290645.1 Devosia sp. | reverse complement strand
GGTCTTGCCGTAACTGCGCGAGGTGACCTGGACCTGGGGATAGAAGGCGCGGACCCGGCCCTTGGGCACGCGGCCGCGGGTCAGGCCGAGCAGGTGCTCGCGGATGAAGCCGGTGTTGCGGTGGTAGATTTCTGCGACATAGGCCCAGGCTGCATGAGGGTCGGTGAAGGCCTTTTGCGGCAGCGGCGCCGGAGTGATGGTGTCCATGTTGTTCTCATTGGCAAGGCGGTGACGGACACCGCTTTGCAGCCCATCCTTAGGGTCTTCCACCTGCTTCGGCAATCGCCCCACCTTACCGGTAATTTAACATCATCACCTTCCGGTGAAGACACTTTTCATGCCGCAAAGGGCACCCATCTTTATGGGGAGTTCACTGGAATACTGCAAACGACCCATGCACCGGTGAACCCCGAGAGGTTGCCCGCCGCTGCCCCCAAGCCCTCAACAGTGCGGCCGGCGCTTCTCAGGGCCACGGAACCAGAAATGGTTTCGTGGCCCTCTTATTTTGTGCCGGTGACAGCCCGGTGACGTCAGTTCGTGCGGCGCGCGGTGATCTGGGTCGGCTTCTCGCTCGCGACGGACGGCGTGTAGGTGCAGCGCAGCGTCTGCAACACCGGCAGGTCCGGCACGATGACGCGCGCAAGGAAGGCCGGCAGCAGACCGGCGCCACGGCAGGTCATACGGTCGGCCCTCCACGCGGCGCCATTTCCGCACGACGTCCGGCGCAGGTTGATATTGATGTCGCGGCCACGGCCTGACCAGTTGAGGGTGCCGTTACAGCGCACATTGCCCCCGCGCACCGTATAGGTGCCGCGCTGCTCGAGGCAGAGGTTCATGCGGTACGGACCATAGGGGCGCTGCTGCACCTGGTAGCAGCCGGTGAACAGCGCACCGTCCGGCGCGTCGGGAACGATCACCTTCGTGCTCAAGTCCTGGGCGTAAGGGGGGCAGCAGGGTCAGGATGACCAGAAGGCCTGCAACCGGGCCGGCAAGATACCGTATGGCACGCATTTGGCACTCTTCCAGTGGCGGCCTGCCCAGTCAAATCCCCTTTCGGTGAGTGGCGCGGCGGGCTAATGTCCAGCCCGATATCGGGGAGGGCAAATGCGAGTTAGGTTGCCGGTTCTCGCGGTAGTGCTGGTGTCGGTCGCCGCTCCCGCCTGGGCTGGGGAGTTGGTCGATTCCGTATTCCAGGTCACCTACCACTATGCCGGCGACGACCAGGTGCTGAACGACACCGTGGTCCCGTTGCTGCCCGGGAACGCCTGCTACAACTGGTACGTGCGGCTTGCCGAAGGCCCCGCGCCGGCCAATGTGACCGAGACGCTGAAATTGCCGATAGCGCTCGCCGACTGGGGGACGCTGGCCACCGATCCCGATGACGGGATCGATATCTCGGCCGATGGCACCGTGGCGGTGCGGACCTTCATGCCGGAACTAGACGCCGAAGGCTGGTTCAGCCATAGCTGGTGCGTTGCCGCAGGCGATCCGACCGGGCCGCATTCGATCGAGATCGCCGTCGACGGCAAATCCCTCACCACCTACTATTTTCAGGTGGTCCTGCCAGAGGACTATTACTGGCCGACCATCATCCAGCCGTCGCCACGCGAGCGTAGCGTCGACAACAGCTGGTAGCCTTCCTGCCTTTCGACCAACCTCCGAGGACTATCGATGTCGCTTTCCATGTACGCGATCACCGTTCCGGTGTTCACGCGCTACCTCAACAACCTCGACGCCTTTCTTGCGACGGCCGCGGCCAACGCTGCCGAACGCAAGATCAAGCCGGAAGTGCTGGCTGCGGCACGGCTGGCGCCCGACATGCATCCGCTGACGTTCCAGGTGCAATCGAGCACCGACCGCGTGAAGTTCGCGCTCGCGCGGCTCACCGGCCGTACGCCGCCGAGCTGGGAAGACAACGAGGTGACGCTCGGGGACCTGCGTGGGCGCGTGAAAAAGGCGCTCGACTATGTGGCGACGTTCTCCGAGGCCGACCTGGCGGGCACGGAGGACAAGAGCGTGACGCTGAAGGTGCGCGGCGAGGATACGCAGGTGCCGGCCGTCGAGCACATCACGCTGAGCGCCGTGCCACAAATATTCTTCCACATCACCGCCGCCTACGCGATCCTGCGCCACAACGGCGTGCCCCTCGGCAAGCGGGACTTCACCGGCGCCTGACGGAAGCGGTCTGTCCCTTCTCCCCCTCAAGGGAGAAGGTGGCCGAAGGCCGGATGGGGGAGGCGGCGAAACGGGCGCTCGCTGCACCGCTGAACCCCTCACCCCGACCCTCTCCCCTCAGGGGAGAGGGGGCGCGGGGGCTGCTCTCCGTGACCTGAACTGCCCCCCCGGGCAGCACGCTTCAGCTGTAGCGCTCTTCCTTCCAGGGATCGGCGTGGTTGTGGTAGCCGCGCACCTCCCAGAAGCCGCGGTGGTCATCTCGCGCGAAGTCGATCTTGCGCAGCCATTTGGGGCTCTTCCAGAAATAGAGATGCGGCACCACGAGGCGCACCGGGCCGCCGTGGTCGCGCGTGAGGGGCTCGCTCTCCCAGGTATGCGCAATAAGTGCGTCCTCAGACGCGAAATCCTCGATCGCCATGTTGGTAGTGTAGCCATCGTTCGAGGTGAAGAGCACGAACCGGGCTTCGGGTTTCACCCCGACCGCTTCCATCAACTGGTGCGTGGTGACGCCCTTCCAGTGGTTGTCGTAGCGCGACCAGCTGGTGACGCAATGGATGTCGTTTAGCTTTTCGGCCTGCGGCTGCTTGATGAGGTCGTCGAAGCTCCAGGTCTGCGGGTGCTCGACTTCGCCGGTGATATCGAGCCGCCACACCTCCTTGGGCACGTTCGGTGTCTGTCCGAGGTCGAGGACAGGCCAGTTCTTCACCAGATGCTGGCCGGGCGGCAGGCGCGCGTCCTCGGGCCTCGTCTGCCGGCCGGTAAGGAACTTGCCGAGCTCGGCCCACCGCGATTTGGTCTTGGTCAGTTTGGAGTCTTCAGGCAGGTCGTCTTCGCTCGCCATCTTGGCCTCGCTGGCTGTTGCCCAGAGCTTCGCCGAGCCGGTGGGCAAGTCAATGGCCATTCCGGCTGTCGTGATCCGCGCCGGCCGCATGTCCAATTTCGGCCGATGAACCCATTGTGAGGTCCGGCGTTGGTCCCCATGTCATTGCCGACTGTTCAACATTGGAGACTGAAGATGCTGAACCCTGAAGATCGTCGCGCCATCGAAGGGCTGTTCGACCGGCTCTCTGAGGCTGAGCGCCGGAACCCCGATCGGGACCAGGAGGCGCAGGAGCTGATCGATCGCGAGATCGCCAGCCATCCCGCCGCGCCGTACTACATGGCGCAGACCATCGTGGTGCAGCAGCAGGCGCTGGAAGCGGCCGAGCAGCGGATTCAGGAACTCGAGCAGCAGGCGGAGACTCGCGGTCGCGGCGGGCTGTTCGGCGGCCTGTTCGATGACGGGCGGGGCCGGCAGAACCGTCCGGACGATCGCCAGCCGGTGCAACCGAGCCGCGGCGGGCCGTGGGATCGGCCACAGGATGGCGGCTACAATGCTGGATATCAGCGCGGCGGTGGAGGCTTCCTCGCCGGCGCTGCGCAGACGGCGGTCGGCGTGGCCGGCGGCGTGCTGCTCGGCAGCGCGATCGGCTCGCTGCTGGGCGCCGGTGGGGCGCACGCGTCGGAGGCCAACGACCAACAGGCTAACGACACCAACGATCAGCAGGATCAGGGCAATGACCAAGGTCAGGACCAGGGCCAGGGCCAGGGCCAGGGGCAGGACCAAGGCAACGATCCGGGCAACGACGGTGGCGACTGGGGCGGTGGCGGGGAAGATGGCGGCGGCTTCGACACCGGCGGGGATTTCTGACGCATCTCCAAAGGGTTGCGCGAATGCGGAATCGCAGGGCATGATCGCGGCCGATGGCTGAACGTGATCCCGAAATTGACCCGACCCAGGTGCACCCGGCCGAGGGCGCCGAACGGCTCTCGGCCATTCTGATGGCAATTGCCACAGTCGAAGGCAAGGAACGGATTTCGGTTGGCGACCTGCTCGAGGCACTGAAGCGCAGGGCGCTCGGTGCGCTTATCTTCATCTTCGCGGTTCCGACAGCGCTGCCGATGCCGCCCGGCGTCTCGGCGGTGCTTGGGGCGCCGCTGCTCTTCCTCACCGTGCAACTGATGCTGGGGATGAAGCCCTGGCTGCCCCGGATTATCACCGAGCGCTCGCTGAGCCGCGTGGACTTTCACCGCGTCGTGACCACCGTGGCGCCGTGGCTGGCGCGAGCGGAGAACGTCATGCGGCCGCGGATCACGTTCCTTGCGAAGCGCCCCCCTGTCTATTTCATCGGGCTGGTGAGCGTGGTGATGGCGATCGTGCTGTTCCTGCCCATCCCGCTCGGCAACATGCTGCCTTCGGTGGCGCTCTGCATAATGGCGCTGGGGCTGCTGGCGCGCGACGGGGTGTGGATCCTTATCGGGCTCGGCGTGGCGATCGCCTCGGTGGTGATCGTCTGGGGCGTGTTCTGGGCCATCATCTTTGGCAGCATCTTCGTGCTGACGAACTGGTTCGGCGTAAGCCTCTAGCCCTACCAGTAGGCCAGCGCCGAGAATGGATCGTTGCTGAACGTGCCGGCCTTGCGCTTCTCGTAGAAATTGTTCCCGCCCGCTTCGAGCACGTAGAACATGTTGTTGTACGAGAACCGGTAGCCGGCAGTGTGGAAGTGCTTGACGTCGCGCGACAGCGTCGGATGGCGGGCGCCGCGGAGCACCCGGTCGGCGACGCTGTAGGCAAGGGCGGCGGAACGCTTTTCCTTCAGCGGCTTGGAGAGCACGCCGGGGGCGAACTGGTTCTTCTGGCCGACCACGCCGCAGACCGAATGCGGGTAGCGCTTGTCGGCGACGCGGTTCATCACCACCGTGCCGACCGCCAGCATGCCGTCTTCGCTGGAACGGTTGGACTCGAAATACATCGCGCGCGCCAGGCAATCGCGCGAGGAGAGGCCGAACGGCGAGAAGGTGGCGCAACCGGCGACGAGGCTCAACAGCAACGGCGCCGCGAGGAGCAGCTTGAATGACCCTGCCAACGATGACTCCAGAACGCAAACACAAGTAAGGAGCCGGGCCGATACTGCCCGTGCTCCTTAGAATGCACGCCCGGAAGTTAAGACTGCGTTGAGGAAGTCAGTGCCGCTGCGCGTCCGAGGACGTGCGGCGCTGCGCGCCAGAGGACATCACCAGGCTGATGAGGCAGGCGAGCCCGGCGAGCGCGACCACTGCGGGCACCGGATCCTTCCGGACAGCATTTCCTGCCCGCCAGGCCTGCTTGCCGAGCATCCGAGCGGCAATGGCACCCTGGTGCAGGGCCTCGTCGGCGAAATCATGGGCAAGGTGGCCAACATCGTGGCGGGCGTCGCGGGTGTAGCGGCTCAGTGCATCCGACAGGTGGCTGGCGTCGCGCGCCAGAGTGGCGAACTGCCTGCCGAAGCGGTCCTGCGCGTCGTCGGTGAAGTGGGTGAGTTCGAATCCGCGCGAATTGGCCATAGCCTCATTGCTCCTCAAAGGTGTGCGGAGCTAACGCGCTAGCGGGTTTCGGGGTTCCGGAACTGGGCGAGGGCAGGGCCACCGGCCGGTGGGGTCATCCTGCCCTCTACTTAAGCTCGATAAACTTGCCCCCAATCTGTTAACGAGACGTTAACGACCGGCGGGTGGAACCACAGCCTTGCGATAGAGGTGCCAGGTGGCGTGTCCAAGCACCGGCACGACGATGGCTAGCCCCACGAGCAATGGTATTGAGCCGATCACCAGCAGCGCCGCGACGATGATGCCCCAGAGCGCGATCGTGACAGGATTGCGCAGAGTCACGCGGACCGAAGTCAGCACTGCCACTGCCGATCCGACATCCCGATCCAGCAGTAGCGGGATCGAGATGACCATGCTGGAGAGCACCGCCGCGGCGAAGACGAAACCGATGAGGTTGCCCCAGATCATCAGCGACTGGCCCTGCGGCGTATTGAAGACCTCGGAGAGGAAGGCGGTGAAGGTGGGGGGCGAGCCGGGCCCGAAATGGGCCTCGTAGATGAACTGCGCCACCATCAGCCACAGGGTGAAGGTGATGAGCATCAGCACACCGAGCGCGGCGATCGAGGCGAAGGCGGGGGTGCGGAAGACATCGAAGGCGGAGCGCCAATGCGTGTCGAGCCCGAGTTCCTGGCGCCGGCTCATCTCGTAGATCGGTAGGGCGAGGAACGGCCCGACCAGCGCGAAGCCGGAGATCAGCGGGAACAGCAGGGGCCAGGAATTGTTGCCGGAGGTCCAGACGGCGAGTACGGCGCCGCACAGCGGGTAGATCAGCCCGAGAAAGGCGAGGTGCGAGGGCTTCTCCCAGAAATCGCGCCAGCCGAGTTTCAGCGCGTCGACCAGGTCGGCGGCCCCGATGGTTCTGATCTCCGGAATGTCGAGCTGCTCGCCGGCATTCGTAAGCACGTGAAAACCAGTCATTCCGTCCTCCATGTGAGCGGAGGCAGGGATGGTCGCCGCGGGGCGTCGAAACGCCGGGCGGAAACCGCCTCTGCGTCGTCACGCAATTCTAGCGCGGTTCGCGCCGCGTGTCGAAAAATATGCCGTTGGCGGGGGATGGCGGTACTTTGTCCCTCGATTTCAAGGGGCAAGGCGGTGGGAAATGCGACTGGCGCCGGTTTGATGACGGTCCCGAAAACCCCTACGTGCGGATCGGAATCGACAAAGGGGACACCGATGACGGACAAGGAAGGCGCGCGACTCAACCGCCAGTTCGACAAGATCGGCAAGGCCGTGCCGGCGGCGACGGGGTTCCTGAGCTGGATCCGCAGGCCGTCGTCGCGGATCGTCCGCATCCCGCTCGGCATCGTGCTGGTCCTTGGGGGCGTGTTCAGCATCCTGCCGTTTCTCGGATTGTGGATGCTGCCGCTCGGCCTGTTCCTCCTGGCGCTGGACCTGCCGTTCCTGCAGGGGCCGCTCAATCGGCTGAGCTTCTGGGTGCAGCGCAAGTGGACCAACTGGCAGCGCAGCCGGAAGAAGAAAGACCCCTCGCCCTGAGGTTTTTCCCTGGGGAGACGGGACCAGGAGGCTATTCCAGCGTGCCGTTGGCGATGGCGGCTGCCAGCAGGTCGACGGCGTGGGCGAGCTTTTCGTCGATGATGTGCAGGTACTGCGTCCAGTCAACCAGATGGCCGAGTTCGCGGTCGCCGTCCGAGATGCCGCGCAGCGCCACGAGCGGTACCTCGAAGCGCTGACAGGCGCGCAGGACTGCATACGTCTCCATGTCCACCATATCGGAGCCGATGCCCGCATAGGCGGCGCCGGAGACGATATTGGCGCCGGTGGAGAGCGTCGCCTTCTCGATGCCCGGGACGAACGGGCCGAGCGGCAGTGTTGCCGGCAGGCCGAGGAAGGGCGTGAGGCCGGGCTCGAAACCGAGCGGTGTCGCGTCCATGTCGCGGTAGCTCACGGAAATCGCCTGGTACACGCCGGCCTGCTCGAGCGTTGCGGAGCCGGCCGAGCCGAGCGACACGACGAGGGCGGGCAAGCGGTTGCTCGCGGCCAGCTTCGCCAGCGCGTGGGTCACGACGATTGCCGCCTCGACGGGACCAACCCCGGTCATCACCGGATCGATGCGCGCCTTGAGGTGCGGGCCGTATTCGTTGGCGACGGCCATGACGTAGAGGATGTCGGCGGAACCGGCGGTGCGGGCGGCGAAGGGCATGGGGCCTCGGTCGGGATTTTCAGCGGTGCCGAGGAGGGGTAAACTCCCGTCGGGGCTCATGCAACGGAGGAGACTATGCTTCTATCCGATCATCGCGCCTACCCCACGATCCCTGCGGCCGACATGAGCCGGGCCAAGGCCTGGTACAGGGACAAGCTCGGCCTCGAGCCGGCCGAAGAGCATCCTACCGGGACCATCTACCGGCTCGCGGGCGGGACGGCATTCCAGATGTACGAGACTCAGTACGCGGGTACGGCCAAGAACACGCTGATGTTCTTCACTTCGGACAACATGTCGAACGACATGAAGGCGCTGCGCGACCGCGGCGTGAAGTTCGAGGACTACGACATGCCGGGCCTCAAGACCGAGAACGGCATGGCCACGATGGGGCAGTATCACGGCGCCTGGTTCAAGGATTCCGAGGGCAATATCCTCGCCATCGGCGACGAGCCGAACTGATCCGGCAGGTTGCCACATTGACAGCCGGCGCGGCGGGCAACAGTCTGCCGCGCCATGACGACCACGCTTTCCCCGACGGCTGACGTGAAGCCGCGCATCCTTGGCGGGATCGACGCCCGGCGCGACGACCTCATCGCGCTGACACAGGACCTGAGCCGCATCCCCACGGTCAATCCGCCCGGGAACAACTATCGCGAGATCTGCGACTACCTCGCGCGGCGGTTGAGCAAAAGCGGCTATGCCGTTGAACTTGTGCGCGCGGAGGGGAAACCCGGCGATAGCGACAGGTACCCGCGCTGGAACGTCGTGGCGCGCCGCGAGGGTGCGCAGCCGGGCGAGACTGTGCATTTCAACTCGCACCATGACGTGGTGGAAACCGGCAGCGGCTGGACCGTCGATCCGTTCGGCGGCGAGCTGAAGGACGGGCGAATCTACGGCCGCGGTACCTGCGACATGAAGGGCGGGCTGGCGGCGTCGATCATCGCGGCAGAGGTGTTCGCGGAAGCCTGTCCGGACTATCGCGGCGCCATCGAAATCTCAGGCACAGCGGACGAGGAAACGGGCGGCTTCGGCGGCGTCGCCTATCTGGCGGAGAAGGGCTATTTCTCGCCCGAGCGCGTGCAGCACGTCCTCATCCCCGAGCCGCTGAACAAGGACCGCATCTGCCTCGGCCATCGCGGCGTCTGGTGGGCGGAGATCGAGACGTTCGGGCGGATCGCCCATGGCTCGATGCCGTTCCTCGGCGACAGCGCCATCCGGCACATGGCCGAAGTGCTGCGGCAGTTCGAGGACGTGCTCTATCCGGCACTGAGCCTCAAGCACACGGCGATGCCGGTGGTGCCGCCCGGAGCGCGGCAATCGACGATGAACATCAATTCCATCCATGGCGGACAGGCGGAGCCGGAGGGCGGCTTCACCGGCTTTCCCGCTCCCGTGGTGGCGCACTCGGCGCGCATCGTCATTGACCGGCGCTACCTGATCGAAGAGAGCCCGGCGGCGGTGCGGCAGGAGGTGGTGGACCTGCTCGAGAAGCTCAAAGCCGAGCGGCAGGGCTTCAGCTATGAGATCCGCGACCTCTGGACGATCTCGCCGACCATGACCGACAAGGAGGCGCCGGTGGTGCGCTCGGTGGCCAAGGCGATCGGCGAGGTGATGGGCGTGTCGCCGGAATATGTCGTGTCGCCCGGGACTTACGACCAGAAGCACATCGACCGCATCGGGCGGCTGAAGAACTGCATCGCATATGGGCCGGGGATACTCGACCTGGCGCACCAGCCGGACGAGTGGGTGGGGGTCGACGACATGCTGGATACGGCGAAGGTCATGGCATTGACGCTGCTGGATTTGCTGGGGCCCATGCAATGACCGTCCACAAACTCGGGGGTCATTCCCGCGAAAGCGGGAAACTCGGTTTGCGTACTTATCGGCACGCTCAAAAACGGAGGTTCCCGCTTTCGCGGGAATGACCCGGTGAACGCAGGTGTGTCCAATGGCGGGTCTCGGCAGAAGTTTGTTTCCCAACAGCTATTCGCCGCGCGCATTTCACGCCACGCAGCCGGTTCACCTGAACGCGGAAGCATCCTAGGATCGCCTCAAGGCCGCGGGCGTAAGCGGCTCGCAACAGAAGGGACAATCATGCGCAAGACACTGGTCGTGCTGGCTCTTGCCGGCGCGTTGGCAATGACCTCGGCGATGACACCGGCTTTCGCACAGGCGCGGACCGACGTGAAGGTCGGCCTCGTGCTGGAGCCGCCGAGCCTCGACCCGACGGCAGAGGCAGCCGCTGCGGTCGACGAAGTGGTCTATTCCAACGTGTTCGAGGGCCTGACCAAGTTCGCCGCGGACGGCTCCATCGTGCCAGGGCTGGCCAAATCCTGGGACATCTCGCCTGACGGGCTGACCTACACGTTCCACCTGGTCGAAGGCGCCAAGTTCCATGACGGCACCGATTTCAACGCCGACGACGTGAAGTTCTCGCTCGACCGCATCAATGCGGAAGGTTCGCTGAACGCCCAGAAGGCGCTCTATGCCTCGATCGCGTCGGTGGATGTAGTTGACCCGGCGACGGTGAAGCTGACGCTGAAGCAGCCGGACGGCAACCTGATCTACAACCTCGCCTGGGGCGATGCGGTGATCGTGGCGCCGGAAAGCGCCGACAACAACAAGACCAACCCGATCGGCACCGGCCCGTTCAGCTTCAAGGACCGCATCGAGGGCGACAGCATCACGCTCGAGAAGAACCAGAGCTATTGGGGCACTCCGGCCAAGCTCGAGGGCGCGACGTTCAAGTTCATCGCCGACCCGACTGCGGCGTTTGCGGCGCTGCAGGCCGGCGACGTCGACAGCTTCCCGAACTTCCCGGCGCCCGAGACCGTGGCGCAGTTCGAGAACGACCCGCGCTTCCGCGTGGTGATCGGTTCGACCGAGGGCGAGACCATCCTGTCGATGAACAACGCCAAGCCGCCGCTGGACAACATCAAGGTGCGCGAGGCCATCGCCCACGCCATCGACCGCAAGGCGGTCATCGATGGCGCGATGTTCGGCTACGGCACGCCGATCGGTACGTTCATGTCGCCGGCAAACCCCGACTATGTCGACCTGACGGCGCAGTCGAACTACGACCCCGAGAAGTCGAAGGCGCTGCTGGCCGAGGCCGGTGTCACCGACCTGACGCTGAGCCTCAAGCTCCCGCCGGTCGAGGGTTATGCCCGTCGCGGCGGCGAGATCATCGCGAGCCAGCTGGCGGCGGTGGGGATCAAGACCGAGACGACGAACCTCGAATGGGCGCAGTGGCTCAGCGAAGTGTTCACCGACAAGAACTACGACCTGACGATCGTCTCGCACACAGAGCCCAACGATATCGGGATTTTTGCTAGGCCGGATTACTACTTCAATTACAAGAACGCCGACTTCGACAGGATCATCGCCGATCTGAGTGTGACCTCGGATCCGGCCAAGCGCTCGGAACTGCTCAAGGCGGCGGAGAGGAAACTGGCCGACGACTATGTGGTGGCTTTCCTGTTCGAACTCGCCAAGGTCGGTGTCGAGAACGCCAAGCTGCATGGCATGTGGGAGAACGCGCCGACCCAGGCGACCGATCTCACGGCTGTGTACTGGGACGAATAAGTTCAATGGGAGGCGGACCACGGGTCCGCCTCCCAACTCCGATGTGCATTTGACCAGCTTCATTCACCAAATACGCGATGTCATCCCAGCGAAGGCTGGGATCCATTTCTCCGCTCGTGCCGGTGGTGAGTTGGGTCCCAGCTTTAGCTGGGATGACATCGTGGGTGAGGCGCGGCTGGTTGGATGCCATGCGCCTTGGGATGACAGCTGTGGGCGGGGATGGTGTAGTGGGTACCCTCACAGCAACATGGGCACTCGCTGATGCCCTCGTTCATTCTTGGCCGCGTCGTATCGCTGGTGCTGAGCCTGATTGCGGCCAGCATCGTGATCTTTCTCGTGCTCGAGGTGGTGCCGGGTGATCCGGCGCAGTTCATGCTCGGGCTCAACGCGACGCCGGAAGCGGCTGCGGCTTTGCGGACGTCGCTGGGGCTCGATGGGCCGCTGCTCGAGCGCTATTTCACCTGGATATTCGGGCTGCTGCACGGTGATTTCGGCATCAGCTACACCTATAAGGTGCCGGTGGCGCAGCTGATCGGCGACCGTATCTGGATCTCGATGCCGCTCGCCATCTTTGCGCTGGCGCTGTCGACGCTGATCGCCTTTCCGGTCGGCATCCTCGCGGCGGTGCGGCGGAACTCGGCC
>NZ_JAQGJL010000420.1 GCF_028290645.1 Devosia sp. | reverse complement strand
CTCGCGTGATTGTAACGAGCCGGACGTGCCTGACGGAAGAACGTCGGATGCCCGATAACCTCGCGATAGGGGGAACTACGCTTCCCTCTTGACGTTTTGTTAGGAGTCGCGGCATATGTTGCGACGTAATCCTGACGTGTTGAGAGATCGGCACGACAATCTTGGAGCCCCTGTCGCCGTCAAAAGCGACGGGGGTTTCATACTTTTCGGGGGCAGTTTGAAAGTCGCGGTGTTGGTTGACGGCGGCTATGTCCGCGAAGTCGGCCGGGAAAACATACGACAACGACTTCATTGAAAAGTTCTCCCTAGGCTGCGTCCAGGAGGACGAATATCTGCTTCTCGTATTCTATTACGACGCTCCCCAGTACCAGGGCACAGTCCAGCTTCCGGTTTCAGGCCAGTCAACCGAGATCAAATCAAACGATCACTGGCTTGTCGATCTTGCGAAGCGCGAGCGATTTGCATTGAGGCGCGGCACTATGGGCTTTCGAGGATGGAAGCCACCCCATAAAAGGGCAATCTCTTGCCGATACAGACTTCGGCCCCATCTTCGAGCAGAAGGGGGTTCGCCTTTGAGGAGGGCGTTGCGGCAACGCACCTGTCTGCTGCCGCTATTTTGGAGGATTTTGCCTGCAGGGAGTTAGGTGCTCTGCTGTACGAAGGAGAGCCTTCTGACGAAACGCTGCTGACCTACTTCGCTAACGAGGGGCTGATTCACGACGACAAGCAGGGGGGCTTTGACATCACGAACCTCTTTGCTCTCAGCGCAGCCAGGGACCTCACCAGGTATAAGACCATCAGCGACAAGGCACCGCGGGTAATCGCTTACAAGACCAACACCAAACTCACCGGCCTAGAAGACACTACAGGGCGGCTCGGATATGCCGTCGCCTTTCAAAAGATACTCGCGTACGTCATGCGGGCGGCGGGCGGACAAGAGGTGCTGCAGCACGGCGTCCGCCGATTCGAACCTGCCTATCCCGAAAAGGCGGTGCGAGAGTTCCTTGCGAATGCCATGATACACCAAGACTTGGTCGCATCCGGGGGACGGCCACTGGTCGAAGTCTTTTCGGATAAGATTCAGTTTACGAACCCTGGGGAACCGCTCGTCGATATTGAGCGCCTGATCGATGCCCCGGCTCGGTCGCGAAACGAGCGGCTAGCGGGGCTGATGAGAAAGGCTCGTCTCTGCGAGGAGAGGGGCAGTGGAATAGATCGCGCGTTGTGGTCGATTGAGGAGGCAAAGCTCGCTCCTCCCTCGTTTGCCGTCGTGGAGGGGTCGATGGTGGTCACAATGTTCAAGGGAACGAACTTCGCTGCAATGTCGAAGGAGGATCGCATTCGCGCCTGCTATCAGCACGCAACTTTGCACCACCTAAAGAACGCGCCAATGAGCAACTCGTCTCTGCGTGATCGGCTAGGGCTAAACAAGAACCAGTACCCACAGGTGTCCAATGTGATTTCTGACACAATCGCCGCGGGCCTCATCCGCCCGCTGGACGTCGACCAAGGCAATCGACTGGCGAGGTATGTTCCATACTGGGCGTGATTAGTAATCCGTTCGTCCTCATGGCGATAAAGATCAATGATTTCAATAGCATAATATGTATCTCGAAGGCCACGACATAGTCCCATATGTAAAGGGCACCGTGATCCCCCTTCGCCATGTGGTCGTGCCGATCGGCATTCTTGAGTACTAGTCTTGCCTGTGGGGCCGACCGCCGATAGCATTTTCCCATCTTGTGCCACGCCTATTCCATCACCACCAATCTCGAGGCGCTGCGACAAGTGCGCTTCCTGTTCGAGGTGGCGACGAACATCGGCAACCTGCCGCCGCAGACCGGCATCTATCCGGACATGCTGGCGCCCATCATCCGCAACTCGCCGGGCGGGTTCCGCGAGCTGGTCAAGCTGCGCTGGGGCATGCCGAGCTCGTCGCTAGCGCTCTACCTGGCGGCGAAGGAGCGGGCGAACAAGCTGATCCAGAAGCACGGTCAGGCCATCAGCCCGGACGAGTTCGAAGAAATGGTGCGGATGGAGCCCGATCGGGGCACCCACAACGTGCGAAACACTGATAGCCCGCATTGGAAGCGGTGGCTGGCGCCGGAGTTCCCCTGCATCGTGCCGTTCACCAGCTTCGCCGAGTTTTCAAGCGCGGTCGGGCCGGATGGCAAGAAGCTCGGCAACACCTGGTTTGCCTTCGACGTCGATCGACCACTCGCCTTCTTCGCCGGCATCGTGGCGCCGCAGTGGACCAGCGTCCGCAAGACCTCCGAGGGGTTGATCACCACCGACCTGTTTGCCTTCCTTACCACCGACCCCAACGATGAGGTGGCCACCGCGAACCCCGACGCCATGCCGGTGATCCTCACCACCCCCGACGAGATCGAGACCTGGCTGACGGCACCCTGGACGGAGGCAAGGAGGCTGCAGCGGCCGCTTCCCAGTGGAGCCCTCAAGGTGGTGGCAGTCGGGCCCAAGGAAGACCCACCGGAGCGCGTGACTGAACCGACGCTATTCTAGATTGGTTCACAGGCGCTCGCGCCTATGCGTTGACGGGCGGGAGTTTTCGGACATCAACTCGCCGAAGCGCTCCTGGACATCTTTTTGGGGAAATGGACACTTGAGACATTTGATTGAACTAAATGGCGAGAGCCGCCGTCTAGCCGAATGGTGTCGAATATACGGTGTCAGCTTTGCCCGCACCGTCATGCGGCTGCGACGAGGGCATACGATCGAGCAAGCGTTGGCTCACGAGCAATGGCCACCCGGTTCCTCCGCCAACAGCTCCGGCAAGTTGCTAATAACCATCGAGGGACGCACCCAGAACCTTCACGTCTGGTGCCAGGAGCTAAATCTCGACTACCTACTGGTTTGGCGTCGGCTTAAGCGGGGCTGGACAGTCGAAGATGCGTTTCATCGCAAACGCAGATCAGCGCGTAGCGCGCCGATCTCGGTGGCGGGCTCCGCTGGCACAAGGCTGAACGCCTAGAGGCGTTAGGCGTTCGCCCCCATCTGGCAACTGCCAGCTAGACGGGCGGCGGAAGCTGTGGCTGCGGGGCGACCTCGACAGGGTGATCGGAGTCCCAAGAAGCGGCCCTCCGCCACCACCATAATCCACCGATGCCCCGTAAGCCGATCCAGGTGTCGATTCACCCACGATTCCCCGAGGACTGACGCTGCGCTCTTCTTTTGCCTTCGCCACTAACCAACTCCCAGCCGATCAGGGGATTTAGGAAAGTGGGCGCTTTGGGCGCATCGGAGGTGAGGTGGATAGCCGATCCGCAGATGTAGTCGAACCCGGCATTCCGTGCCGCCTGCGCCATGCCCAGGGAATTGGCGCCATGGGCGACGGTCTTCAATCCCTTGCTGGTGGTCTCTCTGGAATAGCTGGGCAACCAACTTTGCAGGATCGCCGGGCTGTCCCTCCACTTGGAGAGGTCGATCGACAGCCCCCACAACACCGAGTCCATGTGGGTGCCGACCCGGGGGTCGCGTGGTGATAGCTGCAGCAGGGCCCTCCGTACGCTTGGCTCTACGCGATCGAGAACGTCGAGGAGTTCGAAGACCTCGGCCGAAGCCGGTACACCGTGGATTTCAAGGGAGAGGTATCGCTGGTAGTGCGCCGGTATCATCTCAAGTAGCACCAGATATTCGTCCTGCGAGGAGCCCGCGCCGCTCAGGGTCGAAAAATGCACCGGCACGACTAGATCGGGCTTCGCCCCTCGTTGCGCCAGAGCACTATGCAGGCACTGCATCGCTCCCGCAAACAGCAGACAATCAAGGTGCGCGACGGCATCGACGAGTTCCTCCTTGTCCGTGAGAGCCTGCAGCTGCGCCATCGCAGCGCTGCCAGAGAGTGGATGGAGCAGACACCGGTTCATATCGGAGCGGGAACGGCGGACATCCCACGCCGGCTGGAACAGGACCCGAACCTCGCGGAGCGAGGCGACACGTTGAAGGCGTGATGCCTCGTCGGCCTCCCGCCGGATTTTCATGAGGGAAGAAACGAGGGCCTCTGCTGGTGGCACTCCGTTGTCCAGGACAGTGCCGCCGTCAATCTCGCCGACGAACCTGTCGACACTGATCCGGCCTGAGGCATGGGGCATTTCCGAGATTAGTCTTGTCCGGATGCGCTGCGAAGTACGGGCTGCCTTCGCCCTGGCTTCCGTGACGGAAAGGTCGGCAAAGCACACCACGAAGGTGCTGTCGTCCTGGTTGGTGAAGAAGTCGAAGGGCCCGAGCTCCTTCTGGATTTCCTCTCCAGCGATGAGGCGCCATCGTTCGGCGAAGCCTGGCCAGCTGCCGCCCAGTTCATCCTTGAGGCTGGCGAGCGTCACGAGTTGCAGGGACCCCGCCACCAGTGGCGTGGTGGTATCCTGCCGGTGGTTCGCCATTCGCCTTAACTGGGTATCGAATGCCTCGACGGTGGGGATTTCGTCCCCGACCTCCGAATGATCCGCCGCAAGGCTGCTTCGTCCCAGCCCCGTGAGGGCCCTAACGAACGAACGGATCACCTCACCAACGCGAGGTCGCATAATTGCCTACCGTGATATTCCTTAAAGCACCTCTGGGGCTATGCGGCTCCGACCGTGCCGGATTTACCTATGTGGCAACGGCAATTTTAGACGAATTACCCCGACTACGACGCGTGTTGCCTCTCAATCCGGATCGTTCCCGCAGCGATGGCACCCCGAGCGTAGTGACTGATTCTCATCTGCCCTCGTGCAAGCAGGCTCCCCTCGCAAGCCATCTTGTGAAAGCCCCGACGATTCTCTTTCCTCGTTATCCTGAGTTTCCACAGGCACCCCGGCCAATGGTCACTCGGAAGTCATTCGGCAGTGGGGCTGGCCCTCCAGCGGTATTTGGAATGAAACTTTCTTATACACGTCTGCTTCTGCTGGGATATGATCACTCTGCAACTCCCGTCCATGAAACAAGGGTGGCAACGATACTGCAGCGATTCTGACATATGCTTAAACGCTAGACGGGACAATCACTTACATCGAAGAAGGAGGATGCCAAATGTATAACGTAACGGTGAAATCTCTTCTGGTCGGCATGTTTTTGATCTGTTTCGCGGTGCCGGCAATCGCGCAGTTCCCCGAAGAAAATCCACTGCTCGTAATCGCCGAGACGGGTCGAGTCTTGGAGGAATCGGGCGCGACGCTGAGCGACAGAAGCATGCCGGTCGCAGACCGCCTAACAGCAGCGGCTCAGATGTTTCGTGACTTGACTGTCAATGTGCCTGCCGAACCCACTTTGTCGCTGCTATCGACGTCCATAGCCAGGTCAATGAGCGGCATCGCGAGGGCGGCCCAAGGTGGAAGCGTCGAAGATGTGATCCTGAACCTAGCTGAGTATCGGGCTGCTCTAAACCAGATGGCCCTGGGTGTTGCGAAGGAAGTAGCGGTCGCACAACGAACAGACCCGGAGCAAGCAGAGGAGCTAGGACTCCCGGCAGTATCGCTGGGACTCCTGACTTCGGTTCACTTCCTTGACGTCTTCCTTGCGGAGGAGGCCCCCCAACTTTCAACGGAAAACCTCGAGGACGGCCTGGCAGTAGCATTCACCAGAATCGGCGGGGATTGGGGACGATCGGCACTCGGGCTCCGGGCGTGGGGAGGCAGCAATCTTTCCACCTGGACGGGAGGATGTCGCTGTGGCGAGAGGGAGGGATCGTGGGTCTGCGTCGTCGACTCTGGCCTCTTCTGCGACACCTGCGAGTGGGCCAATACGGACCCCGGCCCCAACGGATAAACTACTCCGGCTGTCGGGGCTGCCTGCTGCCGCGGCGGTCCCCGACGCCGGTGGGCCTTCTAGCGCTCCGTCCCGTCCGGCAGTTGCCAGCTAATCCGGAAATGCGCGCTGCCGCAGCACGGCGCGGTGATCCTCTTCCCAACCTCGTCGAGCATGACCCCTGGTCCGATGGCTGCGACAAGCTTCCGGAGGTCCATCTCGGTCGCTCCCTTGCAGGGCTTTACCGATTTCAGCCCCTGGTGGTGCCGCTCGCAGATGACGAAGAGCCGCCAGCCATTGTGCATGGCGGTGGCCAGGATAGGCGGCACGCGCCGGCCGCCGCCACGCTGAATCTGGCACTTGTCGGCGTTGTAGTTGATGTCGTTGACGGCCGGCGGGTCCAGCGCCCGCTCGCATCCTCCGTCCTTGGCGATGAGGTCGAACACCGCGGCCTCGGCCACGTCCCCGAATTTCGCCAGTAGTCGATCGGCTCGGTAGCGCCCGCGCCTGTCGCAGCGCACGCACTCGACGGCGACGATCTTCTGCCCCAACTCCGACAGCACCGGGAATGAACCGTTCCGCCAGGTCGTCATCAGGCGCTCTTGCGAACGTCCTCGCTCTGCGTCACCGGCTGCTCTGGACTGCCGAAGTAAACGTCCGGCCGCCGCGCCCTGCAGATCGGGCAGTCGAACCGATGCCGTATCTCGCGCAGGCCCATGAACATGTCGAAGTCGTCGCCGAAGGTCAGGGTGATGACGCTCGGCTCGATCTTCGTCCGCGTCATGCACTCGGGGCAGTCCTGGATGACGAACTTGCCGGCCAGCTGAAA
>NZ_JAQGJL010000305.1 GCF_028290645.1 Devosia sp. | reverse complement strand
AACGATCGATGGGTATCGACATGTCTGGCGCTTTCCTTGTTCGGTCGCTCGTTAACCGGGCTGCCTATTGACTGTCAGATTCAGCAGCAGAGCGATGCGAACCGTCAATTCTCTCAAAAACAGGGATGTGTTCGCTCGGCTCTCGGGATTAAGCGACAAATGAGGACGCAACTACGACCGAACGTCAAGACGGAGGCGGGGGAGTGAGTGATACCAGGCTAACCGATGCCGACATCACCAGGATTGAGCACGAATTTAACTACGCCTCCACTCGCGGATGGATCAGTGATCTGATCCTGAAAGATGCAAGGTTACTTTTCGTCGAGATCGCCGCCCTCCGCGCCCAACTCGCCTCCGCCACCGCAACCATCGCCGAGCAGCGATGGTTGATTGAGCAAGCCTGCGATGTTGCCCAAGGGCTCATCGGCAAGTTGACAGCCGCCGAAGGGCGGGAGGTGTCATACCGGAAGGCTCTAGAGGAAATCAGGAACATTGTTAGCCTTTGCTTTCCTGGCTCTACCAAGGACCGGGTAACGGCAATCGTAACTGCCGCCCTCGCCACCCCTGCCAACGGCGCGGAGGAGGTGCTGATGGCGGCAGAGAAGTGGTGCCGGATCACTCGTCAGAGCATGCCGCTTCAACCAGGAGAGACTCGGGCAGCAGAGGAAGAACTAGAAGCAGCCGTCGCCGCCTGGCAGAAGCGGGAAGGAGAGACCGATGGCGAATCGACGTAAGAGGACGTGCCCGAAATGCCCTACCTGCGGCCAGCCTCGCCATTGGGAGGTTATTCCTGGTGGTGGTATCAACGCCCGTTGTGTTTCCTGCGGGTACGTTGGTTGTTGGGACAATCTCGATATCGACCAGTTGGCGGGAGTCGTGGAGTATGCCGCCCTCTTGGGCCTGGCTGCGGCGGAGGTGACGGATGAAGGCGGGTGAGCACGTCTGGCTGATGTCCTATGGGGACGTAATCATTCAACGACGAATTGTCAGCGTCGGAGAGCTTCACGTTTACGTGACCACGGATGATGAGTACGACGCGGCTCTACGCGAAGATAGGGAGCCGGTTGCGATTGGCTTTCGTCTCAGTGAAGTTGTTGGAGTGGGTGACACCCTCAACATTGAGGCCCGCAAATGAGCGACCGCGCGACGTTGGACCAGATCGCTGTTATTCGGCAGCTCACCGATCAGTTGGCGGAGATGGATGAGCGGGTGAAGCGGTACATCGACTCGCATCCGGACGCTATCAACATCGTGATTACGATGCAACTGGGTGTGTGGCGCTGCCAGGGCCTCGTGCAGCAGTTGAGGCTGCCAGCGATTCCGCCCGCTCGCGATGCCGTCGACGAGGCCAGCGCGGAGGTGGGCGAGACGTGGGATTAGGGGGAGGGGTGATGAGTGAACAGCCAATCGCAGAGAAAACAGGTGCTGATCTAGCCCGTATTCAGGAAGTGGAACGGGCTGTTGATAACTTCGTGAAGGAATCGCTCATACCTGACGAGAATGTCAGCAGGGCGAGACGCTCATTCCGGTATGGGTATTATGCCGCGCTCGCCGCTCGCGAGGCGGAGGTGGGGAGACTGAAGGAGTTGATTAGCCGTAAGCCGTGGCCTGAGATCGGTAAATATGTCGATGACCTAAAAGCCGCGCTCACCACGTCACCGCAGGAAGGAGTTAATTCATGACTGGCTTGAATGATTTAGTTGGCAAAGTTGTTCAGTCTCTTTGGGTTGAAGAAGGCGAGCATAATCTGGTCATCAAGACTGATGGCGGCGACTGCAACCTTCATGTGGAAGGTGACTGCTGCTCAGAGTCCTGGTTTGCTGACTTCTTGGGCGTGGATACCTTACTCAATCAATCCGTCGTCAAGGTGGAAGAAGTCGAGATGCCCGACTACGACACCAATGATAATCGGGGTCGTCAAGATGAAGATCAGGTTTATGGCTACCGTTTCACGACAGCTAGGGGATATGCCGACCTGATTTTCCGCAACAGCAGCAACGGCTACTACGGCGGCTGGCTAAACGTTTCCGACAACCAGTCAATCGAGGGTTTTGTTCCAATTCTCTCAGACTGGAAGGCATAGACCACACACCGTAGGAGGCACCCGATGGCCATCACAGCACCCGTCGTGATCGACGTGATCGACCCTAGTGGGAAGAAGCACACGGTGAATGGTTGGGCGGCGGAGATCATTGAGCTGGTGCTGATCCGCCAGAATCAGATCAATGCGCTCAACCGTGGGCACGTCCATTGTGACTTCGGGCCGACCTCAGGGCTGTCGGCGGAGATCGCGGAGAATGTGAGAGGGGTGAGGAGGTAGAATAATGGAATGGTTATTCAGCTAACTCTTTTAGCTATTGGCGTGGTGGGCTTCCTCGTGTGGTGGTCCTTATGGAGTGACCGGGTAAGTGCTGACCGACGGTCTGTCATTGTCACGCTGTGGATAACGTATATGATTGTTGTCGCCTATGTGCTGGGGCCAGTGCCAAACTAAGTAGCCTATAACCCGCTTGCCCCTTGTGCTATCATAAGATTTGCAACCGACCTGACTCGGCACGAGCGGTCATCCCTCTTTGGGGTGACCGCTTTTTCGTTGCCTTGAAATAGTCATTCAACTAGGGAAACCAAGTGTGGCCAACGGACACGGAGGCGCTCGACCTGGGGCAGGACGCAAGGGGACCAAGGTCGTGGCTTACCAGGCGCGAATGCTTGAGCTTGTTCATAAGGCTGTCACGAAAGACGTTTGGTTAAACGTGGTCAAGACGGCGACGCAACAGGCTGAGCGTGGCGATAAAGACGCGCGCAACTGGCTCACCCCTTGGATACTGGGCGCTCCGCCGAAGGCACCCGAAGAAGGCGCGGATACCTCGATGGTCGCGAAGCCGGACCTATGACCACCATCAAACTCTCCGAGGTCGTCAACCCTTGGCCACGGCAGAAGGAGTTCCTGAATGCGACGCGGGATCACGAGTATACACTATTCGGCGGGGCTGCGGGGCCAGGTAAAAGCTACATATTGCGGTGGTGGCTCGTGGACCTACTCCTCAAGTGGGCTGCCGCCGGGCACGTTGGTGTGCGTGTTGGGCTCTTCTGTGAAGATTATCCTGCCCTCCGAGACCGACACCTCTCCAAAGTTAGAACCGACTTCCCCGCCTGGCTCGGACGCTTGAACGAGACGCAGCACGAGTTCCGGCTCCATCCTCACTACGGCGGCGGCGTGCTGGCGTTTCGGAACCTGGATCGCCCAGAGAAATACCAATCGGTCGAGTTCGCCGCGATCGCGGTGGACGAGCTGACGCAGAATCAGAGGGAGACATTCGATGTCCTTCGTGCTCGCAAGCGCTGGCCGGGTATTACTTTTAGCCCTTTTGCCGCTGCTACTAACCCTGGTGGCATCGGTCATGTTTGGGTCAAGCAGTTATGGGTCGACCGCGATTTTAGCGGGGACGATTCTCGGCTTGATCCTTCAAGTTTTGCTTTCGTTCCCGCTCGTGCTGGCGATAATCCGGCACTCCCTGAGTCCTACATCTCCACCCTCAACACCCTTCCCGAGAAACTGAGGAAAGCCTTCCTGCTCGGCGATTGGAATATCTTCGTTGGCCAATTCTTCGATGAGTGGGACAGCAGCCTGCACGTCGTCAAGCCGTTTGCGATTCCTAAGGAATGGCCGCGCTGGTGCGGGATTGACTACGGCAACGCCGCACCGATGTGCTGCCTCTGGCTGGCCAGGGCGCCCGACCGCACGATCTACGTCTACCGCGAGCTGTACGTGACCCGGTACACCGACGTCCAGCAGGCTCGCGCCATCCTCGAATTGTCCAAGGGCGAGCGCATCCTCTGGCGCTACGCCGATCCGTCGATGTGGTCGCGTGAGCCCAACGGAGTCAGCATCGCCCAGGCGTACACCGATCAGTTGTGCGAGATCGTCCAGGCGAACAACGACCGTCGCGCCGGCTGGCTCCGCCTTCGTGAACTGCTCAAGGTCGACGCCACGACGAAGAAGCCGCGGCTGCAAGTGTTTGAGACGTGCCCCAACCTGATACGGACGCTCCCCGGCCTCGTCCACGACCGGATTGACGTAGAGGACGTGGACACCGACGGCGAGGACCACGCACCCGACGCGCTGCGCTACGGGGGGATGGCCGAGGCACAAGCGCCGCAGCCCCCGACAAAAGTGAGGTTTGGCTGATGGCCCCTCGTAAGCCCGACGTCCAGGACGCCCTCATCGCATCCTCCGGCACGCTCGCCGAGGTCAACGACAGCACCAAGGTGCGCGAGCTCACCGGCATCGTCGACCAGTTGCGCGGCGACTTCAAGGCCAGGGACGACCTCCACAACTACATCGACGACATCCTGTTTTGCGCCAGTGTGCCCGATATTCCAGAGGCGTACAAGAAAACGGCGTTGGTGGTCCGTGCCCGACTCGCCATCAAGATCGCGACGATGGTAACGGCCGCCTTGTCGAAGAATCCGCCGACGACGCTCTTTCAGCCGGTGGGGTTCGGCACCAGCTACGAGGAAAACTCCAAGTTGAGGGAGCATTTCTTCGACGCCAGTGGGACGCGCCAGCAGGAAGAGGCGAAGGACCGGCTGTTCCGCAAGTTCATGTACTCTCTCGTCACCAAAGGCTCCGGCTGCCTCAAGACGGTCGAGCGGGCCAAGACGGCGTGGTCAGGCTACGGGAAGTATTCCAAGAAGCTCAAAGGTGAGCTGGAGAGCGAGAGCGCCGACGGCCCGTACCAGGGCCTCGACCAGGCGGGCAAGGATAGCGTGTACAACGCCAAGACCGAGGAGTACAAACGCGGTCAGCCGTACCCGATCCGCACCACCTACGTCCCGGCGAACACGTTCTACTACATCAAGGGCGACGACGGCATCACCTTCGCGGCTGAGGTCAAGGAAGTCACCTATACCGACAACCTTGAGAAGTTCGGCTATGCGCTGGACGGCCGCGGCCATATCGTACCGCAGGCGATGGGTCTGCCTTCGAATGGCTGGGCGCAGGTGATGGGGCAGAAGAAGACTCTACGCATGTTCGAGGCGTGGACGTGGGATACCGTCTACTACGTGATGATCGGTCCCGGACAGACGGCGAGTGCTGGCAGCAAGCTGGGATCCGGCACGCTCGTCAAGTCGCTCAAGCACCACTACGGGGATAGGGTCTGCAAGACATTGCGCGGTCCCTACTTTCACGCTTTGGGCACAACGACCGACTCGACGCTGCCCGATCGGGCGGGGTTGAGCATCCTGTACCCCTACCTGGATTTGTTCCCGCTGCTCGACAGCCTTCTGACGATAAGGGCCAACGCGGCGTTCTTTACCGGATTTCCCTCGTTCAAGCGCACCCAGAAGCCCGGCGCCCTCCTGCCGCCCGCACCCTACGGCCAGGATCAGGCGGACGTGGACGGAGGGACCAGTCAGGTCGTGCCCGGCACGATCTATCCCTACGATATCGAGCCAATCCAGATGCCGGCGGCGGGCCAGGACTTCAACGCCTTCGTCAACGAAGTGCACCAGATGGTGCAGGACGCCTTGCCCGAAGCGGCGCAGGGCACCGGGCCGGCGACCAGCGGCTACGATACCAACCAGCGAGCCTATATGGCGTCCTTGGCGTGGGATCCGATCGTCGACAACGCCCAGATTGCGCTTAGTGAGCGGGTGAGTTTTGAAAGCTGGTTGATCGAGAACCGGATCAAGGAAAGTGTCACAGTCTGGGGCGAGAACCCTCCGGATCAGAAGCGGCGTGGACGTAAGGATGGCTGGCTGACGCTGAGTGACGAAGACCTGAAGGGCGTCCACCGCTACCAGATCCGCCTCAACCCAGAGACACCCTCCAACCGCATCATCGAGATCCGGACCCACGAAGAGTTGCTCAAGATGGAGTTAGAGTCGCGCGAAGACGCCATCACCGAGCTGGGCGGCAACCCGGAAGAGGTTGAGCGGTCCTGGCTGCTCTACAAGCTGAAGCAAGACCCGGCGATTCAGTCGAAGTTGAGAGATCGCACCTTCGCCCAGTTGGCGACGATCGACCAGAAAGCGATGACCGGCTCGCAGGCGGTCGCGCAGATCGCGCAGCCGGGGCAGCCGGCCCCTCCAGACAACCAACTCGCAAATGTTTATCAGCCCGGGCAGAATGGAGTACCGCTGGTGCCAACGCCGGCCGGTTCTGTGGCGGGTGCTCCGAGTGGCGTCCAGCAGCCACCGCCGAACGCGCAGCCGTTGCCAGGGCAAGGAGGAGGATAGATGACGAAGAGACTACCTGGGCTGTGTTTCATGTGCCAACGGCCTATCAACAGGCGACGGAAGGACAAGCAATCCACAATAGTTCCAGGCAAGGGCAATCTCTTTATCTCAGAAGCTTGCTCAGGCTGTTGGGAGACAGTCGAAAGAGTCTTTGCTGAGAAGGAAGTAGCCTAATGCCCCGCGAGCACGTCTTTGAGCAAGCATCCTCCGACCTCGCCCAATGGCTCGACGACACGGCGACTCAACTCGCCGATAGCCTACGAGGCGGTGGCCGGGCGCCCTTCGCCGCGAATGCGAGCGAGAGCCAGAAAATGCACTACTACGAGCAAAACCTCTTCAACCCGGACGGCTCGCCCAACGTGCAGCAACGGATGGCCGAGCTGCATCGGTTGGGCATTACGGAGTACACCAAGATGCTGGCCGAGGTCACGAAGACGCGACAGGATCGGGTGAGCGGGACAGCGTTGCTAGGTGCGGAGGGCGACAATGGGGCTATGTAGGGACTGCAAGTGGTGGCTACGTCAAGATAGAGATATCGGTGTGTGCGAACGTGCTGAGGTGAATGATTCTAAGCTCCAGCCGTGGCCGCGCGAGTACGGGGATGACGGCGAGACGACCCTAATTAAGACGATGGCGGACTTTGGCTGTGTTCAGTTTGAGGAGAAAGCCCAATGAACACCATCTGTCCGTTTTGCGAGTACCCACATTCGGTGGAAGTGGCTACGGCGGATGTAGATGGCCGTGCCTGCGCTTCGTTCAAGTGCAACAAGTGCCAGGTGCGCTGGCTCTCTTTTGACCCGGTTGCTGTCGGTCGCTTTATGGCGTGGCTGCGAGAAAACCCTTCGCCGACACCGAGCCCGGCATACCACGAAACGCTCGTACCTACCCGATGATCTTAGCACCGACTCCTGACCCCGGAGGATAACCGATGGACCAGAGCAACTACGTAGGCCAGACCGGCGCCGGCTACGTCGTCGTCAAGGGCGGCCAGGTCGTCGGCACCTACCCGACGCAATCTGCCGCCGAGCAGGCGTACAACGGCGGTGGTGGAGGCGGGGCTGCTCCGACGAATAATGGCCCGGTCTACCAGACCCGAAACGGTCCGCGCACGCTCCAGCAGATGACGGCAGAGCTACAAAGCGCTGGCGGTAACCAGGATCCGAGCAACCCGGACGCCGTCTTTGCGATGTATCAGGGTGTTGACCCCAATGGCGTCGGCGGCGCGGCTGGCGCAACAGGTGGCAACACCGCTGTCAATATCGCCGCGGCCAATGCTGCTGCTGCAATAACCTACCAGACCGGCATTATCGCCGGCATGTCCGACCGCCTTGCCTTCGAC
>NZ_JAQGJL010000275.1 GCF_028290645.1 Devosia sp. | reverse complement strand
TGGTAGATGCCCGAACCGAGCGGCCGGTCGCGCTGGATCTGCTCCAACGCCCGCAGCGTCACCTTGGCGATCAGCCGCGCGCTGGTCGGCGCGCCGACCTGGTCGTCGATCACCTTGAGCTCGTCACGTGACTGCGCGAGGCCGAGGATCTTGGCAATGAAATTGTTGGGGCCCGGCGCATGCACCCAGCTGGTGCGGAAGATCAGGTGCTTCGCCCCCGAGGCCTCGACCCCCAGCTCGCCCTGGCGCTTGGTCGCGCCATAGGTGTTGAGCGGCGCGGTCACGTCATCCTCGACATAAGGCTCCGGCTTCCTGCCGTCGAACACGTAGTCGGTCGAATAGTGGATTAGCCACGCGCCGGCCTGCGCTGCCGCCCGCGCCAGCACCGCCGGACCCTCGGCATTCACCAGCTGCGCCAGCTCGGGCTCGCTCTCAGCCCCGTCCACCGCGGTGTAGGCAGCGGCGTTGACGATCGCGTCCGGCTGTTCCCGCTGCACCAACTCGGCCAGCCGCGCGGGCTCCGAGAAATCCGCTCCCTGCCGCCCATAGGCGACGATCACGCCGAGCGGCGCGAGGATCTGCGTGAGGGCCGTGCCGACCTGTCCGTCGCGCCCCAGAACCAGCAGTCTCATCCGTACTGCCTCGCCACCCACTCGCGATAGGCGCCGCTGGTGACGTTCGCCACCCAGGCCTCGTTGCCGAGATACCAGTCGACGGTCTTGGCGAGCCCCCGCTCGAACCCCTGTGCCGGGCGCCAGCCGAGCTCGCGCTCGAGCTTGCGCGCATCGATCGCATAGCGCCGGTCGTGGCCAGGTCGGTCGGTGACATGGGTGATCTGGCCGGCATAGCTCAACCCGTCGGCGCGCGGGCGCCTAGCGTCGAGCAGCGCGCAGATCGTCCGCACCACCTCGATATTGGTCTTCTGGTTGTCGCCGCCGACATTGTAGGTTTCGCCCGGCGCACCCGCCTCGAGCACTCGCCTGAGCGCCGCGCAATGGTCGCCTACATACAGCCAGTCGCGCACCTGCAGCCCGTCGCCATAAACCGGCAATGCTTTGCCGTTCAAGGCGTTATGGATCACCAGTGGAATCAGTTTCTCAGGAAACTGCAGCGGCCCGTAGTTGTTGGAGCAGTTGGTCACCAGCACCGGCAGCCCGAACGTTTCGCGGTAGGCCCGCACCACGTGGTCCGACGACGCCTTGCTCGCCGCATAAGGGCTGTTCGGCTTGTAGGGGTTGGTCTCGGCGAACGCCGCCTCGTCGTGCGCGAGCGTCCCATAGACCTCGTCGGTCGACACATGCAGCAGCCGGAAGCTTGCCCGCGCCGCATCGTCGAGCCCGGCCACATAGGCCCGCACCGCCTCGAGCAGATGCAGCGTTCCCATCACGTTGGTCTCGAAGAACGCGGCAGGGCCGGAGATCGACCGGTCGACATGGCTTTCGGCGGCAAAATTGACCACCGCGCGCACCTCGTGGCCCCGCAACAGCCCGCCAAGCAGGGCGCCGTCGCCGATCGAGCCGCGCACGAACTTGTGCCGCGCATCGCCATCGAGCGGGCTGAGATTGGCGAGGTTGCCGGCATAGGTCAGCGCGTCGAGCGTCACCACCGGTTCGTCACCGGTCGCGAGCCAATCGAGCACGAAATTGGAGCCGATGAAGCCGGCCCCGCCGGTCACCAGAATGGTCATCTCGTCCCTGTTCCCCTTCTGCAATCGGACCTTAGCCGCATTGAGCCTGCCGTACTACCAGCGTCACAGCTTCCCCAACAGCCCCGCCGCATAGAGCGACAGCTGGCCGATCATCGTCTGGCGATAAACCCCGGAGCGCCTGAGGCTCCTGAGCCGACCGAGCCGCGGACCGGACCGCGCGCTGCGGAAAATCTCGACCGTCTCGGCGGCAGCTGGCGTCAGCAGGTCGGCGCAGGCAGCGAGTCCCGCGAGGTTACTCTCGTTCCAGCGCGAGAACCGCCCGCCGAACGCCGCAAACAGCCGCTCCGCCCGCGCCCGCAAACCATTGTTCGATCCGACGAGGTTGCGAGGATGCTGCCGGTAGCGCACATGCGGCGTTTCCGAATAGGTCACATCCCCGCCGGCGCCCGTTACCATCAGATACGAGAACCAGTCATGGCTGACGAACCCCGTCCGCCGCGCTGCCTCGCGCACCAGCCGGTGCGCCGCCCGGTTCATCACCATGGTGTTGCCGCCGCCGATGCTCTGCACCAGCGCATTGGCAAACTCGGGCTTCCGCCGGAACAGCGGCGAACGATCAAGCTCGCGGCCCGCCTCGTCGATGATGATGGTGCGCGCGCAATAGAGCGCCGGCCGGCTGCCACTCCGCGCCAGCACCTGGGCCGCCGCGCGGGTCTTGTCGGGGAGCCAGATATCGTCCTGGTCGCAGAAGCAGACATAGTCCGCGTCGATTTCGGCGTTGATCAGCAATGAGCGGAAATTGTCGGCAAAGCCGCGGTTCCGGCCCGTCAGCACGGTGAAGCTGCCCCGCTTCCAGCCCGCGGCCCAGCACCCGAGGGTCGCCACCGTGCCATCGGTCGAGCCGTCATCGGAGGCCCAGATGTCGATATCGGCCCAGCTCTGGGCTTCGATCGAGCGCAGCTGCTCGTCGATGTATCGTTGGCCCTGATAGGTCGCCATCAGCACCGCCAGCTTTCCGCCGGCAGCCGCTGCTGCGCCCTCCCTGATTTCACCACGTTCAATCGCGGATATTTGGCGCTCCCAGGCTATGATGCCCTTGTGTCCGGAAAACCCGATGCGTCCGCCCGATCAGGCCGGATACTGTAGAGCATTCACTCTGGTTATTGTGCGGCGCAACATAGCCACTACGATCGATCCTTCAAGCGGCATCTGCGGAGCAGGTCAGCCAGCTCCGAGCACTGCCCGCACATGCTGCTCGATCATCGCGACGCCCTTCCAGCCGAGCTCCGCCGAGGCGTTCCGGGCACTGCGGGTGTACCATTTCTCGTCCGAAAGCCGCGCCATCTCGACCGCTTCCGGGCAGAGCGCCAGCATCAGCGAGGTCTCGCCGATCCCGGCATGGTCGAACGGGTACTTGCCGATGATCTCCGGCGGCATCAGCGGATGCCCCTTGATCCAGTTGAACGGATCGTCCCCCGCCGTCTGCTGGCTGTAGTAGTCGGCCATCGCTGCGTCGCCCCACCAGCCCTCGCCGCCATGCTCCTCGAGCCAGGCGAAGATCACCTGCCGGGCCGCGAACTTGAAGCTCAGATCGGTGGGCATCCCCACGGCAAAATTCTCGCTCTGGTGGTGGATGAAGAAATGGATGTTGCGAAATCCGACTCGCAGCAGGCTGCGGAACAGATCGCCGGCGACAGCCGCCAGCGCCTGCTGGCCGACCTGGATCGAGCCGTTCCCCTCCGGCGGCTCCACCGCGTAGCTCGCGGCGCCGTAGTAGAACGGCGGCAGCATCACCAGGTCCATCCCGGCCTCGATCCGCTCCAGGACCTTGATCACCACCAGCGTGTCCATGCCGACCGCCATGTGCTCCCCGTGGTACTCGAGCACCCCCAGCGGCAGCACGACGGGCCAGTTTTCCGCAATCGCACGCCGGATCTGGTGCGGCAGCATCATCTCGTAGCGCATCTCATTCCTCCTTGGTCGAGCCTACGGTCCCCTCGATCAACTGAACAGCCGGTGCAGGCTCCCCCTCCCCGTTCTTAGGGGGAGGGGTCAGGGGTGGGGGTCCCCACGCACCGGCCCCCGTGCTAAGCACCACCATCCTGGGAGGGAGGAAATCATGCTCAAGGGGCTCGACCCAATCCTGAATGCCGACGTGCTGCATGCGCTGAAATCCATGGGCCACGGCGACGACCTGATCATCGCCGATATGAACTTCCCCTCGGATTCGATCGCCCGCCAGACCGTCTACGGCAAGCTCCTGAAGCTCGAGAACGTCACCGCCGGCCGCGCCGTCGAGGCGATCCTCTCGCTCATGCCGCTCGACAGCTTCGTGCCGCACCCCGTGCTGCGCATGGAAATCGTCGACAAGCCCGGCGAGGTGCCGCCGGTGCAGCAGGAAGTGCAGGCCGCCATCGACAGGGCGGAAGGCAAGTCGTCGCCGATGGGCTCGATCGAGCGCTTCGCCTTCTACGACGCCGCGAGGCAGTCTTACGCCGTCATCCAGACCGGCGAACGCCGCTTCTACGGTTGTTTCATCCTCAAGAAGGGCGTGTTGCCGCCCGACGCGTAAGTACTGGAGCCACGCCAATTCATTCCGGCGCGCCGTCGTCTCGTCTCGGCCGTGTTGACTTCTGGCACGCGAACTCCATACCATTCGTCAGCATCCCGCACATAAGGGAGGCTCCCTGGGGAGGGACGTAGGCAGGGTATTGAGGGATATGGGTTGCGCGGCGACGCGCACCCCGGCCTGCACGCGCAAAACTTCCCATCGGGCGCCAGTGCGGAGGCGACCAGCGCCGTATGAACGGCGCATTGATGGGAGGACTTTCGTGAAACTCGAACTCTTCAATCGAATTGTGGCGATGCAGGCAAATCGCCGCGACTTCATGCGGGGCGCCGCCGCGCTCGCCGCCGGCACAGCGCTCGGCAGCTCCATGGCGGGCCGTGCCCTGGCGCAGGACAACCTGCGGGCGCAACTTCTCGCGATCCCCGGCGTCAACAAGGGCTCACCCACCGATGCCGACTGGCAGAAGGTCGGCGAGCTCTGCCTCGGGCCTACCAAGGCCAACGTCGCCGAGGGCGAATTCGCCGGGGTCGAGCTGACCTTCTTCGGCATCAACAACCAGGGCCTGCACAACATCCTGTTCCGCGGCATGCTGAAAGGCTGGGAGGCCTATACCGGCGCAAAGATCAACTGGATCGATCTCGCCCAGGCCGACTACAACCCGCGCCTGCAGCAGTCGATCGCCACCGGCACCGTCGACTTCGACATCCTCGCCATGGGTGCGCCGCTCGAGGGTGACACCGCCGGCAAGGGCCTGCTGGACGAGATGCCCGACTGGGTCAAGACCCAGATCGATATGGACGACTACGTGGGCTACCTGAAAGCCCCCGTCGGCACCTGGGACGGCAAGACCTATCGCATCTCGATCGATGGCGACTGCCACACCATGTCCTACCGCAAGGACTACTTCACCGATCCGGCCATCACCGCCGCAACCGGCATGACCGAGCCCCCGAGCACTTGGGCGCAGGTGCAGGCCTTCACCAAGGCCATCAAGGGACAGAAGGATCCGCTGACCGGCGGCGAAGCCTATGGCTTCCTCGATCCGCTGAAATACGGCTGGGGCGGCTTCGGCTTCTACTTCCTCGGCGACCGCGCCGCCGCCTATGCCAAGCACCCTGACGACTCGGCATGGCTGTTCGATCCCGAGACCATGAAGCCCCGCGTCAACAACCCCGGCTGGGTGCAGGCGATCCAGGACGTGCTCGACCTCGTCGGCACCGACGGCGCCTATCCGCCCGACCAGTTGAACGCCGATCCCAACAGCACGGCCTTCTCGCAGTTCCTCGCCGGGACGGGCTCGATGGTTTGCTGGTGGGGCGACGTCGGCTCCAACGCCAAGACCAGCGACTCGTCCATCGTGGGCGATGTCACCGGCTTCTCGATCAACCCCGGCGCCGACAAGGTCTACAACTCCAAGACCGCGGCCTGGGAGACCCCGGCCACGCCGAACTTCGCCCCCAACATGGCCTATCTCGGCTGGGGCATTTACGTGACCAACCGCGTCTCGAGCGACGAGAAGAAGCGCAAGGCCGCCTGGTCGGCCGCCGCGCATCTGGGCGGCAAGGATCTCTCGCTGTGGATGGCGGCCTATCCGTCGGGCTTCCAGCCCTACCGGAACAGCCACTTCAACTACGAGGAATACGAAGCTGCCGGTTACGATCGTGCCTTCCTCGAGGACTATCTCGGCTCCAACGCCGACAGCTACAACCACCCGAACGCGGCGCTCGAACCGCGCATCCCCGGCATCTTCCAGTACTACTCGATCGCCGAGGACGAGCTGATGAAGGGGGTTGCCGGCCAGTACGGCTCGGCGCAGGAAATCGCCGATGCCATCGCCGCCGACTGGGAGAAGATCACCGACCAGATCGGCCGCGACAGCCAGATCAAGCTCTACCAGGCCTCGCTGGGCGACTAGGGCGCAGCCAGGACAAGTTGCCTTGAATTGACAATTCTCGGCTGGTGGCCTGACAGTCACCAGCCGATCTAGTTCTGGACGACAAGACCAGGGGCATGATGGCGACCGCTGAACTACCGAACTATGGCGCCGTGTCGCGCCGCCGCAAGGATTGGGGCAGGGCGCTGATCGCCGCCGCCACGGTCCTGTTTCTCGCCACCGCGCTGCTCCAGGCGCTCAACTCGTCCGGCCTCGTGCCGCTCGGCCTCCGCGACTGGCGCCCGACGCTCTATGCCTATCTCGTCTGGGCCGTAGCCCTCGGCATCGGCCAGGTGATGATCCGCGGCGAAGCGGGGCTGCGCGCGCTGTTCATCCTGCCGGCCGCGCTGTTCACCGTCGCCATGGCGATCTTCCCGACCCTCTTCGGCCTCTCGATCGCCTTTACCGACTGGAACCTCTCCTCGCTCACCGGACAGAAGTTCAACGGCTTCGACAACCTGGTCCAGTTGTTCCGCGACCCCTTCTACTGGAACGCCATGCGCAACATGGTGATCTACGTGCTGTTCGTCCTCGTCGAATACGCCATCGCCTTCGCGCTGGCGCTGCTGCTCAACGCCGAGATCCGCGCCCGAAAATTCTGGCGCGTCACCTTCCTAATCCCGCTGATGCTCTCGCCGGTCGCGGTGAGCTGGATGATCGGCAAGTCGATGCTCGAATATCGCTACGGGCCCGCCGCCCGCCTCGCGCGCTGGCTCGGCGTCAACAATCCGAGCTTCTTCACCGACCCCTGGGTCGCGCGCCTGTGGATCGAGGCGATGGACGCCTGGGTGTCGATCCCCTTCGTCATGATCCTGTTGCTCGCCGGCCTCCAGGCCCTGCCCAGGGAGATCATCGAAGCCGCCAAGGTCGATGGCGCCTCGCCCTGGCAGCGCTTCTGGCAGATCGTCTTCCCGCTGATGCTGCCGGTGTCGATCACGGCGATTGTCCTGCGCATCATCTTCAAGCTCAAGCTCGCCGACATCATCATCAACGTCACGTCCGGCGGTCCCGGCGGCGCCACCGACAGCGTCTCGAGCTTCATCTATCGCGAGTACCGCGATCGCTCCAATGTCGGCTACGGCACCATGCTCGCCATGTTCTACCTCGTCGTCATCGTGGTGTTCATCACCACGCTGCTCAACCTCCTCAGCAAACGCATGCGGAGGATGACCTGATGGCTGCCGAAGCGACCGCCCCGACCCTCGTCGTCACCGAAACCGGCGCCGGCGCCCGCCGCACCCGGTGGCTGCTCGGCCGCATCGGCATCTACGCCGCGCTGGTCTTCTGGGCCTTCATCTCGCTCTTCCCGGTGTACTGGACCGTGACCACTTCGATGAAGGTGGCCAAGGACGTGCAGCTCGGCCACATCATCCCCTATGTCGATTTCCAACCCAACTGGCTCGGCTGGCGCTCCCTCGGCCTTTCGCCCGATACCATCGGGGCCACCTCGACGGTCCGCGACGAGTTCCTCAAGCGCTTCTTCAACTCGGTCTTCGTGGCCTTCGGCGCCTCCGGCCTCGCCATCCTCATCGGGGCGCTCGCCGCCTACGGCCTGTCGCGCTTCCAGTACAAGTTCCTCTGGATGAAGAACCAGGACATCTCGTTCTTCTTCCTCAGCCAGCTGATCCTGCCGCCCGTCGTCCTCGCGCTGCCGTTCCTCGTCCTCTACCGCGAGCTGGCGCTGCTCGATTCTACCATCGGCCTCATCCTGCTCTACACCCTCACGGTGCTGCCGATCGTCATCTGGATCATGAAGGACCAGTTCGACACCATCCCGATCGAGCTCGACGAAGCCGCCCAGGTCGACGGCCTCGGCCCCTGGGGCACTTTTTTCCGCATCATCCTGCCCATGGCTCTGCCGGGCATGGTCGCCGCCTTCATCCTCAGCCTGATCCTCTGCTGGAACGAATACTTCTTCGCCGCCCTCCTCACGAGCTCGGAAGCCAAGACCCTCCCGGTGATGGTTGCCAGCCAGACGGGCTCCCAAGGCATCAACTGGTGGGCCATGGCCGCCCTCTCCACCGCCGCCATCGCCCCCCTGGTGCTGATCGGGATATTGCTGGAGCGCTATATCATCAAGGGCCTGACGGCGGGCTCGATAAAGGGGTAAGGGCGCTTGCGGTCCTCTGCCGGTGGCTGTGGACCCCCACCCTTGTTCCCTCCCCCTGAAGTAGGGGGAGGGAGACCAAAACACCGACGCCAGCGTGAGCGTCTCCCTCCCCATTCTTTCTTAAGGGGAGGGGACAGGGGTGGGGGTCCACAGCCACACTGCGTCGTACGACCCCACACTTGCCTTATGCCCCATGGAGTGGTACATAGGGGCAAACAGGGGCAGTCGTGATCGTCGGGTTCCGCGACCAGTGGCTGCGCGATTTCTTCATCGATGATCGACACTCGCGACGCATCCCGCCCGACCTCGAGACACGAGTTTTCCGCAGGCTCCAGATGATCGACGATGCGATGACGGATGCCGATCTTCGAGCGCCACCCAGCAATCATTTCGAGAAGTTGCAGGGCAACCTCGCAGAGTTTCATTCGATCCGCGTCAATCAACAGTGGCGGCTGATCTTCCGCTGGAACGGCCAGCGCGGCGAGGCCGCCGACATCTACCTCGACGACCATAGTTACAGGTGAAGCAATGCTGACGACCACACGCAAGCCCGCCACCATCGGCGAAATCCTCGTCGAGGAATTCATGCACCCGCTTGGGCTGACGCAGGCCGCACTCGCCGAGGCCATGGGTGTGCCGCGCAAGCACGTGAACGAGCTGTGCAACGATCGTCGTTCGGTAACGGCACCGACGGCGCTCATCCTCGCCCGCGTGTTCGGGAACAGCGCCGAGTTCTGGCTGAACGTACAGCGCCGCACCGACTTGTGGCAGGCGACGCACGATCCGGACGAACTCAAGCGCATCAACCGCGCCAAGCCGCTCGCGGATGCCGCCTAGCCTCCGCCGCCCTCTCAGTCGGTCTTCTTCTCCCCTTGGCGGGGGAGAATTCCTAGAGAGGGGGTGCGGAGCCACGGTGCGTCCCCAGACCCCCTCTCTTGCAAAATCTAAGGCTTAGCCAAGAGGCTAAACCTAAGATTTCGCTTTCTCCCCTGCCAAGGGGAGAGGGCATCGAGCTCCAGCCGCTAGAGCTCCCGCATCAAATCCTTGTTCCGCTCATACAGCTCCCGGAACACCCGGTACCGCCGCCCGTACAGCTCCGCGAGCCCCGCATCCGGCGTGATCTCCCGCTCTACCGGGTTCCACGTGCGGATATCGTCCGGTTGCACATCCCCGATCGCCAGCGCGGCGAGAAATGCGTCCCCGTAGGACGCCCCCACGGTCTTTTCCCGCACGATCTGCGTACGCCCGGAAACGTCCGAAGTCGCCTGCGCCCACACCCGGTTCTTGGTCCCGCCTCCCGCCGCGAGGATCGCCCTGGGCGGCTGGCCTACATCGGCATAGGTCTCGAACACGTGGTTCGTGCCGTAGGCGATCCCCTCGAACACGGCCCGGTAGATGTCGCCGCGCGTATGCGTCAGGTCGAGCCCGAACAGCACGCCCTTGGCCTCGGTATCGTGGATCGGCGTGCGCTCGCCCGAGAAATAGGGCAGCATCACCAGCCCGTTGGCGCCGGGCGGCGAGCCCTCCGCTTCCAGCGCCAGCGCCATCACCGCC
Organism: Devosia sp.; assembly: GCF_028290645.1. Taxonomy (GTDB): domain Bacteria; phylum Pseudomonadota; class Alphaproteobacteria; order Rhizobiales; family Devosiaceae; genus Devosia_A. The sequence goes on along the minus strand of NZ_JAQGJL010000275.1, from coordinate 22,896 downwards.
GTCTCGGGATCGAGTTCCTTGGCGAACTGCTCGCGGAACCAGTGGCTCAGCGTCCCGCTCGTCGCCAGCCCCGACATCGCCGCGTGCTGGCCCGGGAAGAACCACGGCGCATACCAGAGCCGCGCGTCCGGCACCCTGACCGGCGTGATCTCGATGATGAAGATGGTCGAGCCATACATCAGCAGCATGTCGCCATCGTCGAGTACCCCGACGCTCAGCGCCTCGGCCCCCGCGTCGATCGTCCCCGTCGTCACCGGCGTCCCCACAGCCAGCCCCGTCGCTGCCGATGCTTCCGCCGTCACCGTTCCCGCAATATCCGTCGTCCACATCGCTTCCGGCAGCTTGTCGAGCCCGATGATGTCGTCGGCCAGCTCATCGGTCCACGCCAGCGCCTCGACATCGTAGAGCGGCGAGAAGTTCGCCGCCGAATAGTGGTCGATCACATAGCGCCCGGTCAGCTTCTGGACGATGTAGGTCGTCGAGGTCACGATCTTCGCGGTCCTGGCGTAGATCTCTGGCCGGTGCCGCTTGAGCCACAGGATCTTCGGCCCGACCGATTGGCTGGTCAGCGCATTGCCGCACCGGCTGAGCAGTACGTCCTCACCGATCCGCGCCGTCAGCTCCTCGATTTCCTTGGCCGCCCGCGTGTCCACCCCATAGAGCACGCCGTTCATCAGCGGTTCGCCCGCCGCGTCCACCGGCAGCATGCACGGCCCGATGGCGCTCGCCGCCACCGCGACAATGTCCGCCGGCGCCACGCCGCTTTCGGCGATCAGCTTCTGGCTCAAAAAGCAGAAGTCGCCCCACCAGTCCTCGCGCGCCCGATGCTCGGCCCAGCCGGGCTGCGGCACCAGCATCTTGTGCGGTCGCGCGGCGCTGGCGACGATCCGCCCCTCGGCGTCCACCAGCACGCCCTTGCTCTCAAACGTCCCGATATCGATGCCGAGATAGTGCCTCATGAATCGTAGTCATCCCGATCGAGGCTGAACCCGCTGTCGATCCGGGGCAGCGCCTCGACCAGCAACTGGGTCAGCTGCTCGAGATCCGCCATGTCGCAAACCTCCAGCGACGAGTGCGAATACCGCATCGGGAATCCCACATCGATCGAGGCTACCCCCTGGCCCACCAGTTGCACGTAGCTGAGGTCGGTCAGCGCCCCAATATGCGCGCTGCGCTGCAATGGTAGCTGCCGCGACGCCGCGCTGTCCTCGAACAGCTTCACCATCGCCGGATGGGGCAGGGTGCCGTTGAGCGTCCCCCGCCCATGGAACGAATAGAGCGAGATCGCCGGCCCGCCGCCGAGCTTCACATCGCCCCGCGAAAGCATGTCCGGCGTGTCGGTCGCAAGGATCAGGTCGAGCTGGATCGCTACGTCCGGCATCAGCACCTGCGCCGCCGTCACCGCCCCGCGCAGGTTGAACTCTTCCTGCACCGAGAACACGAAATGCACCGTCGGGCGCTTCGCGCTCCCCTTGAGCGCCCGCGCCACTTCGACCATCACCGCGCACGCCGCCCGATCATCCACCGAGGTCCCGGCGATCCGCCCATTGGCCAGCTCCGTCACCTTCGGCGCATAGACGATGGGGGTCCCCACATCGATCCCCGCCGCCAGCACCTCGTCGGCCGATCTGAACCCGGCGTCGATATAGAGCTCGGGATAGGGCAGCACCCTGTACTTCTCGTCCTGCCCGGTCGCGTGGTGGCTCTTGTGCGCGATCAGCCCGGGCACGTCCTTGCCCTCGCCCACGCAGAACAGCACCTCATGCGCCGGCAGCGCCCGCTCCGGCACGCCGCCCAGCCGCTCGACCCGCACCAGCCCGTTGGCCTCGATCTTCCGCACGATCAGCCCGAGTTGGTCCATGTGCGCGAACAGCATGACGCTCGGCGCATCCTTGTCGCCCTCGAGCGTCGCGATCAGGTTGCCCATCCGGTCGGTCGTGGACGAAATCCCCAGTCCATCCATGGCCTTGCGCAGATACTTTCGCACCCGGCCTTCGTACCCCGAAAGCCCCGGGATCAGCATCAGGTCGGTGACGAGTTGCTTCAGCCCCATCAATACCCCCGCGCTTCGCGCACCAGCCGCATGAACTCGGCCGCCCGGTCGGCATCCACCGCCTTCCAGGTGTCGCCGTCAACCTTCAGCGAGGAGCCGACAATGCAGCCATCGGCCACCTTCAGCACTTCGGCGACAGTGGCATGCTTCACCCCGGTATTGGCCAGCACCGGCGTCGTCGGCAACGCCCGCTTCACCGCCTCGAGGTCGACCATCCTGGCCGCCTCGCCAGTGATCGCCCCCGATACCAGGATCGCATCCGGGATCGACGAGAACACCGCGCTCCGGGCCCGGTCGCTCAGCGGCCGCTGGTCCAGCGAGTAGGCGAACTCCGCGCTGACATTGTAGAGCAGCGCGAGGTCCTGCCGCCCCAGCCGGTCGCGATAGCGCACGGCCTTGCCAGCGTCCGGCGTCCACGGCCCCATGTCCGAGGCATAGGTGCCGGTAAAAATTTCGCGCACGAAGCGCGCCCCGGTCGCCGCCGCCAGCGCGATCGAACTCTCCGGGTCCCACAAGACGTTCACCCCGAACGGCACCGTGATCTCCGAGCGCAGCCGCCCGATCACGTAGCCCATCGTCGCCGTCGAGGCGGTATCGACCTTGAACTCGTACGGCCGGTCGTTCTCGTTGCCGAACATCACGGCATCGAACCCGGCCGCCTGCAGCGCCGCGAGGTCCCTGCGCGCCCCCTCGACGATCGCCTCGACCCCGCCCTCGTAATCGTGCAGCGGCGCGCCGGGCAGGGCGCCCAGGTGCACCATGGCAATCACCGGCTTGCCGTCACCGAATACCGACTTGAATTTGCTTGTCATTGCACGTTGTAAACCGCTTTACCTCACCCAAAGCATGACTAGCAGTCGCCATCCGCATCGTCCATCCCTTGGGCTTGCACACTCGGTTAACCATACGGGCCTATGCTGCTATCCGGGTGCACCCGGGGTTCCGCCATGGAACTGCTGCTTCTGCTGCTGTTGGTCCCGATTTTCTGGCTCGCGCTGCTGCCGGGCCGGGTCGCCAAGCGCGCCCGTCGCTATCGCCTGACCGGCGCCGGCGTCCTCGCCGGAGCGCTGATCGCCGCCTGGATCGGCATTCACGCCTTCTCCCGCCCGCCGGAGCCCGCCGTCGACTACGCGGCCGGGGACACCGAACTCCGCGCCCTCCTGCAGCAACCCGAAGCCGCCCCCCGCTACAGCTTCCGCTGACGCACCCCACGCTCAGGCCACAAGGGGAAAGGCGCAGGCCGCGATTTTTTTCTCGGTCATCTCTCTCCCCATTCATGGGGGCAGCGATCAGGGGTGGGGCCTCCATGCCCCTACCTCCGCGACAGGTATCCGACCAGCGGCACCGCGCCGCCACCGCTCCGCGATCTTGCCCGTCAGGCCATTTCGGCGTATCAAATACCTCAGTGCCCTCTGTCGACCGGCGCCTGTTGGCCCGAGGTTCACCAGAGGGGCACCAACGCGAAAACCTCATCGCGATCACGGCCCATCGCAGCGCTGCGAGTGCCGGGGACAGAGAGGCGATATGCACGCTTTGCTCGTCGGATTGATGTTGGTGGCGACCCTCCTGCCGCGCTGGGCGTTTGCCGACGACGTGGTACGGGTCTGGACCCTCGGCGACTACCAATCGGCGCTCCTGCATGAACTGCTGGAGCGGACCCGGCCCGAATACGGCGCCTACGAGGTGGTGCCGTTCACCGAGAAGGTCTCGCTCGCACGCGCCACCGACCTTTTGATCGATGGGCGCCTGCTCAATCTCATCACCCAGGGCATCGGCCAGCCACGCCTCGAGCGGGAGGCCATTCCCGTGCAGTACCCGATCGACAAGGGCCTGCTTGGCTACCGGGTCGGCTTTATCGACGCCGGCAATCAGGAGAAGCTCTCCGGGGTCAAGAACCTCGATGACATGCGCAAGCTACGCGTCGGCCAGGGCAGGGGCTGGGGCGACGTTCGCATCTACGAGTTCAACGGCATCCCGGTGGAGACCTCACCGGACACCCCGTCGCTGTTCCCGATGCTGGTGCACGGCCGGTTCGATCTGTTCCCGCGCGGGATCAATGAGATCGCTCCGGAATTTACCAAGTACAGCAGGGACTACCCAAGCCTGGCGATCGAGAAGCACGTCCTGCTTCACTACCCGTTCTACGACGCCTTCTACGTCAGCCCGGCCGCCCCGCATCTGGCGAAGCGCCTTTCCGCCGGGTTCGAGCTCATAGTCGCAGACGGCAGCTTCGACGCCCTGTTTGCCAAGTACTTCGGCAAGATCGTGGCCGACCTCCATCTTCGCAATCGCGTGGTCGTGGACATGGAGAATCCGGACCTGCCGCCCTGGGTGCCGCTCGACCGCAAGGAGCTGTGGTTCGATCCGGCGCAACTGCCCTAGCCCGCGGGGCATAGCCGACCGTGGACCGCTGCTCCGCCATGACCCTCTCGCGCCCCTGGTCTCTCTTAAAAGTCGGCGTGATCGGCAGCGTCGGCGACAGGCAATCTGGAGGCGCGTGAGTCTATGGTCGGTGCCGGAGAGCGCACCCCGCGCCAAACCTGGAGACGGCTGTCGACGTTCGCCGGCGCGCTTTCGGCCCGTCTGGGCGAACGCCTGCCGGCCCTTGCCGCGGCCCGCCATGGGGTGGGCATCCGTCTTCTTGCCGGCGTTCTGCTGTTCAGCATGTTCGTGACCGTCATCCTGACCGGGATTCAGCTCTACAGGGACTATCAACGCGACGTGGCCGGCATCACGTCGAGACTGGACCAGATCGGCAAGAGCCACCTCGTCAGCCTGGCGGAAAGCCTATGGATACTGGACCAGACACAGTTGCAGCTACAGCTGGACGGCATCGTCCAGCAGCCCGATATTCGCGCCGCTGAAGTCCGCGAGCTCTACAGCCCGGTCTCGCCGCTCGTCCTCAAGGTTGGCGAGAGCCCGGTATCGGGGCTCGTCGCGCGGGATTATCCCCTGGCCCAGGTCGTGCAGGGGGAGAGCAGGGTGATCGGCACGCTCCGCGTCGAAGCGACGCTGGCCGATGCTTATCGCAGGCTGGTGGAAACGGCAGGGCGGGTATTCGCGACCCGGGCCGCCGAGATATTCCTGGTGGCGCTCTTCATCATTTTCTTTTTCAACAATCTGGTCACGCGCCATCTGTCGGCGATCGCCGCGGAAGTGGGAAGCTACCGCATCGGCGACTCGCCGCTGCACTTGCACCTGAAACGCTCGCCCCGGCGGCACGACGACGAATTGCAACGGGTGACCGCGGCCTTCAACTCCCTCTCGTTCAACCTGCACACCGCCTATCGCGACCTGGCGGAACGCGAGGCGCGGATCAGGCGGCTCGTCGATGCCAACATCATCGGGGTGTTTTTCTGGGATTTCGAAGGCGGCATCATCGAGGCCAACGACGCCTTCCTTGGCATCGTCGGATATAGCCGGGAGGACCTGACCCCGGGCCGCATCCGCTGGACCGACCTGACGCCGCCGGAATGGACCCCGCGCGACCGGCAACTGGTATCGCAGATCCGGAGGACCGGGTTCGTGCAGGCCTACGAGAAGGAGTTTTTCCGCAAGGACGGTAGCCGCGTACCGGTGCTGATCGGCGCGGCGACCATTGAGCCGGGCGGTGATCAAGGTGTCGCCTTCGTGCTGGACTTGACCGAGCGCAAGCGGGCCGAAGCCGAAGCGCGCAAGAGCGAGGAGCGTTACCGCGAGGTGCAGAACGCGCTGGCGCATGCGAACCGCGTCGCCACCATGGGGCAGCTTACCGCCTCCATCGCCCATGAAGTGAAGCAGCCGATCACCTCGACGGTTCTCAACGCCCAGGTGGCGCTGCTCCAGCTGACCTCGCCGCCGCTGGATATGGCGGAACTGCGCGAATCGCTCGAGCAGATCGTCAAGGACGGCAACCGTGCCAGCGACGTCATCAGTCGTATCCGGGCCCTCGTGCAGAAGGCGCCGCTCAAGAAGGACCGGTTGGAGATCAATGATGTCATTCGCGAGGTGATCGGGCTTACCCGAGCCGAGGCGATGCGCAACCGCGTCTCGGTGCGGACGGAACTCGCCGATGACTTGCCGCCCGTCCAGGGGGACCGCGTCCAGTTGCAACAGGTGATCCTGAATCTGATCGTGAACGCCATGGAAGCGATGAGCAGCGACAGCGAGGGGCCGCGGGAGCTGGTGATCGGCACCGCGAGGGCCGACCCCGAGGGGGTCTTGGTCACGGTGCGCGACACTGGCCCCGGCTTCCCGCCCGGCGCCCTCGACCGCCTCTTCGAAGCCTTCCACACCACCAAACCGACTGGCCTCGGGATGGGCCTGTCGATTTCTCGCTCGATCGTCGAAGCTCACGGCGGACGATTGTGGGCCAGCGCAAACCAGCCGCGCGGCGCCATCTTCCAGTTCACCGTGCCCGCTGACCACGATCCGGCGGCCTGACCGCGGCGGTCCACGCCAGGCATCGACCAGAAGTTGATCCCGCTCCCCCCGCCTGCTACCCCTCGCACACGCGACGACGCCGAACGGCGACCACACGGGAGGGGCCGCGAAATGATCTCCGAGGCCCAGCTCCGCGCCCTCATCTCCGCCATGGCCACCACCATCGCCGCCCACGCCGACGAGCTCGCCGCCCTCGATTCCGCCATCGGCGACGGCGACCACGGCGCCAACATGAAGCGCGGCTTCGATGCGGTCGCCGCCGATATCGACCAGATCGCCGCAAAGCCTCTTCCCGACGCGCTCAAGGCCATCGGCACCAAACTGGTGATGACGGTCGGGGGAGCCTCCGGTCCGCTCTACGGCACCCTGTTCCTCGCGCTGGGCAAGGAACTCGCCGCCACGCCCGGGGACTATGCCGGCGCCTTCAGGAAGGCGGTGGATGCCGTCGCCGCCCGGGGCAAGTCCGAGATCGGCCAGAAGACCATGCTCGACGTGCTCTATCCCGTCGCCGACGCGCTGCGCGCCGGCAAGGAGCCTTCCGAACTCATCGCCATCGCCAATGCCGAAGTCGCGGCCACCGGCCCCCGGAAAGCCATTCGCGGCCGCGCCTCCTTCCTCGGCGATCGCTCCATCGGCCACATCGATCCCGGCGCCCGCTCCAGCGCCCTCATCCTCCAGGCGGTACTCGGAGCGTTCGCGTGAAGAACGTCGGCATCGTCATCGTCTCCCATTCCCCGCTCGTCGCCGAAGGCGCCGCCGACATGGTGCGCCAGATGGTCGGCGACGAAGTCCCGCTCGCCTGGTGCGGCGGCGATCCCGCAGGCGGGCTGGCACCTCGGTTGAAGCCATCATGGCCGCCATCGACCGCGCCTGGTCCGACCGCGGCGTCGCCATCCTCGTCGATCTGGGCGGAGCCGAAACCAATTCCGAAATGGCCATCGAAATGCTCGATGGCGACCGTGCGGGCAAAGTGGTGGTCTGCAACGCCCCCGTCGTCGAAGGCGCGGTAATGGCCGCCACTGAAGCCTCGGGCGGCGCCTCGCTCGCCGAGGTCCGCGCCACCGCCGAACAGTTGTCGCCTGCCTGAAGGACCACCGCCTTGTTGGAAGCACAGGTGCTCATAACCCACGAAACGGGCCTCCACGCCCGCCCCTCGGTCAAGCTCACCAAGCTCGCCAAGGGTTTTGTCGCACGCATCGAGCTTGCCGTGGTGGAGCAGGGGCCCTGGGTCGACGCCAAGTCGATCGTCAAGGTCATGGCCACCCGGGCGCCCCAGGGGTCCACCCTGTTTATCCGTGCCGAAGGCGACGACGCCGAGGCTGCGGTCGCGGCGCTGGTCGATCTCGTCAGGCGCGACTTCGACGAGGGAGCGCATGTCCCAGCCAACGACTAGACTCGACCGCGTCACCGGCACCGTCGCATCCATCGGCTACGCCTCCGGCCCGCTGTTCATCCTCGACGGCGGCGATGGCGCCTACGCCCCGAGCGGCGACCCGGCGGTCGAGACGAAGCGCCTGCGCGCCGCCCTCGCCAGGTCCGCCGCCGAGATCGCCGAACTGATGGCCAAATCCAACGACGAAACCGCCGCCATCCTCGAGTTCCAGATCGCCATGATCGAGGACGACAACCTCTCCGATCCCGCCTTCGCCGCCATCACGACCGGCGCCGACGCCGCCACCGCCTGGACCGATGCGCTGCTGGCAGAAGTTCATGGCTATGAAGCAGCCGAAGATGCGTACTTCGCTGCACGAAGCGCTGATCTTCGAGACATTTCCAACCGGGTCCTCCGCGCCCTGAGCGGCGCCACCGACCGCCAGCCACCTCCGGGCGCCATCCTCCACGCCCGCGATCTCACCCCCACCCAGTTCCTCTCGATCGACTGGAAACAGGGCGGTGGCATCGCCCTCGGCGCGGGCAGTTCCGCGAGCCACGTTGCCATGCTCGCCCGCTCCCGCGGCGTCCCCATGCTGGTCGGCACCGGCCCCATCGCGGTCGCCACGGGCGATTTCGTCCTCCTCGACGCCGAGCGCGGCCGCCTCGATATTCTCCCCGACACCGAGGCCCGGCACGAGTTCCTCAAGGCCTCCACAGCCCACCTGCACCTCGTCCAGGCCGCCCGCAGCCACCTGCGCGATCCGGCCGTTACTGCCGACGGCGCGCCCGTCGAAGTGCTGGTAAACATTGCGGAACCCGCAGAAGCAGACACCATCGACATCGCCACCTGCGACGGCATTGGCCTGATGCGCACCGAGTTCCTGTTCCGCCACGGCCTCCCCGACGAGGAGACTCAATACGCCGCCTATCGCCGCGTCATCGAATGGGCCGCCGGCAAGCCCGTCACCATCCGCACCGTCGACGCCGGCGGCGACAAGCCGGTCCCGGGGTACACGGTGGAGGAAACCAACCCCTTCCTCGGCCTCCGCGGCATCCGCCTTTCGCTCAGCCGCCCCGAGATCTTCCGGGTCCAGATCCGCGCACTGCTGCGTGCCTCGTTCACCGGCAACGTGAAGGTCATGCTGCCCATGATCAGCGCATTGTCGGAATACACGGCGGCAATGAATCTGTTCCGGGAAGTCTCGGAGGAACTGAACGCGGCCGGCATACCGCATGACTTTCCGCTGATCGGCATCATGGTCGAAGTCCCCGCCGTCGCCATCCACCCTGAGCCCTTCCGCGACGTCGCCTTCTTCTCCATCGGCTCCAACGACCTTGCGCAGTACGTCATGGCCGCCGGCCGCGACAACGGCGCCGTCGCCGCCCTCAACGATGTCCGACATCCGGCAATCCTGTCGCTGATCCACCACGTCGCCAACTACGGCGAGCGCTATGGCATCCCGGTCGGCCTCTGCGGCGACGCCGCGGGCGATCCCGCCGCCATCCCCGCGCTGATCGCCTCCGGCCTCCGCGCTCTCTCGGTCAGCCCCGCGCAACTGCCGCTCGCCAAGGCCGCCATCGCCCGCACCCGCACCACGGATTCCGCCGAATGAAGAAGCTGATGAACGCCGTCGAGAGCATCCTCACCGAGAGCCTCGACGGTTTCGCCGCCGCCCACGCCGACATCGTCACCCTCGGTCCGGAACACAAGTTCATCCGCCGCAGGGTGTTGCAGCCCGGCAAGGTGGCGCTGATTTCCGGCGGCGGCACCGGCCACGAGCCGCTTCACGCCGGCTTCGTCGGACTCGGCATGCTTGACGCCGCCTGTCCCGGCCAGGTCTTCACCTCGCCCACCCCCGACCAGATGCTCGCCGCCGCCGAAGCCGTCGATACCGGCGCGGGCGTCCTCTACATCGTCAAGAACTACGAGGGCGATGTGATGAACTTCGACATGGCCTCCGAGATGGCCGCGGGTCCGGTCGAAAAGGTCCTCGTCAACGACGACGTCGCTGTCGAGGATTCGCTCTACACCACCGGCCGCCGCGGCGTCGCCGGCACGCTGGTGGTCGAAAAGATCGTCGGCGCCGCCGCCGAACAGGGCAGGGATCTCGCCGCGCTCAAGGCGCTGGGCGATCGCGTGAACCGCGCCACCCGCTCGATGGGCGTCGCGCTCACCTCCTGCACCGTTCCCGCCTCCGGCAAGCCGATGTTCGAGATCGGCGCCGACGAGATGGAGTTCGGCGTCGGTATCCACGGCGAGCCGGGCCGCCGCCGGGACAGGCTCAAATCCGCCGACGCCATCGCAGAGGAAATGTGCGCCGCCATCGCCACCGATTTCGACGACATCTCCGGCAAGTCCGCGCTGCTCTTCATCAACGGCTTCGGCGCCACTCCCTCGATGGAGCTCTACCTGATGTACAACGCCGCCCGGCGCATGTTCGAAACCCGCGGCGTCAAGATCGCTCGCTCGCTCGTCGGCAACTACGTGACCTCGCTCGACATGGCCGGCTGCTCGATCACCCTCAGCCTCCTCGACGACGAAATCCTTCCCCTCTGGGACGCCCCCGTCCACACCGCAGGCCTCCGCTGGGGAGCGTAGGCACCAGGTCCAACCCCCGTCACCGCATCACCACAACCGGCGTCCCCGGTTTCACCCGCGCGAACAGATCGGTGATGTCGGCATTGTACATCCTGATGCAGCCATAGGACACGAAGCCGCCGATCGAATCCGGCGCATTGGTGCCGTGGATGGCATAATTGCCGCCCGACAGAGTCATTGCCGCCGCGCCCATCGGATTGGCCGGCGACCCGCTGGGGACAACCGCCGGCAGCTCGGGCCGGTCGCGCCTGATCTCGGCCGGCGGCGCCCAGTTCGGGCGCAGGAATTTGGCCTCGATGAACGAGCTGCCAACCCATTGCCGTCCGGCCCGCCCCACGCCCACCGGGTAGCGCAGGGCCTTTCCCTCGCCGAGGACGAGGTAGAGCTTGCGCAGGCTGGTCTTGATGACGATCGTGCCGGGAGCAATTTCGGCCGTGAACACTACGACCTCTACCGCCGTAGCCGCCGACGCAAAGGCGAGGCCCGCGGCGAGAGCCATGGCCACTGCCACTCCCCTCGCCCAGGGCCCCCGCAACCTCATGCGCAACCGTTCACCAGGTGTACGACAGCGTAGCGTCGGCCCCGTAGCTCCGGGCGTTCGCCGCAAAGTCACCCCTGACCGACGCCCCAAGCCCCCACCCGTTGCTGGCGGCGATCTGCCCGCCGGCGGAGACGAGCACGGAATCGGCGGCAGGCGTTGCCCCTTCGACCTCGAAGCTGGTCCCCGGCAGTGCCTGGAATCCGGCGGTAACGTTGGACGTCGTCCCGAAATGGTGCTTCCAGGCCGCCTTCACCCAAAGCGACAGCGCGGCGTCGTCTGCGAAGGTCGTGTCCCACACCGCGGTGGCACCGATTTCAGTACTGGCGGCCAGCACCGTCGAGGCGTCGTAGTCGAGCGCGAAGGTCGAAACCCCGGAGACCGTGGTTTCGCTGTAGGCCGGCTTCATGAACGCGTGCCCGCGTATGGCAGCATAGGGAATGAACCAGCCGAGCTTGTAGCCGGCCTCGAGTTCGGCGGCCACATCATGAGCGGAAAACTCCGCCCGAAAGTGGTCGACGCCGGCGATGGTCACGTACCGGTCGGTGGTGAAGGCATGGTAGCCATAGGCCAGCGCGCCTTCGACATAGGCATTGCCGAAATCCTTGTGGCCATAGGCGGCGAACTGCAGCGCGTCGCTGTGGCCGCTGCCAAACCCGTCGGCCAGCGAGAAATTGGTACCGCCAACCGAGACGGCGAGGCCGACGGAGCCGTCTTCCCACAGCAGGCCATCGAAACCGAAGGCGACTCCGTAGTCGCGCGTCGTTCGGTCATGGCTGCCGACGCCGGCATCGCCTTCCGTCAGGCTGTAACCGCCATATGCGGCCATCCAGATATTCCAGACGCCTGTCTCCGGCCCCTTGCTGTCGAACGATCCGAAGGGTGAGTCCGGCGCCGTGCGCGCTTCCGGCCAATAGCCCATCACGCTGACCGTGCCGGGACCAGTGTCGTCGGCGGCAACCGTGACGCCCGGGCCGGTGCGATCGCCGAGCACCACCGAGAGAAACGAATCCATCGACTGGATGCCCGCCGGTGCAACGCCCGTGGCCACCTCGCCGGCCAGTTGCGCCAGCGCCGCGGCCAGTTCGGCCGGCGTCAGCAGGCCCAGCACTCCGAAGCCCAGCGGCAGCGTTCCGCCCCCGGCCACATAGTCGTCGAGCGCGTCCGCCACCGCATTCTCATTGTCGGTGCCATCCGGACCGAGCACATCCCCGATAGTGCCGGGAGCCACGGCGAAAGTGCAGATATTGATGAGGTTGTTGATCAGCGTAACTGCGCCATTTCTCGCCCACGCTGCCCCGCAATCGATGCTGGCGGTGGAGTCCAACGAAATGCTTGTCAGCGCCAGGATCTGGCCCTTGAAGGCGGTGGCGCTGCCGATCGTAGCGGAGCTTCCAACCACGAAGAAAACGTTGCTGGCTTGAACCGTGCCACCTAGCACGATGGCCGAACTCGATGCAGTCGTTAGCGTGCTGCCGATCTGGAAGATGAACACATCGTCGGCATCGCCGGTCAGCGTCAGCGTCCCAGTGAGCTGAGCGGCATCATCGAAATTATATACCCCCGCAGTCAGCGGGCCGGCGAGACCGAGGTCCACACCCGTCAGATCAATCGTGTACGGCCTCCCCATCAGCACATTGTACGCTGTGGTCAGGTCGTTCTGCGCCTGAAGGGCCACAGCGTTGTTCGCATAGATCGAGCCCCCCGTCACCAACCCAGGAGGAAATCCGGTAACAGCCGTCCCCGGCCAGAGCCCGACGTTGCCGTTAATGACGGTCGGTCCAACATTGGTGATCGTCGAGCCGGCAAGGACCGCGAAACTATTCAGTTCCTGTGCGCCCGCACTCGTCGCCATGACGAGGATACACGGCGCCAGCATGCAGGCCAGCAGGTCTGCCGAAAGGGGGGCGTGGCGCCTCATTGGATTGGCAATTCGAACCATGATCCGCTCCTGATCATTGGGTTTCCAAAGAACTCTGATGAGCGGACCGCACACGCGACCCGCCCCAAGGCCTGGATCAACTGGACGAACGAAGGAAGGAAACAGCAAGTGCCCACGCCGCAAAACGGGAGCCGAACTGGTAGAGTCTAGTGGCCTGAGACTACGTGTACTTAATATTGATCGGTTAAAGCTTCGTCGCAAGAGAATAACGGCAGGTGTCAGCGACACTTTGATAATCTGTTGCAAAATTACGATACAACATGAGAACTAGGCACAAACGCGTACTATTTGTCCATATCTTAGAAGGGGTTTTTCGCGACGTGGCGCAGATATTTCGTCTGGATTTGAACAAAATGATTGAATTACAAGGCGGTAGTATCATCGGATCGGGGGTGGCCAAGCCATTCCACTATGTAGGGCCGGAGGTTGAGTCCAGCGCAATAGTGCTAATCCGGACCCCGTGCACACACGCTGTAATGCTGGTAGAATTGCGTACAGGGGTCGATCATTGGCAGCTGATCTCTTCCGGCGCGGTCGCGAAAACTGCACCTGGAACGCGACTCGACCACGCCGGAACACCGATCGCCGCGCGAGGAAAAGCCCCCGATATTCAGATCGCGACTGGACTTCGAACCCTCGAATGCGTATCTCCGACCCGCTGTCGGGCTTCGCCGCCCGATGGCTGAGGCCCAGCGGGAGTTCCACCTCCCTTGCTGGGCCTCGCTGTTTCAGGGCAGCCGCCATGGGGGCTGCGAGGTGGCCCAGCCGCAACGGCCACGTGTTTCCCTGCCCGGGACCATCGAACCCCGCTGGTGTCATCCCAGCGAAAGCTGGGACTCATCCTTCCGCCTGCGCCAGACTGGAGTTGGGTCCCTCCTCGATGACTGGCTGCGCGACTATCCCGATCCCAAGGGTGTGAAATGACTGTCCTTCTCGATTTCATTGCCGAGCGCACCATCGACGCGCTGGTCGACCGCCTGCTCGCGAGGCGACCGAGCGGGGCGGTCGAGGCCTGGCTGTTCGAGGACACCCCGACACGCCGCGCGGCCGAGGCGAAGCTCGCCGATGCCGGCATCACGGCGCGCATGCGAAGCGCCTACAAGCCGCTGGTGCATTTCCTGACCGAAGAGGCGCCGCCGATAATCAAGACGATCGATGTCCGCTACCCGATCAGCCCCAATGCCTCGCAGAAGCGCTTCCTGCTCGAAGCCTTCCCGCTTGCCGGCATGGTCGATGGTGCGACGCTGACCTTTGCCGGCGAGGCGACCAACGACCTCACCTATCGCGTGACGCTGGACGGCGAAATGTTTGAAGTCTTCGCCCCCAACCGCGTTCATACTGACCATTGCGGCGACCCGCAGCTCAGTCCAACCGGCTGGCTCCGCATCCCTGCCGACGGCATCGACGAGCCGATCACCACCGATTTCGAGCAGGTCTATGCGCGGGCCATGGACGCGATCGCGACGTTCGACTTCGGCACCACCGCCCCATTGTTCGACGAGCTCAACATCCGTGTCACCCTGCCGGCGAGAGACGAGAAGCTGCCCGTCGGCGAGGAGGCGATCAGCCTCGCCGAGGCCATGCACGAGGATCTCTACTTCTCGGTGATGGAAATCTTCCAGGCCCGGCTCGGCTCCGGACGTTCTGACCGCCGCGCCCGCCCGGGCCATATCGTGCCGCAGGTCGGCCGCGCCGAGGGACCTCCCTCGGTACGGATCGAAACGCGCCCGCTCTACCAAGCCGAGGCGTCGGTGCCGTTTCAGCCGCTTGCAGCGGCAACCCATCCGCTGGGCGTCGATCAAATCCGCGCCGAGATCGCAGCGCTCGGTCGCGAGCCGATCACGGCGCGGTCCCGGGCGGGCAGGGCGCTGCCGGGGGCCTACAAGCCCGGTACGGACCTCGGAGTGATCATCACCTCCGGCCAGCATGCCAATGAGACGACGGGCATTGTCGGCGCCGTCCGCGGCGCGCAGCTGCTAAACCAGCGGCCCGAAGCGCATTTCGCGGTCACGCCGCTCGAGAACCCCGACGGCTACGCCCTGCACCACCGGCTGCGGGCCGAGCACCCCAACCACATGCACCACGCCGCGCGCTACACAGGCCTCGGCGACGACGTCGAATCCCGCGGTGCCGAGCCGATTTTCGAGAGCCTGATCCGGCGCGAGCAGCTCAGCCGCATGGACGCCAGGCTCCATCTCAATCTCCACGGCTATCCCGCCCACGAATGGACCCGGCCGCTCTCCGGCTACCTGCCGCAGGGTTTTGAGCTCTGGACGCTGCCCAAGGGGTTCTTCCTCGTGATGCGCTGCCACAAGGAATATTCCGAGCTTGCCGAAAAGCTGCTGATTGCCACGACCGAAAAGCTGGCCGAGGTCCCTGGGCTGGTCGACTACAATGCCAGGCAGATCGCACTCTATACGGCGCATGTCGGCCCGCCGTCGACGTTCCGCGTCGTCAACGGCTTCCCGATCACCGTCAGCTCGGACGTCACCTACGACGTCCCGATGACACTGATCTCCGAGTTCCCCGATGAGACGATCTACGGCGAGGAGTTCATCCTCGGCCACACCGCGCAGACGGCAACAGTGATCGCCGCCTACGATGCCTACCAGGCGCTGGCCACTGGCTAGGAGGCGCAGCACGGCGGCTAGACCGCTAGTCCGGCCGCCCGGGCGGCGACTTTCCGAAGCTGGTGGCACCATACCATTGCCCGCTTTGGTAACTGCGAAGCGCGTCTCCCGCCCTCCCGCGGCGGGCTGCTCCGCCTAAAAATCAGGCATCGATTGCAGTTGACACATTCTTGTGCGCGGCTAAGCTGAACCAATAGGGCATTGGTTCGGTACGGCTCGGCAGCACATGTTCGACGGCGACGTCACCAACAATTCGACCATTGTCCGCGCCAGGCTCATGGCGCTGATCAACAATGGCGGCGTTGGGCAGGACGGCCGGCTACCGACAGAACGGGAGCTCTGCACCCAGCTGCATGTCGGGCGGCGTGCCGTGCGGCTGGCGCTGGAATCCCTCGAGGCCGAGGGGCTGATCTGGCGGCGGCAGGGGAAGGGGACCTTCGCCGGTCAGCAGCCTGACCCGACTGGGGTGCTGGCCGCCCAACTGGTCGGCGAAACCACCCCTGTCCAGGTGATGGAAGCCCGCCTTTGCATCGAGCCGGCGCTGGCCTCGCTGTGCGCGCGACGGGTCCTTCCCGACGACGTCAAGCGGATGCGCCACCTCGCCCGCCGTGTGCTCGATGCGACGGACCCCGACTCCACCGAGCTCTGGGACGGGGCATTGCATCGCCTGATTGCGCAGGCCGCCGGCAACCGCCCGTTGATGACCATGTTCGCCCTGCTCGATGAGGTTCGCGCCAACGAGGTCTGGCGCGGCCTGCGATCGAGGGCTCGTTCGCTCGAAACGCTCAAGATCACCGACCGACAGCACAACGCCATCATCGACGCAATCGAGGCCGGCGACTCCGACGCTGCCGGCAGCGCCATGCACGAACACCTCTCCACGCTCATGCAAAATCTCACCCGGGTGGGCGCGATGGCGCCTGCTGCGATCCCTATTCCAGCCAAATTCTAGAGACGAGGAACAGCAGTGAACGAGCAGGTGCTGAGCAGCAGCGACATCGAGTCGGCGGAAAAGCTGCTGGGGGTCACGTACACCGCCGAGGAACGCCGGCAGATGCTGGACAACCTCGAAGGCCAGATCGAGTCGGCTCGGCTGCGCCGCGCCGTCGCGCTGCCCAATTCCACGCCGATGGCGTCCCGCTTCGACCCCAGACTGGCGAACTTCCGCATGCCGCACGCGGCCGGCTCGCTGCGGCTCTCCAAAATTGTGGCGGTCCCCGTGCCGGCCAACGATGAAGACATCGCCTTCGCTCCGGTGACGCGACTATCCGCCTGGATCGCGTCGGGCGCGATCACCAGCCGGCGACTGACCGAGATCTACCTCGCGCGCATCGCTGCGCTCGGACCCAAGCTCGAATGCTTTGCCATGGTCACGACCGAGGTCGCCCGCGCCGAGGCCGACGCCGCCGACGCCCTGACCCGCGCCGGCACCAATCTGGGGCCGCTGCACGGCATCCCCTATGGCCTGAAGGACCTGTTCGACACCCGCGGCATCGTCACCGGCTGGGGCGCGGAACCCTTCCGCGACCGCGTGCCGGATGCGGACGCGACCATCGTCCAGAAGCTGCGCGCCGCCGGCGCCGTGCTGCTGGGCAAGACCACGGTTGGCGCGCTCGCCTACAACGACATCTGGTATGGCGGGCGGACGCGCAATCCGTGGAACCTCAACGAAGGCTCGAGCGGCTCGAGCGCCGGCTCGGCCTCGGCGACCGCCGCCGGCCTCTGCGCTTTTTCCATCGGCACCGAAACCCTCGGCTCCATCACCTCACCCAGCCAGCGCTGCGGCACCACCGGCCTCAGGCCAACTTTCGGACGGGTATCGCGTGCCGGCGGCATGGCGCTGTGCTGGTCGCTGGACAAGGTCGGCCCGATCTGCCGCTCGGTCGAGGACACCGCGATCGTGATGGCCGCTCTTAACGGCGGCGATCCCCCCGACCGGTCCTCGATCGATGCGCCGTTCCATTTCGATGCCGAGGCCGGGATCAAGGGCCTGCGCCTCGGCTACCTGGCCGAGGCGTTCGGGGAGGGGGCCACCGAGGTCGACCACGCCGCACTGGAAGCGGCGCGACGGCTCGGGATCGAGGTCGTCGAGGTCAAGCTGCCTGAGCTCCCGTACGGGGCGCTGATGAACATCCTCTATGCCGAAGCCGCCGCCGCGTTCGAGGGGCTGACGCTCGAGAACCTCGACGACACCCTGACCTGGCAGGATGACGGCGCCTGGCCCAATACCTTCCGCAAGGCTCGTTTCCTGTCGGCGGTCGACCACATCCAGCTCGACCGGCTGCGCTACGAGGTGATGCTGGCGCTCGACGGGCTGTTCCACGAGGTCGACGCGTTGATCGGCCCGTTCATGACCGGGCCGATGCTGGTCGCCAGCAATTTCACCGGCCACCCCTGCCTGCATTTGCGCTCCGGCTTCGAAGAGCTCGGCACGCGCAGTCTCGCTTCGCTGGGTGCGGGAAAGCTCACGACCGGCGAGGAGGATGGCTCCAGCCGGAAATTCACTGTCCCGCAGGGCATCTCGCTCTGGGGCCGGCTCTTTGACGAGGGCCCGATCCTCAACCTGGGCATCGCGCTGGAGCGGGAACTGGCGGTCGCCGACCGTCGCCCGACCTTGGCCAGCTAGCCCGGACAATTCAACCAACCAACGAGAAGCCTGCCCGAGCAGGACGGTCGCCGGATCTCAGTTCACGACGTCAACCACAGGGACATCATCATGAAGCGCAGGCAATTCCTCTCCTCGACGGCGATGCTTATGGGTAGCACCGCCGTGTTCTCCTTCCTCCCCGGCGTGTCGCTGGCGCAGGAAACGCCGGTGAGCGGCGGCACCCTCATCTGGGGCCATTCCGAGACCGTCCAGAACCTCGACATGCACCAGACCGGCACCGCCTCGACGAACCGCGTTCTGCAGAACGTCCACAATTCGATCGTCACCGTGGACGCGAACCTGTCCGTCATCCCGATGCTTGCCGAGAGCTTCGAGGAAAGCGCGGACGGGCTCACCTACACCTTCAAACTCCGGCCCGGCGTCAAGTTCCACGACGGCAAGACCATGACCTCCGCCGACGTGAAATACTCGTTCGAGCGCTGCAAGGACCCCGCGACGGGCGCGGTGAACTTCGAGGTCTTCAACAACGTCGCGGCGATCGAGACTCCCGACGACCTTACCGTCATCGTCAAGATGAGCGGTGTGAACGCGCCGTTCCTCAGCCGCCTCGCCGAGAACGGCGCCGGCGTCATCATGCCTGAGGGCTCGGGCGACAAGCAGGGCACCACGCCGATCGGCGCCGGTCCCTTCAAGTTCGTCAGCTACGAGGCCGGCCACCAGGTCGAACTCGCCCGCTTCGACGACTACTGGGACGGCCCGGCCTATCTCGAGAAGGTCATCGCCCGCGAGATCACCGAGCCGACGGTGCGCCTGACGGGTCTGCGCACCGGCGAACTGCACATGATCAACGACATCCCGGCCGACCGGATGGACGAGATCAAGGCCGACACCAAGTTCCAGACCGTGACCTGGTTCCCGCTCAACTGGGACTTCGTCAACCTCAACCACGACTTCGAGCCGTTCAAGGATCCCAAGGTCCGCATGGCGATGGACCTGATCATCGACAAGGAGATGCTGCTGCAGGGCGCTCTGTGGGGGCAGGGCCGGACCACCGCCTCGCCGAGCTATCCGACCTCGGCTTCCTACAACTCGGCCCTCGCCAATCGTCCGCAGGACATCGAGAAGGCCGTGGCGCTGCTCGCCGAGGCCGGCTACGGCCCGGGCCAGCTGAAAGTCGTGTTCAAGGCGACCACCAACTACCCGTACCATATCGAAGCGGCGCAGATCATGGTCGAGTGGTTCAAGGCCGCCGGCGTCGACATGACCATCGAGCAGCTGACCTGGGCGGATTGGCTCAGCCAGGTCTGGGTCAACAAGGACTTCCAGATCTCGATGATGAACTTCTTCACCCTGTGGGAGCCGGACTTCCTCTACTACAGCCTCTGGCACTCGACCGGCGCCTTCAACTATCGCCATATCAGCGACCCGGTGATCGACGACCTCGTCACCAAGGCCCGCGTGACGGTGGACCCCGCAGCGCGCGCCGACATCTACAAGCAGGTGCAGCAGCGGGTGTTCGACGAGACCCACGACATCATCCTGTGGTTCCGCAACGGCTCGATCGCCGCGCAGACCACTGTCAACGGCCTCGACACCATCGTTCACCCGAACGGCTCCAACCTCAACTTCCACAAGGTGTGGCTGAAGGCCTGACCGACCTTGCCCCGGCCGGCCCGATCCTTCGGGCCGGCCACCCGCCCCACGTGGATATTGCCGATGAGCTATCTCCTCAATCGCCTGCTCTCCATCGTCCTGACCCTGTTCCTCATCTCGGCGATCACTTTCGGCGTCACCAACATCCTGCCCGGTGACGTCGCCATGATGATCATGGGCACGCAGAGCAATCCCGAGGCGCTGGAGGGCCTGCGCCATTCGCTTGGCCTCAATGACCCGCTCATCGTCCAGTACGGCCGCTGGATCGCCGGCATGTTCACCGGCGACTGGGGCCAGTCGCTGATCTTCAAGGCGCCGATCCTCGACCTCCTGGGCCAGAAGATCAAAGCCAGCGCGCTCATCGTGGTGATGTCCATGGCCATCGCCCTCGCCGTCGCGGTGCCACTCGGCGTCTGGTCGGCGGTTCACCGCGACAAGTGGCAGGACAGCGTCTCGTCCTCCGCCGCCTTGCTCGGCGTCAGTCTCCCCGATTTCTTCTGGGGCATCATGCTGATCCTGCTCTTTGCCCGCACTCTCGGCTGGCTCCCTTCGAGCGGATACGCCGACCCGGGGGTCGATTTCGGCCTCGCCGTCGAGCACGCCTTCCTGCCGTCACTGGCACTGGGCCTGGGCCTCATGGCGCATCTGACCCGCATGACCCGCTCCACCATGGTCGGCATCCTCGGCCAGGAGTTCATCCGCGTCGCCCGTGCCAAGGGGCTGGCGGAGCGCACCGTCATCTGGCGCTACGGCCTCGCCAACGCCATCGGCCCGGTGATGACCATCGCGGGCCTGCAGGTGGGCTACCTCTTCGGCTCGATCATCGTCATCGAAACGCTCTTCAACTACACCGGCATGGGCTGGCTGACCTACCAGGCGCTGTTGAACCGCGACGTGCCGCTGATCCAGGCCACCGTCTTCGTCATCGCCGCCGTGGTGATGCTCACCAACCTGCTCGTCGACCTGCTCTACCTGCTTGTCGATCCGCGCATCAGGCTGGGGTGACCGCCGATGAAGCGTTTCCTTACGCCCAAGGCGCTGGTTGGACTGGGAGTGATTGTCGCGATCCTGCTCATCGCCATCCTCGCCCCGCTCTTCATCCCCGATGCCGCCGCCAACAAGATGAACATGGCCGCGCGTCTCAAGGGGCCGGCGCTCGCGCACCTGCTCGGCACCGACCAGCTCGGCCGCGACCTGCTCTATCGCGTCATGCTCGGGGCGAGGACCTCGCTGACCATCGCGGGCCTCGCGGTCGGCCTCAGCATCATCATCGGCCTGCCGCTCGGCATCATCTCCGGCTACTATCGCGGCCATGTCGACAATGTGCTGATGCGGCTGGTCGATACGCTGCTGAGCTTCCCGGCGCTGCTCTTGGCGCTGACCATCAGCGCCATGCTCGGCCCGAACCTGCAGAACACCATCATCGCCATCGGCATCGCCTTCACCCCGTTCCTCGCCCGCATCGTCCGCGGCGAGGCGCTGCGGGTGGTGCAGATGCCCTATGTCGAGGCGGCGCGCGCCTCCGGCACCAACGACCTGCAGATGATCCTCAGGCACATCCTGCCCAACATCATGCCGCAGATCATCGTCCAGGCGACCATCAGCCTTGCCTTCGCCATCCTCGCCGAGGCTGGCCTCTCCTTCCTCGGGTTGGGCACCCAGCCGCCGCAGTCGAGCTGGGGCCTGATGATCCAGGCCTCCCGCGACTATCTCGACGTGGCGCCCTGGACCGCGCTCGTTCCCGGTGCCGCCGTGGCGCTCACCGTGCTCGGCCTCAACATGTTCGGCGACGTCCTGCGCGACGTGCTCGACCCGCGGGTCAGGGGGTAAGCCATGCTCGATGCCATCGAACCAGCCGTTGCCGTTGAACCGATCGTCGCCATCGACAAGCTCCGCGTCGAGTTCCAGACCGACGGCGGCACCATTGTCGGCGTCGAGGACGTCAGTTTCTCCATCCAGCCGGGCGAAACCGTCTGCGTCGTCGGCGAGTCCGGTTCGGGCAAGTCGGTGACCTCGCTGTCGCTGATGCGCCTCGTCGAGTTCGGCGGCGGCAAGATCACCGGCGGCAGCCTGCGCTTCGTGCGCCAGAGCGGCGAGGTGATCGATGTCACCAAGTCGCCCATGTCCGAGATGCAGTCGATCCGGGGCAACGAGATCGGCATGATCTTCCAGGAGCCGATGACCTCGCTCAACCCGGTCTTCACCATCGAGCGGCAGCTGACCGACGGCCTGCAGCGGCACCGTCACCTCGGCGCCGACGCTGCCCGCGCCAAGGCGCTCGACCTGCTCAGGGAAGTCCGTATCCCCGAGCCCGAGCGGCGGCTGAAACAATATCCGCACGAACTCTCGGGCGGTATGCGGCAGCGCGTCGTCATCGCCATGGCCATGGCCTGCCGGCCGCGGCTCTTGATCGCCGACGAACCGACAACCGCACTCGACGTCACCATCCAGGCCGAAATCCTCGCCCTCATCGACCGGCTTAAGCGCGAGAACGGCATGGCCGTGCTGTTCATCACCCACGACATGGCGGTGGTCGCGCAGGTCGCCGATCGCGTCGTCGTCATGTATCGCGGCAGGATCGTCGAGGAGGGCCCAGTCAACCAGATCTTCGAGGCGCCGAAGGAGAACTACACCAAGGCGCTGCTGGCGGCTGTCCCCAGGCTAGGCTCGATGCGGGGCAAGCCGGCGCCCGAGCCGATGCCGATCATGGGCGCCTCCACCGAGCCCACCCTTGCCAGGGCCGTCGCCGAGACTGCCCCGCGTGTGCTGCTCGAGGTGAAGAACCTCACCACCCGTTTCCCTGTGAAGGGCGGCCCGCTCCGCCTCACTGTCGCCAACGTCCACGCCGTCGAAGACGTCAGCTTCTCGGTGAATGTCGGCCAGACGCTCGCGCTGGTCGGCGAGTCGGGCTGTGGCAAGTCCACCACCGGCCGCTCCATCCTCCGGCTCGTCGAGGCCACCTCGGGCCAGGTCTCGCTCGATGGCTGGGACATCCGCGCGCTCGGCCACGCCGACCTCCGCCGCGCCCGCCGCGACATGCAGATGGTTTTCCAGGATCCCTTCGCTTCGCTCAATCC
>NZ_JAQGJL010000242.1 GCF_028290645.1 Devosia sp. | reverse complement strand
GTCGAGTTCGATCACCCGGCGCAAGGCATTCGCCGCGTCGGCGAACCGGCCCATCTGCATGTAGGCCGGGGCCACCACGGTCCAGCCGCGCAAATCGTCGGGCGTCAGCTTGAGCTGGGCCTCGATGCGGGCAACGGCGTTCTCCAGCGTCATTCCAGGCGGTGGCAGGTCGGTGCGCTCGTGCAGCGGCTGCGCCGGCAGGTCCGGCCGCCCGAGCGCGCCATATACGCCGAAGGCCAGGAGCGCCGTCGCCACCGCCGACAGTGCGACGATGCCGCGGCGCGGTCCGGTGTCCGCCACCTGCCTTTGTGTCCCCTTTAATCGCATCAGCTCGCGCGCCAGTTCACCCTTTGCCGCCACCGCCTCGGCCGCCCCCAGCCGCCCCAGCGCCACGTCCGATTCGATTTCCCTCAGCTGCAATTTCAGGTGCGAAACTTCAGGGCTGTCCACAACAGCGGCAGTTGCGTTGACCCTCCACCCGGCCCCCGCATAATAGAGGGCGGCGCAGGCAATGGCTGTGACCACAAAAGCGAGCGACCAAAAGATCATGTGCAGGGCTTTGCCTCGAGCGAGGGTGCGGAAACGCGCCCGATCTATAAAGGCATTCTGCCAATTTATGCACCCGCACACATCGATGTGTCGCGGGCGCATTGCCGCAGCCCCGGTCGAGGTCCGCTGACCCCATGGCCGATGGCAGCTACGACCACCTGATCGTCGGCTCGACCCCGCTCGCCGGGCTGCTCGCGGGCCTCCTCGCCATTGAGCACAACAAGCGCGTCTGCCTCGTCGGCGAGCCGTTCTCGCCGTTCCGCCTGCAGCGCAGCATCGATCTATCCATCGCGCCGGTCACCCGCCCCGAAACCCTGATTCTCTTGCGGCGCGTCGCCGCGGAGACCACGCGGCTGGTGAACGGCTGGGGCAAGGGCCTCGTCAGTCGCGTCGATCCGCTGTTCGTCGCCGAAACGCCGCAGAGCATCGCCGCGCTCGGCCATTTCCGGCACCTGGCGGTGGCGCTCGGCTATGCGGTCGAGACGGTGGTCGATCGCGCCCTCGCCGCGGGGCTGATCGTGCGGGTGCGCGATATCCAGATGCTCGGCCACGGCCGCGTCGAGCCGGCGCTCGAAACCTGGCTCACGAGGCACGAGGTGCGCCAGCTCGATCACGCCGAAACCGCCCTCGCCATCCGCAAGGACGGCACCGCCCGCCTCACCAATGGCGACCGCAGCATCGAGGCCGGGCACGTCATCCTCGCCGGCGACGACGCCATCCTCGCCCATCTCGCGCCCGACGCGCTCGACCGCAGCCTCGAGACCGTCCCCGGCAGCGCCCTGCTGCTCGAAGCCGCAAGGCCCCTCCCCGCCCCGTGCGTGAGCTTCCTCGATCGCGGCATCGTCCTCGCGCAGGACGGCAAGGTCGGCGTCTCGGCACTCGTCACCGGCGATCCGGCTACCGCCCGCGCCCGGCTGGGCAGCGCCACGGCGAAATCCGCGCCGCTGCGCCTCGCCGGCGAAACCGTCACCGGCACGCTCCGCACCACCGACGGCGCCCCCTTCATCGGGCTCGCCCGCGGGCTCAAGACCACAATTATCGCCGGCCTCGGGCCCGCCGCCGCCTTCCTCGCCCCGGCGCTCGCCCGGCACATCGCCGGCGTCTCGCCGCCCGACGAGGCTGCGTGGTTCGCCGCGCGCGGCCCCACCCGCGGCAACATCCGGCTGCAGGCCGCCGACTACAGCGCGGTGCCGGCGTGACCGACAGTCTCAATCGCCTCGCACCCGATGCCCCGCACGGCCTCGGCGGCGCAGAACTCGACCGCAAGTCGCCGCTGCAGTTCCGCCTCAACGGCCGGGTGATCGACGGCTTCGCCGGTGACACCGTGCTCTCCGCCGCCCTCGCCGCCGGCATCCAGATCGCCGGCCGGCACGGCGACGAGCCGCTGGCGCTCGACGAATCCTTCGCGCCGCTGGTCTCCTCCGGCAAGGGCGCCGCCCTGCCGATGGACCGCACGCCCGCCCTCGACGGCCTCGATCTCGTCACCATCGGCGTCCGGCGCGACCCCATCGCCTCGGGCGGCCTGTTCGGCGCGCTGCGCCACAAGCTGGTCGGCCCCGCCCGCACCCTCAACCACCGCTTCGGCGATACCCCGGTCGCCGCGCCGCCCTGGCACGGCAGCGCGGTGCCCGAAACCATCGAGGCCGATTTCGTCATCGTCGGCGCCGGCGTCGCCGGCCTCAGCGCCGCGGTCGCCGCCTCGGTCGCCGGCAAGAGCGCCGTGCTGGTCGAGCGCAGCCAGAGCCTCGGCGGCGCCATCCGCTATTTCGGCGCCGTCGACGCCGAGGCCTCGCCCGACACCACCATCGAGCGCCTCGTCGCCGGCCTCGAGGGCAAGGGCAAGGTCACCGTCCTCACCCGCGCCGACGCCTTCGCCATCACCGGCACCACCGTCCGCGTCCACCAGGTGCTGGTCGACGGCGACAAGCCCGGCTCCCGCATCCTCGCCGTCGCCGCGCGGCACGTCGTCCTCGCCACCGGCGCCGCCGAACGCCTGCCGCTGTTTCCCGGCAACCGCACACCCGGCATCGTCGGGGCGCTGACCGCATTCCTCCGCGCCGAGCGCTTCGGCGTCTGGCCCGGCCGCAGTGCGCTCTTCACCACGCCGCACAGCTTCGCCTATCGCCTCGCGCTCCATGCCGCGGACGCCGGCGTCGTCGTGCAGCGCATTGTCGACAGCCGCCTCGCCCCCACCTCGCGCTTCGTCGATTTCGCCAAGGCCACCGGCATCACGCTCGCCTCCGCCCTCGCCCCCAGCCATGCCGAGCCGCTGCAACGCAACAAGCCCGGGCTCCGCGTCGGCTTCGCCGTCGCCATGGACGAGATCAGCCAGGATTCGAGCGCTATCGAGACCGACCAGCTGATCGCCGCCGGCGCCTGGCAGCCGGACATCCTGCTCTGGCTCCGCGCAGGAGGCTCCGCCGCATGGGATGCCGCCAACCGCTGGCTCGCGCCGCGCGGCAGGCTTCCTACCGTATCGCTCGCCGGCTCCGCCGCCGGCCTCCGCACCACCGCCGCCGCCATCGCCAGCGGCAAGGCGGCCATCCTCGCCGCGCTGGGCAAGGCGGCCCCGCCGGTGGTCGACCACATCATCGAGGAAGCCTTCGAGACCCCCGACGCCCCGACCCCGGTCGCCCCGTTCCGGCTTACCGCCCGCGGCAACACCTATCTCGATCGCGGCCCCTCGCTGCTCACGCGCCGCTCGGCCGCGGCCAGCCGCCACGGCGTCTCCGGCCTCGCCGCCCGCCCGGTCCAGCTCGGCCTCGGCGACATCGCCGCCGCCGTCGACATCGGCGCCATGGTCCCCCGCGACGCCGGCTCCGTCGCCGCCGAACGCTGCGCCCTCTCGGGCGAAATCACCGACACCGGCTGGCGCGTCCCCCGGGCGCCGGCGCTTGTCGAGGAAGTCCCCACCCCGCCCGCCTGGCTCACCGGCCGCTTCGGCGAAAAGCCCCAACTCTGGTCCCTCGCCGCCGCCGACGCCCGGATATTCGAACCCGGGTGCCTGGTGTTCGAAAACTCCGAAACCAGCGACCCGCTCAAAGCCATCGGCGTCACATACGCCGCGCCCCGGGAAGGCGCGAATGGTGGCATCGCGATGCTGGGACGGGTGCCTGACGGAGCCGAACTCTATGTCCGCGACGCCGGCACGGCAGTAGCGGCAAGGCTGACGGAGCAGCTGAAGGGCGCCACGATGAACGGGCGGCGCCGAGTAGACTTGAGCTAAGTTGTGGCCGTTACTTTGCCTTGCGATCGGAGCATCTCTCCGATGACAAAGAACAGCCCGATGCCGCCCGCGATCGATACGAATGCCGTGCTTGAGCGCACCATCTCGCGATAGAGATCGACGTAGAACACTGCCAGCAGCATGACGAAGAAGGGGACGACCACCGTACCGTTAAGGAAATCCACCCCACACATCTGAACCGAAGCGATGGTTTCCCCCCGGTGCCACCGCACAAGCATCTTGAAAACGACTACGAAAATGGCGACCAAGACGGTCGATGAATCAATGATGCTAAAGTGCGGAAGGGCCTCGACCAACGATGACGGCACAGCCGCTGCTTCCATCAGCGCTTCGAGTAGTGAGCGACGATCGCGCCGGCGATGACACCGACAAAGCCAACGCCGGCCGCGGACCAGTCAAGCCACTGCGAGCGGCTGGCAGAGTCGACGACATCGAAGGCGCTGACGTACAGCGACGTGAGCACACCAGTCACGGCGACAGCAGCAAGCGAACCGGACAGAGCGAGACGAACCAGGTCAACTACTCGGGCAGCCTTGCGCCGGCGGTCTGCGCTATTGTCGCTGTGACGATGTACTGTGGTCATGTCAGTCATGATCGTGCCTGACCCTATTGTTTAAATCCGTAGCATTAATATGCTCATGGACAACACAGCCACAAGGGGGCTTATGATCGC
>NZ_JAQGJL010000237.1 GCF_028290645.1 Devosia sp. | reverse complement strand
AATTATCCGCTGATGATGATGGCTTGGAAGTTGGCGCCGGCGATTGCGGGCGGCAATTGCGTGGTGTTCAAGCCCTCCGAGCAGACGCCGCTCACTGCCTTGAAGCTGACGAAGGTGTTCGCTGACATCCTGCCCGAGGGCGTCGTCAACGTCGTCCTAGGGCGCGGCGACAGCGTCGGCAACGCGCTGATCAACCACCCCAGGATCAACATGATCTCGATCACCGGCGACGTGGCGACCGGCAAGAAAGTGCTGCAGGCGGCCGCCAAATCGGTGAAGCGCACACATCTCGAGCTCGGCGGCAAGGCGCCGGTGATCGTCTACGACGATGCCGACATCGAGGCGGTGGTCAATGGGCTCAAGGCCTTCGGCTACTACAATGCCGGCCAGGATTGCACCGCCGCGTGCCGCATCTATGCGGGCCCGAAGATCCACGACAGGCTGGTGGCCGACCTCAGCTCGGCGGCGTCCTCGATCAGGTACAACCAGGAGGACGATACGCTCAACGAGATCGGGCCGCTGATCTCGAAGCGCCAGCGCGACCGCGTGGCGAGTTTCGTCGAGCGGGCTTCGGAGCTGCCCCACATCAGGATCACCGCCGGGGGGCACATGTCCGGCGACAGGGGCTTCTTCTACGAGCCGACGGTCATCGCCGGGGCACTGCAGCAGGACGAGATCGTGCGGCGCGAGGTGTTCGGGCCGGTGGTGTCGATCACCCGGTTCACCGACCCCGAGGATGCCATCGCCTGGGCCAATGACAGCGACTACGGGCTCGCCTCGTCGGTATGGACGCGCGACATCAACAAGGCGATGCAGACAGCGGCGCGGCTGCAATACGGGTGCACCTGGATCAACACCCATTTCATGCTGGTCAACGAGATGCCGCATGGCGGGCTGAAGCAATCGGGCTACGGCAAAGACATGTCAGTCTATGCGCTCGAGGACTATACCGCGGTCCGTCACGTCATGATCAACCACGGCTGACGAACCAAGCAGAAGCGTCGGAGGACACCTCAGCCGAAGGCGGCCGAGCCGACCGCCAAGATCAAGACCCGGCGCCCCCCTCGCGATATTCTTGCGCGGGCATGTCGATTGGGCCGGGGGCCGTTCGTCGTATCCACGAACGGCACCATACTGGGCCCGGCAACAACGAGGACGACACCATGCGCAAGCTTTCTGCAGGCTATTTCCACTCGGTCGACGGCGTCATCGAGTCGCCCAATCTCTGGCAGTTCGATTCATTCGACGATGAACTGGGCGCGACGCTTGGCGCAGTCATGGCGTCGGTCGATACGGTGCTGATGGGCCGTGTCGGATACCAGGAATGGGCCGGCTACTGGCCCAGCGCGACAGCCGACGGGGAGTTTGCGGATTTCATCAACAAGGTGCCGAAGTTCGTCGCCTCCCACACGCTGACAAAGGATCGGTTGACCTGGCAGAACTCGACGCTGATCGAGGGCGATCTCATAGAGTTCGTGCGCGATCTCAAGAGCCGCGACGGCCGCGAGATCGCCGTGATGGGCGGCATCTCGCTGGCGCGACAGCTGCTGTTTGCCGGCCTCTTGGACAGTCTCACCCTCATCACGCATCCGGTCGTGGCCGGCCCCGGCAAGCACCTCTTCGAGCCCTCGGATCCCGTCACGCGGCTCGAGCTGCAGGACTTGTCCCGCACCAGCAAGGGCAACGTCCTCGCGACCTACGGCCTCCGCAAGCAGTAAAGCGAACGGCCCGCGCACCTCTCGATGCGCGGGCCGTTGAAGTCAGACTGGGACCGGATCAACCGGCCGCGGTGTAGGCCGTCTTCACCTGCGTGAAGAACTCGGCAGCATACTTTCCCTGCTCCTTGGGGCCGTAGCTCGAGCCCTTGCGCCCGCCGAACGGCACGTGGAAATCGACGCCGGCGGTGGGGACGTTCACCATCACCATGCCGGCCTCGGCGTTGCGCTTGAAGTGCGTCGCGTACTTGAGCGAGGTGGTGACGATGCCCGCCGATAGCCCGAAATCGGTGTCGTTGGCGACGGCCAGCGCCTCGTCGTAGTCCTTCACCCGGATTACCGCCGCCACCGGCCCGAAAATCTCCTCGCGGGCGATGCGCATGTTGTTGTGCACCTCGGTGAACAGCGCCGGCCGAAGGAAGTAGCCCGGATTGTCGTGGTTCACCAGGTCGCCGCCGACGACGAGCTTTGCGCCTTCCTTCTGGCCGATCTCGATATAATCGGTGTCCTGCTTGAGCTGGCTGGCATCGACCACCGGCCCGATCTCGGTGCCCGGCGCGATCGCGTCGCCCACCTTGAGGTGACGGATGCGCTCCGTCAGCGCCTCGACGAACCGGTCATGGATGCCCTCGGTGACGATCAGCCGCGACGACGCCGTGCAGCGCTGCCCGGTCGAGTAGAACGCGCTCTGCGCCGTGGTTTCGACCGCGACCTTGAGGTCGGCGTCGTCGAGCACGATGGTCGGGTTCTTCCCGCCCATCTCGAGCTGCACCTTGCGCATCAGCTTGACGCTGGCTTCGGCCACGCGCCGGCCGGTATTCACCGACCCCGTGAACGTCTGCGCCACGATGTCCTTTGAATCGAGCATCGCTTGGCCAACCACCGAGCCCCTGCCCATCACCAGGTTGAGCACGCCCTTGGGCAGGCCGTTGCGGTGCAGCATCTCCACGATCGCCCACGAACAGCCGGGAACGAGGTCTGCCGGCTTGAACACCACCGTGTTGCCGTAGCAGAGCGCCGGCGCGATCTTCCAAGCCGGAATGGCGATCGGGAAATTCCACGGCGTGATGATGCCGACCACGCCCATCGGCTCGCGCGTCATCTCGACCCCCACGCCGGGACGCACCGACGGCAGCGTCTCCCCCGCAAGCC
Organism: Devosia sp.; assembly: GCF_028290645.1. Taxonomy (GTDB): domain Bacteria; phylum Pseudomonadota; class Alphaproteobacteria; order Rhizobiales; family Devosiaceae; genus Devosia_A. Next base: position 11,560 of record NZ_JAQGJL010000237.1, on the reverse strand, counting down.
GCAGCGCCTCGCCGGCGAAGAACTCGAAAATCTGCCCGGCACGGGTCGCCTCGCCGATGCCCTCGGCGAGGGTCTTCCCCTCCTCGCGGCTGAGGAGCTTGCCGAGCTCTTCCTTCCGCGCGAAAATCTCGTGCGCCGTCTTCGACAGCACGCTCCAACGCTCGAGGATGCCCGACCGCGACCACGCCGGGAACGCCGCCTTCGCCGCGGCGATGGCGTTCAGCGTGTCTTCCGCCGTGGCGCGCGCGTAGACGCCGACCACTTCGTTGGTGTTGGAGGGGTTGATATTGTTGGCCCCGTCCCCGCCGACCCACTCGCCGTTGATGAGGTTCTGGTGCAGTTCGGTCATGGGGTCATTCCTTCATTGCAAGTGCTCGTGGCACGATCTGTCTCAGTCCGCCGGGTCACCGTGTGTGGCGGCTACAGCAGCCCGGCCTTTGCCAGATCCCTGAACAGATGGCTCGCGCCATAGGTCCACGGCGCCGCCTCGGTGGAGAGCCGCACCGTGTTGGACAATGTGCCGAGCGACGGCGTCGAGATCGAGACCACGTCGCCGATCTTGTGCGTAAATCCTTTACCGGCGCCGCCGCGATCCTTCACCGGCGCGAACATCGTGCCGAGATAGATCACGAACCCGTCCGGATACTGGTGATGCCGGCCGATCGCCGCGTCGACCAGCGCTTCGGGCGAGCGCGAGATCTGGCTCATGCTGGAAACGCCTGTGAGCTCGAACCCGTCCTCACCCGTGACGCTCAGCGCGATGTCCGCCGCCTTCACCGTCTCGATCGTGAACGCGCCATCGAACAGCCGGATGAACGGCCCCAGCGAACCCGAGGCGTTGTTGTCCTTGGCCTTCCCCAGCAGCAGCGCCGAGCGGCCTTCCACGTCGCGCAGGTTCACGTCGTTGCCGAGCGTCGCGCCAACGATGTTGCCCTTCGAACTGACGACCATCGCCACTTCCGGCTCGGGATTGTTCCACTCCGAGATCGGCAGGATGCCGACATCGGCGCCGTAGCCGACCGAGGCCATCGGCTGGCACTTGGTGAAAATCTCCGCATCCGGCCCGATGCCCACCTCGAGATACTGGCTCCACACACCGCGCGAAATCAGCGTCTGCTTGACCTTCATCGCCGTCTCGGAGCCGGGCTCGAGCTGGCTCAGATCGGTGCCGATCAGCCCGAGGATATCCTTGCGCAGCAGGTCAGACTTCGCCTTGTCGCCGCGCGCCTGCTCCTCGATCACCCGCTCCAGCAGCGACACGACGAAGGTAACGCCCGCCGCCTTCACCGCCTGCAGGTCGATCGGCGACAGCAGCGACGGCGCCTTGGCATCGGTCTTGCCCGACCACGAATTGGCGAGAATCTGCTGCAGGTCACCGATCGCCGGCCCCTTGGCCGAGGCGACGTGGCCCGCCGGATCATCGAGTTCGGCAATGTCCCGCGAGGTCGGCGCGGCCTTCGAGGTAATGTCGACCACATCGTCCCCGCGCACCGTCACCAGCCGCGGGTGGTCATGTCCGGGCACCCTCGCCCGCCCGAGCAGCACGCCTTCGCTTGGAACGATCGGATTTGCCACGGCACTCCCCCGGTTTTTGCCGCGCTACCTAACCCGCCGCCCCAAAGCCTGTCCAGCCGACGCCGAGGCACGTAACTCAATCTTTCGTCTTCCGCGCCCAAAGGATCGCACGGGCTGCAGCGTCCTATCCCTCGAAAGCGGCGTTCAAATTCCATTCATCTGCGCCGCACTAACACCCATTGGCTGGGTCACCTTGCCCGGTCGAAGGCCACATAGGAGAGACGCATGCGTCCGTTCACCGCCGCCCTGATCCCCCTACTCCTCGCGACCGCCCTCTGCGTCGCCCCAGCCATGGCTCAGGATGCTGCCGCCCCCGGCACCATCTCGATCGGCGGGCTCGGGGAAGTCACTGCGGCACCCGATACCGCCTTCGTCATGTCCGGCGTCACTACCCAGGGCGCCACCGCCCGCGAGGCGCTCGACGCCACCACCAAGGCCATGGCCGAACTGCTCGAGACGCTCAAGGCGGCCGGCATCGAGGCCCGCGACATCCAGACCTCCGGCTTCTCGGTGAACCCCAACTACGTCTACACCGACGCCCGCGACGCCAACGGCTACCAGCTGCCGCCCAAGATCAACGGCTACCAGGTGTCCAACACCGTCAACGTCCGCGTCCGGCAGCTCGCCAGCCTCGGCGCCGTGCTCGACAAGGCGGTGACGGTGGGCGCCAACACCATCAATGGCATCACCTTCTCCGTCGCCGATCCGAGCAAGCTCTACGACGAAGCCCGCAAGGTCGCCTTCGCCGACGCCAGGGCCAAGGCCCAGCTCTATGCCGAAGTCGCCGGCGAGGCGCTCGGCGACATCCGCAACATCACCGAGAACCAGTCCATCGGCCAGCCGCAGCCCTACATGATGAAAGCCATGGCGCAGGACGCCGCCGGCGCGCCCGTGCCGATCGAGGGCGGGGAGCTCAGCTACACGATCAACGTCCAGGTGACGTGGGATTTTGCGGACTGAGTTGAAGGGTGGGATCGGTGCGTAATGAGCACCCCTACTCCGGTTCCCTCCCGGCAAGGGGGGAGGGAGCCCCCTCCCAGGCTGCCTTGGCAACCGCACTGCTGAGCAAGCGGCTGGCGTCTCCCTCCCCCTTGCGGGGAGGGGACAGGGGTGGGGTATCTGCGTGCGCCGCTCTTTCCGCCGACTGGGCCCCTACCCCACCACCGCCTTCCAGATCATGTTCAATCCGACCAACGCCAGGAACACCGCGAACGCCAGTTTCAGCGTGCGCTGCTGCAGCCGGTGCGCCAGCGCCGCGCCGAGCGGCGCGCAAAGCGCCGCGGTCATCCCGATCAGCACCAGCGCCACGAGGTTGATATAGCCGAGGCTCAGCGGCGGCCGGCCGGGAACGCTCCAGCCGGAAATAATGAAGCCGATAGTGCCGGCGATAGCGATGAACACCCCAATCGCTGCCCCCGTCCCCACCGCCTTGTGCATGGTGGCTCCGAACGCGTGGATGGTGGGGACGCTCAGCGAGCCGCCCCCGACTCCCATCAGCGACGAGACGTAACCTACCACCGCCGCCGAGATACGGTGCGTCAGCGCCGAGCCGCCCAGGTGCCCCATCAGCCGCTCCTGGAACGGCAGCACGATGTTGGCCGCGATGAACAGCGCCATGACCCCGAAGACGATCCGCAGCACGTCGCCCGAGTAGAGCCCCGCCATCAGCCCGCCGATCAGCGTCGAGGCGACAATCACTGGGGCCCAGAGCTTCAGCACCCGATGGTCGACGGCGCCGCGCTTGTCGTGCGCCCGGGCGCTGGCGATGCCGGTTGGAATGATGATGGCGAGCGAGGTGCCCACCGCCACATGCTGCACCACGTCGCTATCATAGCCGAGCAGCGACAGCGCCGAAGCCAGCGCCGGCACGATGATGGCGCCGCCGCCGATACCGAGCAATCCCGCCGCGACCCCCGACACCACGCCGGTTGCAAGCAGGCCCAGAACGAACGGCCAGTAGCTGAGGAGGTCGCCCAATCGAGGCTCCATGATGAACCCCTATCGGATCGCACGAATCCGGCGCCGGCCCTAGGCCGCAGCGACCAAATCCGGCCAATGTCGCATGCGTCGGGGCGGCCCCACTCGTGCCACGATTAGACCGTCCTTTCGCGCGTACGGAACCGCACGCCTGCAAATGCGTTCGGCGTCGAGGGGACTAATGTCATACACCAGAAGGTCTCCCGGGCGTTCAGGTCCGGTTCAGCAGGACTGCGTCACTTCTCAAAGAACTGACTCCAAATAAAGGATAAACCCATGCGCATTCGAAACTGGCTCCTGACGGGCACCAGTCTCGCCGTCCTCGCATTGGTGCCGAGCGCCGCATTCGCACAGCAGGCCGAGTATCAGGCCCTGCAGGATGCACAGGCCGCCGGCGATGCCGACGCCATCAACAACGCGCAGCAGGCTCTCGCAGAGGCCTGCATCGTAAACGGCTACGCAAGTGTCGAGGAATGCATCGCGGCGATCACCGGCGGTCAGCCGGCCGCCGAGCCGGCCCCTGCGGAAGAACCCGCGCCCGCCGAGGAACCCGCTCCGGCTGAACAGCCCGCCCAAGAGCCCGCTCCCGTCGAAGAGCCGGCTCCGGCAGAGGAACCCGCGCCTGCCGAGCAGCCGGCGCCGGCAGAAGAGGCCGCTCCTGCCCAGGAACAGCAACCCGCTGCCGAACAGCCCGCCGAGCCGGCAGGCCCATCGGCCGAGGAACTGCAAGCCCAGTTCATGGCCGACCTGCAGGCCGCGGTCGACCAGTACCAGGCCGCCATCAACCAGGCCGCCGCCGGCGACTATGCGGGCGCCAAGCCTGCCGCCGACGCAGCAGCCGCCAGGATTGCCGAACTTTGCACCGCTAACGGCTACCCGGACATCAAGTCGTGCATCGGCCAGGACCTGCCGCCGCTGCCCGAGCCCCCGGCCGAACAGCCGGCGGAACAGGCCCCCGCCGAGCAGGCCCCTGCGGAACAGGCACCTGCAGAACAGCCGGCCGCCGAGCAGCCCCCTGCCGAGCAGGCACCTGCGGAACAGGCGCCTGCCGAGCAACCTGCCGAGCAACCGGTAGAACAGCCGGCCGCAGAGCAGCCCGCCGCTGAACAGCCGGCGGCCGAAGTCGGCCCGACCGACCAGCCTGCGGACGCCAACGCCGTCGATCCGGTCGCTGCCGCCCAGGACCAGCTGGGTACCGCGGTCGAACTCTACAATGTCGGTATCGGCCAGCTCGAGGCCGGCGATGCGTCCGGCCAGTCGACGATCGATGCGGCCAACCAGCAGTTCGCCGATATCTGCGCCACGCTCGGCGTCAACGGCGTGGCCGAGTGCCTGACGAAGTACGGCATCACGCTCCCGCCGGTGCCTGAGCTTGCGGCTCAGACCGAACCGGCGGCTCCGCCGATCGCAGAACTGCCCGGCGCCCAGGAAGCGGTGACCCCGCAGGCCGTCGAAGTGCTGCCCGAAACCGTTGCGCCTGACGAAGCCGCGCCGGTGCTCGACAGCGCCAAGGACACTGCCACCGACGAAGCCCTGGGCCAGGCTCCGGCCGAGCAGGCCGCTGCGTCGGCCGAGCCCGCTGCTCCGCCGCCGACCGACGACAAGGCGGCTCAGGCCGACATCGCGCCGATCGAGGTGCAGTCGCTGGCCAAGCTCGAAGGCGAGCAGATCGCCGTCGACGCCCTGCCGCAGGTGGAGGTGCCGCCCAACGTCACCATCATCAACAACGTCACCAATGTGACGAACACGACCAACGTCACCAACACGACTACCAACGTCACCAACAACACGACGAATAACACCACCAACAACACCAACTCCAACAACAACAACACCACTGGTGGTCAGGGTGGAGGGGGCCAGGGCGGCCCCGGTCGCGATCGCCCCGGCAACAACTTCACCAATTCGGGCTTCATTTTCCAGATCGGCGTCAATCTGGTGATCTCGAACCCGGCCCAGGACTTCGACCGCATCCGCGACAGCGATGAGGATCAGGTCACCTATCAGCGCCTGCCCGGCGGCCGTGTGAAGGAGACCATTGAGCGCCCGAACGGCGTGCAGATCGTCACCATCCGCGACAAGTGGGGCAACGTGCTGAAGCGTTCGCGCATCATGCCCGACGGCCGCGAGTACATCCTCGCCTACTACAACGAGGACGACTACGCCAACGACGACGACTACTTCACCAACTGGCGCGACCCGGGCGACGACCTGCCCCCGCTGCGCCTGACGATCCCGATCCGTGACTACATCCTCGATGCCGACGACGCCGACGAGGAAGAGGTGGAACTCTTCTTCCGCGAGCCCCCGGTGGAGCAGGTCCGCAAGATCTACACCGTCGAGGACGTGAAGCGTTCGGCCCGTCTGCGTGACTCGGTCCGTCGCGTCGAAGTCGGCGGGCTGACCTTCGACTCGGGCGCGGCGACGATCTCGCGCACCCAGGTCGGGGCACTCAGCAAGGTGGCCAACGCCATGCTGGCGATGCTCAAGGACAACCCGGGCGAGACCTTCCTCATCGAAGGCCATACCGACGCCGTCGGCAGCGACCAGGCCAACCTGATCCTCTCGGACGCCCGTGCCTCCACGGTCGCCCGCATCCTGACCGACTTCTACGACGTGCCGCCCGAGAACCTGGTCACCCAGGGCTATGGCGAGCGCTACCTCAAGGTGAAGACGGACGCATCCGAAAAGCTCAACCGTCGCGTCTCGATCAAGCGCATCACCTCGTTGATCACCGTCGCCCAGAACCGGTAAGTTACGGCATCCAACATGCAAACGGGCCGGGGAGCGATCCCCGGCCCGTCTTTGTTTGAAGCTGTGCGCGGACAAGGGACCGGTGCCTGAAACGTACGCCTACCCCTCTCCCCTCACCGCACGAGGGAGACTGGGGTGCGGTCGCTTCCCTCTCCGAGCCCCCAAATGCACGCCAGCGCCGAAACAGGATGAAACGCGACCGGCAAGCGACCGCATCTGCTCGTTTCGTCGCCATGAAAATCACTTTACACGCCAGCTATTTGCGGGCGGCGGCTGATTCATTTCCGCGATTGCTCACGATTGTGGAACATTTCCCGCCGCCACCGCGTTCTTCGGGCCATACGGTTCAAAACAAAAGGAGCTTGATCATGGCTGTCCCCGAACGCGATACCGTCTATTCGAGCGATGATACTACCCGTACGACCTACACCCGTGAGTCCAGTGCGACTGGGTGGTTCGTCGGCATCATCGTTGCGCTGGCGTTGCTGGCCATCGGCTATCTGGTCTTCTCGGCCAACTCCGGCCCGTCGACGAACTCGACGACCGTCAACAACACCCCGGCAATCGAAGCCCCGGCGACTCCGGCCCCCGCGCCGATGACCGAGGCTCCGGCTACCGGCACGCAGGCGACGCCGGCGGTTCCGGCCACCGAACCGGCTCCGGCTACGCCCGCACCGGCTGAGACCGCTCCGGCGACCCCGGCTCCGGCCACTACGACCCCGGAACCCGCGACGCCCGCCCCGGCGGCTCAGTAACTACAAAGACTTCGGACAACGATAATGCGCTTCGGACCCTCCCTCCGAAGCCCACCTTAGCCCCGGCACTCCTGCCGGGGCTTTTTCATGGCCTCAAACCCGAGCGACCGGCTGCCGGAGAATGGTCTTCAGCTTTTCGGTAGCCACCCTGCGCGGGTCCGAGAGATAGATTTCGTGATGCCGCCCCGTCTCGGTCAGGCGGTTCTGAGGGAGAAATTCCTGGTGCAACCGGGCAAGCGTAGGCGCTTCGTCGTCGTAGCTGCCGATGTGCAGCGTCTGCACGGAGAGCCCCTCGTGAAACGTCTCGAACCTGAGGCTGGAGGGCGGCGGCCCGAGCTTCTTCCCCGCCTTCTGGACCGCCGCGCCGTATAGCGCCGGTGTGACGAAATCCGGCTGCAGGATCATTATCGTCCAGCGCCAGTCGTCCTTCCTGCGTTCGACGAAGCTCGACATGTCGTCCGACCACCACAGCCCCTCGAGCGGACCCACGGTATAGTCCCGGGCCAGCGCGGCCTTGGCTGCGAACTTCATGGCGTAGCTCACCGAAAACAGCCAGCTGACACCGAGTTGATAGGCCTCGGCGGTGTTCGGGTCGCCCTCCCCATCCAGCCGGACATACTGGAGCGGCGGCACGTCGACGATCTCGAACCTGCCCTTCGGCGCGCCATACAAGGCCTTGTAGTGCTTCTTGAGGTCGAGCTTATCCATGTCAGGGCGGCGACGATGGCGGCTCGATCCTCGTGGTCTCCTTGGGCGAGGAGAGGGCGATCAGCGTCTCCGTGCGCTGCACCCCCGGCACTTCCTTGAGCACGCCGGCGAAGAACCCTTCGAGGTCCCGCGTAGCCTTCAGCCGCACCTTGATGAGGTAATTCCAGGACCCCGTCACGTGATGCGCCTCGAGCACCTCGGGCGCCTTGGCAATAGCCGCGAGGAACAGCTTTTCCGTCGCCGGATCACTCCAGCCGACGAACACGAAGGCGAGGAGGTCGAGGCCCACCTTTTCGGGGTCCACATGCGCATGAAAGCCGCTGATCACCCCGAGCTTGATCAGCCGCCGGATACGGTCGTTGAGCGTCGAGGGGGCAACACCCAGGGTCTTTCCCAGTTCTGCCACCGGCACCCGGTCGTCTTCCTGGAGCAGCGCCAGGAGCTTATGATCGATTTCATCGAGACCCGTAGCCATCGGCAATTCGCCTTCCTCGTTGGCGGCTCAACCTAACCGCCGAACCCAGAAAGGCAACCTTTCGCACCGGGGCACTCTTTTCATCTTGTGTAGCCCGAATGATCTACCCACTTGCGTTGGGAGGATGAGGAAGGTGAGTGAGCTATGTTCAACATCGACGGCATCATCAAGGCTTTGCAGACCGATCCCAACGCGCAACGCACGGCGATGAGCGGCGCTGCCGGGCTCGGGACAGGCATGCTGCTTTCTGGCGGAGGATTGGGGAGTCTCGTCGGTACCGTGGCAAGGGTCGGCGCGGTCGCGGCCATCGGCGGCCTCGCCTACACTGCCTGGCAGCAGTATCAGAATAAGATGCAACCGGCGGGCGCCGCGCTCGAGGGTGTAGCCCCGGTAGCCTTGCACGATGCCTTCCTGCCCCCGCCGCAGGCGGCCTACCAGAACGAGGAACTCGGCAAGTCGCTGGTGCGCGCCATGATCGCCGCCGCCAAGGCCGACGGCCAGATCGATGCGGCGGAGAAGGAGCGCATCTTCAAGCGGCTTGCGACCATGCCCTTGTCCTCCGAGGAGAAGGCCTTCGTCTTCGACGAACTGGCGAGCCCGCTGGACATCGAGGCGGTCGTCGCGCGCGCCAACACGCCCGCCCACGCCGCCGAGATCTACGCCGCCTCGCTGGTCGCCATGCTGCCCGATACCCCGACCGAGCACGGCTATCTCGAGCTTCTGGCCGAGCGGCTCAACCTGCCCGCCGGGCTGGTCGACGAAATCCACCGCCATGCCGGCCATGAGCCGCCGGCGCCCGCCGCGACCCCGGCTGCGTCCTACGTGCCCACCAATAGCGTCTGAGTTACAAGGCTGTGCGCTCTTGCGCCGGTTTGGACACGCAGCCAGTTAGGGCGCGACAAATGAGGATTGCGCCATGGAACTGGGTCTCTACTCCTTCGCCGAGAACACCGCCGACCCACTGAACGGAGGCCGGCTCCAGTCGCCGGCCGAGCGGCTGAAGGACCTGCTCGAGGAGATCAGGCTCGCCGACGAGCTGGGCCTCGATTTCTACGGCCTTGGCGAGCACCACCGCCCCGATTTCGTCGCCTCGGCCCCGGTTACCATCCTCGCCGCTGCGGCCGCGATCACCAGGAGCATCCGGCTCTCCACCGCCGTCACCGTCCTCAGTTCCGACGACCCGATTCGCGTCTGGCAGCAGTTTGCGACGCTCGACCTGCTCTCCAACGGTCGTGCCGAGATCATGGCCGGCCGCGGCTCGTTCATCGAGAGCTTTCCGCTCTTCGGCTACGAGCTCGACGACTACGACGCGCTGTTCGAGGAGAAACTGGCCGAGCTCATCAAGATCAGGGAAGGCGGCAAGGTCGACTGGCCGGGCTCCGAGCACACCAAGCCCATCCCCGGCATCGCCATCTATCCCAAGCCAATCCAGGACCCCATTCCCCTCTGGGTAGCGGTCGGCGGCACACCCAATTCGGTAGCGCGCGCAGCCTATTACGGCCTGCCCTTGATGCTCGCCATCATCGGCGGCAATCCCGAGGCGTTCACGCAGTTCACCGAGCTGTACCGCCGCACCGCTGAAAAGGTCGGCCACGACGTCCACAAGCTCAAGGTCGGCATCTCCTCGCACGGCTTCATCGCCGAGAACTCACAGGACGCCCTCGACATCGCCTTCCCGGCCCACCACGAGGCGATGAGCCGGATCGGCCGCGAACGCGGCTGGCCGCCGGGCACCCGCGCCCAGTTCGAAGCCGGCGCCGGCCCCTCGGGCGCCTACTTCATGGGCTCCCCCCAGCAGGTGATCGACAAGATTCTGATGCAGCACGAATGGTTCAAGCACGACCGCTTCGGCCTGCAACTCAGCGTCGGCACCCTGCCCCACGACAAGGTGATGAAGGCCATCGAGCTTTACGGAACTGTGGTGAAACCCGCGGTGAACAAGGCGCTCGGCCAGGGCTAAGACGCCCGGCTCCGCGGGACGGCTGGCCGCCGAGCTATTTCCCGCTGCGCTTAAGCGTCTTGATCGGCAGCGGCGGCAGGCCGGATTTCTCGGCGATGGCCCGATCCTGCTCCATGATGGCGCCGCGCGCCGCTTCGTCGCCGTCGAGGCCACCGAGCAGGTTCGCATCGACCTTGCGGTTCGAGCGCTGGCTGCCGTCCTCATAGATCACGTCGAAGAACACGAATTCGGTCCTTGCGGTAGGCTTCCTGGCCATCTTTTCTACTCCTGTTGGCGGCGTGCCCGTCGCGCAGTCCTGCGCGCACGGCAAAACGATGGGACACCTGAGCGTCCCGTAGTCGCCACCTGTTTCGTCATGGGGGAACGAGGCAGGCTGCTCGATATGCAGGCTACGGGCGGTAGATGCCCTCACCCTGCTCATCGATGATCTGGCGCCCCTTGGCGAGGGCGAAGCTCACCACGTCTTCCTTGGAGGAGAAGCGGTCGGCGCGTACGAACTTGTAGCTCTTGAGCTCGCCGTCCACTTCTTTCTCGATCAGTCCCGCGAGCTGGTACTCGCTGCCGACCGGCATGATCAGCGACTTCACGGTGAAGCCCTTGTAGGCCTCCTCCGCCACCACCGCCGGCTCGATCGACTTGCTGCCCGACCCGCCCCCACCACCGAAGAGGTTCTTCCAGAACGACATTTTGGCCTACCCTCGTCCCTTAGTTGTCGAGGAAGCTGCGGAGCTTCCGGCTGCGGCTCGGGTGCTTCAGCTTGCGCAGTGCCTTGGCCTCGATCTGGCGGATACGTTCGCGCGTCACGCTGAACTGCTGGCCCACTTCCTCGAGGGTGTGGTCCGTGTTCATGCCTATGCCGAAGCGCATGCGTAGCACTCTCTCTTCGCGCGGGGTCAACGACGCGAGAACGCGCGTCGTTGTTTCACGAAGATTGCTTTGGATCGCTGCGTCGATCGGCTGGATCGCGTTCACGTCGGGGATGAAATCGCCGAGGTTCGAATCCTCCTCGTCGCCGATCGGCGTCTCGAGGCTGATCGGCTCCTTGGCGATCTTCAGCACCTTCCGAACCTTGTCCAAGGGCATCTGCAGCTTCTCGCTGAGCTCCTCGGGGGTCGGCTCGCGCCCGATCTCGTGCAGCATCTGGCGCGACGTGCGGACGATCTTGTTGATCGTCTCGATCATGTGCACCGGAATACGGATCGTCCGCGCCTGGTCGGCAATAGAACGTGTTATGGCCTGCCGGATCCACCACGTCGCGTAGGTCGAGAACTTGTAGCCGCGGCGGTACTCGAACTTGTCCACGGCCTTCATCAGGCCGATATTGCCTTCCTGAATGAGATCAAGGAACTGCAGGCC
>NZ_JAQGJL010000231.1 GCF_028290645.1 Devosia sp. | reverse complement strand
AAGCGCACACGAGATATTGGACAAGATCGTGGACGACCTACTCCCGGAGGCTCGCCATATCGTCGACGAGCTAGGGATTGACCAAGTGCGCGCGAACGTCGCGAGGGGTCTGGCCGACATGGCTCGTCGCCGGGCGGAGCGAGAAGCTGCGGGATATATCAAGCGCAGCCAACCATGACTGACATCATCACCCCCGAAGCAATCGCCGCTGCGACGCTCGAGGCTTGTGCCATTTGGATCGACATGCTCGCCCGCGCCTCCATCGACGCCGACGAACAGGAGCGTCTTGGCTCACTGGCTGAGGCTCTAAGGTTCGACCGTACCTCAATCATATTAGCCGTAACAAAGCCGCTGGAGGGGTGAGCCAATGGAAGAGACATTCTCGGTCGACAGGCGATACATCCGTCAGCAGGCGCGTGCTGCCTTGCTCCTCTACTTCGCGCCAGTGCGCTTCGTGGATCAGTTGATCAGGCGTCTAACTATGCGATTTCCGTAGCCGAATCCCGCCAGTTTTGCTAATGTTTTCAGGTGATGCGGCGGCGTGGATGGACACGCTAGGACGGGCAAAGCAAACCCGAGACCGAAAGGCCGCCCCGCGCATCGAGGGACAAATCGATCGCACCCAGCCGGTATCAAGCCCGGCCCGCATCACACCCTGAACGAAGTATCACCCCAATGCCCCGCATGATCGACGAACTAGCCCAAGCGCTCCGTCACTCCGACCTACAGGACATCCAGCGCCCGAACCTCAACACCCCACTTCCACCAGAGTATGACAAGCTAGACCCGCAAGAGCAGGAGTTTGTCCGCAGGCGAGTGCGCGCGGTGCTCGTCAGCATGAAGGCGATTGCCAGCCGGCGCACCAGTCCCGCTGCACGCGGTGCCATTGCCATGGTCGACGCGGTGTTGGAGGAGGAGATGGGGCGGCGCGGGCTGGATCTCTGACCCAACACCGGCATGCATCCGAAACGGACTGAAATCCAGACCGAAATGGATCGGAGTGCGTTGGGCCTATAGCCACTGATCGGGGTAGGCAGCTCCATGCTCGGAGTCGCCATAACTGCCTGGTGCAGCATTGTTGATCGGGTCAAGCGCAGCCTCGTCCTGCGACGGATCATCTTCCTCCCGCTCGCTATACCCATCCTCCTGGTGGACTGGTTAGCGACCCTGGTCACAATGCCCTTCGAGATACCGCTTGCGCGGATGATCGGCGAACCGCGTCCGCTTTGGACTGAGAGGTTCGCCGAACCCTTACGCGAGATGCGGCTGATATGGTGCGGAGACGACGGCAATGCCTGAACTCCCACCCTTTCTCGTCGGCCTTCTGGGCGGCATCCTTGGTGGCATCATCGGCGCAATGATCGTGATTTGGCTTTTCGCCGGGTGGCTTACCGCCGAACCGCCGGAGGATGGCCGGCTGCCGCCATGGAAGCCCTAGCGTGTGAGCGCGCCTGAGTTCGTTATCTGGACACCTCGGTATCTAGACGACAACGGCGGCGTGATCGTTCTGTTCGAGCTATGCCAGCGCCTGAGTGATCTTGGCGCGACCGCAAGAATATGGCCGTCCGCCAAGCCTGTGGGCTTCGGGATCGGGACGTGGCGCGCCTGGGCATCCTATATCCGGCGCAAGCGGTGGCAGAACCCAAAGGGGGTTGGCAACGCCTCGCGGAGGCACCTTGCGACCGCGGTGGTCATCTATCCCGAGATAGTCCCCGGCAATCCCTTGGGCGCGTCACGGGTCGTACGCTGGCTGCTCTACAAGCCAGGCGCCCACACCGGCGTTGTCGACTTCGGCGAGGACGAGGCGACCTTCTGCTACAACCCGGCGTTCAATGATGCCGGACTAAACCCTGAAGGCCGAATTCTCCGCGTCAGCAGCACGATCCCGGATTATCGACAGACCAACTTCGGTGAACGTAGCGGCGCGGCGCTGATCATCCGCAAGGGATCGATGCGCGAATTGAACGCTCACCCGCCTGATGCGGTGAACGTCGATGAGATGTCCCACGCTGAGCGCGCGAAGATATTCAACCGAGTCGAGCGGCTGTATTGCTACGACCCGCATACCTACTACGCGATCTATGCGGCGCTGTGCGGCTGTGTGCCGATCGTAATTCCTGAGCCCGGCGTATCCGAGGAAGTCTGGGAGCCGGACCCACGAATGCGGCTTGGCCTCGCCTATGGGGAGGATCGGGTTGACTGGGCGCTTGAGAGCAGGTCGGCACTCCTAGACCACCTCGCGCAGGCCCGAGCCGAAGAGGATGTCGCCGTGCGCGAGTTCATCCGGTGTTGTCGGGAGCGGTTCAGACGCTAGTCGCTCGTGCAGCCGATCAGCAGCGCGGCCTGTTTATGCCCCCACCCGCGCACGTCATTGAGCTTGGCCGCCAGCACGTCGGCGGCATTGCGCGCGTCCGGCGGCAGGATCCCGACCGGGCCGGGCTCGACCGGTATGTCAGCCTTGGCAACGCACGGCACCGGCACCGGCACCTTCTTTTCCACCGTGATGGTGCGGACCGCCGGGGTCGAACAGGCCGTTGCGAGAACTGACAAGCCGATTGCGAGTGCTTTCATGTTCACAGCCCCCTAGCCCCCGCCAGCGCGTCGCTGATGACGCACGGCGCGCCTTCCGCCCTGATCACCGCCGCCGATGCCCTGAGGCGGTCGCTGGTGACCTGTGCGGCCTTCTCGCGCTCGATCGCGCCCGCCAGCGCATCCTTGGCCGCCTTCTGCTTGGCAGCGCCCGCATCAGCCAGGGCGTCGACCTTGGCGTTCTGATCGGCGAGGTTGCCCAGCAGCCCGTCGATCGTCGAGAGGTTCACCGCCTGCTTGGCGTTGCATGTCGCCAGCTGCTCGCGGTGCAGCGCGTTGGTCGCGCGGGTCAGCAGCAGGGCGATCATCAGCCCGGCGATGACCGGCGCCCACCAGAAGCGCTTTGCGAGGTCGAGAATGAATGCGATGCTCATTTGCCGCTCCGCCACTTCGCCCACAGTTCCCAGGGCTGCGCCTTGAAATAGGCCCCAGCGATGTAACCGACGGCTAGGCCGATGATTAATGTGATCACGGCTTGGTCTCCCCTGTTGCCGGGTCTCTGGTG
>NZ_JAQGJL010000099.1 GCF_028290645.1 Devosia sp. | reverse complement strand
CGGGATCATCGCAGTTGAGAAGCTGGCTGCGCACGGGCTTGTCGAGCACGATGCCGGCGGACTCGAGGTACCAGTCGAGGTGCTTGCGAGCGGCACGAAGCCCCACATGGATGCCGTAGGCGGTGAGGATCGCGTCATAGTGCTCGGCGACGAGGTTGGCGAGCTCGGCCCCAGTGGGCGCCGGCAGGATCTCCCTGCCTCCAAGCGCCGCGCCGATCTGGCCGACGGTCCAGGGCTGTCCTTGAGCGCCACGGCCAATCATCACGGCGGTCGCACCCGATTGCGCCAGGGCCTCACGCGCCGTGGCGAGGTCGACGATGTCGCCATTGACCACAACCGGGACATCCACTGCCTCGACGACGGGGCGGACCAGGTGCCAGCGTGCTTCCCCCTTGTAGAACTGCTGGCGGGTGCGGCCGTGGACGGTGATCATCCGCGCGCCGGCATCGACGGCGCGGCGGGCGAGGTCGGCGGCATTGAGGCTGTCGTCGTCCCAGCCGAGGCGCATCTTGACCGTGACCGGCAAGGGCGTCGCCGCGACGACCGCGTCGATGAGCTTCAACGCCTCGTCGGGCACCCGCATCAGCGCCGAGCCGGCGTAACCGTTAGTGACGCGCTTGGCGGGGCAGCCCATGTTGATGTCGATGATGTCGGCTCCAGCCGCATAGGCGATCTCGGCGCCCTTTCGCATCCACTCGGCCTCGCAGCCGGCGAGCTGAACGACGTGCGGCAGCGAGCCGGACTTGCCGAGCTTCCTGACCATTTCGTCCTGCCCGGTCGCCAGGGCGTTGCTTGCGATCATCTCGGAGACGACCAGCCCGGCGCCATAGCGTTCTACCAGTTTGCGCATCGGCGCATCGGTGATGCCGGCCATCGGCGCGAGGAAAGCGCAGTTGTGCAAAACGTGACCAGCAATGCTTAATGTGCAGGCAATATCAGACACACCCTGCCCCAGATTTGCTCATTTCCACGGAATGCCCGCAGAATAATCAAAAAACTGCCGCGTGCAATAACGTATCGCATCGTGGCGGGCAATGTTTGGTATCGGGACTTGCTGACCGATGGGACCGCCGGTAGACCATGCCGCGCCACTAAGGGGCTCATGTGAAACGACAATGACAGGTTCCAGGACGATCGCCGTCATCGTGGTCGCAGCGGGCCGCGGCGAGCGCGCCACCGTTAGCGGAGACCCGAACCCGAAGCAATACCGCCTGCTGGCGGGCAAGCCCGTGTTGAGCAGAACAATTGAAGCGTTTCTGGCGCGCGAGGATATTGCGTGGCTGGTGCCTGTGATTCATGCAGAGCAGCTGGACCGCTATGCCGCCCTTGGGCTGGCCGACCCGCGGTTGCTTGGACCGGTTACCGGCGGCGCGAACCGGCAGGCTTCGGTATTGGCTGGGCTCACGGCGCTGGGCCCGAAGCGGCCGGACCTTGTGCTGATCCAGGACGCGGCGCGGCCGCTGGTGTCGGCTGAGGTGATCGGAGGGGTGATCGAGGCCTTGCGCACCAGCGACGCGGCCCTACCCGTGGTGCCGGTGACGGACACGATCAAGCGATCGGCGGATGGACATACGGTCCTCGCGACCGAAGACCGGCACACGCTGTTTGCAGCACAGACCCCGCAGGGTTTTCGCTTCCCGCAGATTCTTTCGGCGCATCTGCGCGCGGGTCGCATGCCGCGCGAATTCACCGACGACGCGGCGATCGCCGAGTGGGCGGGGCTGACCGTGGCGCTGACGCCCGGTAGCACGAGGAACATCAAGATCACGCATCCCGAGGATTTTGCCCGGGCGGAGCGCCTAGTGGGCGGGGAGAAGACCATGGAAACCCGCGTCGGCACCGGCTTCGATGTTCATCCGTTCGAGGCGGGCAGCTCGGTGTGGCTGGGCGGACTAGAGATCGCCCATAGCGCGAAGCTCAAGGGGCACTCCGACGCCGACGTGGCACTTCATGCGCTCACCGACGCGATTTATGGGGCGCTCGGCGAGGGCGATATCGGCAAGCACTTTCCCCCGTCCGACCCGCAGTGGAAGGGCGCCGCTTCCTCGATTTTTCTTGCTCATGCGGTAGGGCTGGTCGCCGGGCGGCAGGGCCGGATCGTCAACCTGGACCTCACGATCGTCTGCGAGGCGCCGCGGATCGGGCCGCATGTCGAGGCGATGAAGGCGGTGATCGGCGGGATTTGCGGGATTTCTTCCCGCCGGATAGCCATAAAGGCCACGACCAGCGAGCAACTGGGGTTTACCGGGCGTGGCGAGGGCATCGTCGCGATGGCGAGTGCCAGCATCGAGTTGCCGAGGGAGGACTGACATGAAGTTACCCGACGACATCGCCTCCCTAGCCGAGGAGACCATAGCAGCGCTCAAGGCCGCCGGGATAACGGTGGCAACGGCCGAGAGCTGTACGGGCGGGTTGATCGCCGGCGCGCTGACTTCGGTGTCCGGGTCGTCGGATGTGGTCTATGGCGGGTTCGTCACCTACGCCAACGAGGCCAAGATCGCGATGATCGGCGTGCCGTTCGGAATGCTCAGGCAATTCGGCGCCGTGTCCAAGGAAGTCGCGATGGCGATGGCCGACGGCGCGATGGCGGCCGCGGGGACGCACCTTGCCGTGGCGGTGACTGGCATCGCCGGGCCAAATGGCGGCACGCCCGACAAGCCAGTGGGGCTGGTGCACTTCTCGGTGGCAACCGAAGACGGCACCACGCATCTCAAGAAAGTGTTCGCGGGGATGAACCGGGACGAGGTGCGCCACGCCACCGTTGTGCAGGCGCTGAAGCTGGTGCTGAAGTCGGCGAAGGCCTAGCGGCCCCTACCCCGTATTGCGCTCAGGCCCCGACCAACACGAACACGTTACCGTCCGGAGCTTCCATGACGGCGACGTGGCCCGACTCGGTGGCAAACGGCTCTCTTATCCAGGTGATGTCGGCATTGCCCTTCATCTCGCCAAAGTTGGCGCGGACGTCATCGACCTTCAGTTCGATTTCGGTGAAGTCGATCTCCGTACTGTCACTCAGGACCAGCTCGGAGCTCGTCCCATCCGGGAAATTCAGCCCCACCAGGTTCCAAACCCGTCCATCCGGCATGGGGCGCTCAATCTTCCAGCCCTGGGTCAGGCCAAGCGACTCGTAGAAGGCCACCTACGCCGCGATGTCCTTGGTCGGCACGCACACGCACTCGATTCGTCGGATCATGCTTCCCCTCATCGTCACGAACAAACCGTGAACACGATCGCCGATAGCATGGAGTCGACATGCGTGCAAACGTCTGCAGGGAGAAACGAGGGCCTAGCCGAAGCGCCTGTCGGCCTCGTCCTCGAAGGCGTCGATGATCTCGGTCTGCTTGGCGGCGAAGGCCGGTTCGGCGACCGCGGCGATCAGCGGGTTCGAGAACTTGAAGTCGATGTCGAAGCGGATGCGCGTCCCCTCGCCTTCCGGCTCGAAGCTCCACTTGCTGTCGAGATAGGCAAAGGGGCCGTCCACCGCCTTGGCGATGATGGTGAGCGCTATCGGATCGGCGACGACGCGGCTGGTGTAGGACTGCGTCAGCGGTCCGAATTGGATGGTCATGCGAGCCAGCAGGGCGCCGGCGAGGTCGTCGCGGACCTCCATCGCCTTGCAGTTCGGGATGAAGCGCGGATAGGACTCGAGGTCGGAAACGAGGTCGAACATGCGCTGCGGCAGGTGTTCGGAATGGCGCTCGAGGAATACGTCAGGCATGGGCGAGCTTGGCCATCCGCGCGGCGCGCAACTGTTCGAAATCATCGCCCGCGTGATGCGACGAGCGGGTCAGCGGGCTCGATGAGACGAGGAGAAAACCCTTGGTCATCGCCACGGTGGCGAACGACTTGAACTCCTCGGGGGTGACGAAGCGCTGCACCGGGTGATGCTTCCTGGTCGGCGCAAGATACTGGCCGATGGTGAGAAAATCGACGTCGGCCGAGCGCAGGTCGTCCATCAGTTGCAGGACTTCGTTCCGCTCCTCACCAAGGCCGACCATGATGCCCGACTTGGTGAACATGGTAGGATCGAGCTCCTTCACCCGCTGCAGCAGCCGGATCGAGTGGAAGTAGCGGGCGCCGGGCCGGACCTTGAGGTACTTGGAAGGCACAGTCTCGAGGTTGTGGTTGAATACGTCGGGCTTGGCGGCCACGACGATCTCGAGGGCGCCATCCTTTCTGAGGAAGTCTGGCGTCAGGATCTCGATGGTGGTTTTCGGGGTGCGGGCGCGGATGGCGCGGATGACCTGTGCGAAATGCTCGGCCCCGCCATCGGGAAGATCGTCACGATCGACGGAGGTGATGACGACGTGCGCGAGCCCGAGCTTTTCGACCGCGATGGCGACGTTCTCGGGCTCGTGCGATTCGAGGGCAGTCGGCAGCCCGGTGCGCACATTGCAGAAGGCGCAGGCGCGGGTGCAGATTTCGCCCATGATCATCATGGTGGCGTGCTTTTTCGACCAGCACTCGCCGATGTTGGGGCACCCCGCCTCCTCGCAGACGGTGACGAGACCGTTCTCGCGCACGATCTGCTGGGTTTCCTTGTAGACGGGCGAACCCGGCGCCTTGACGCGAATCCAGTCCGGCTTGCGCAGCATCTCGTTCTCGGGCCGGTTGGCCTTCTCGGGATGCCGCGGACGGCCGTCAATTCTGTCGATCAGAGTGACCACGAAGGCCCCCTATTTTGTGATGACTCGCGCCACCAGCAGCACCACGATGGCGCCGATGGTAGCGGTGACGATCTGGCTGACCAGCGCGTTGCCGATGGGCAGTTCGACCTTGGCTAGAGCCAGTAGATAGGCGCCGACCACCGATCCGATAACCCCGACGATCAGGTTTCGCACCAGCCCGCCGCCACCGAGGATCAGGCTCGCGATCCAGCCGGCGACGAGGCCGATGGCGAGGAAGATCAGGAGCGAGGTGATCTCTGGCGACACGTACGGGATGTCCTCGGGCGGTACGGGATGGTCCATCAGATGTTGAGC
Organism: Devosia sp.; assembly: GCF_028290645.1. GTDB lineage: Bacteria > Pseudomonadota > Alphaproteobacteria > Rhizobiales > Devosiaceae > Devosia_A. Next base: position 1,833 of record NZ_JAQGJL010000099.1, on the reverse strand, counting down.
GCGCGCCCGTAAGCGTCGAGCACGCTTTCCTTCATCGTCTCAGAAAGTGTCGGGTGCGGGAAGATGGTGTGCATCAGGTCTTCCTCGGTGGTTTCAAGACCCACGGCAACCACAAAGCCTTGGATCAGCTCGGTGACTTCCGCGCCAACCATGTGCGCGCCGAGCAGTTCCCCGGTCTTGGCGTCGAAGATGGTCTTCACCAGCCCCTCGGGTTCACCGAGAGCGATGGCCTTGCCATTGCCGATGAACGGGAAGCGGCCGACCTTGATCTCGCGCCCGGCTTCCTTAGCCTTGGCCTCGGTGAGGCCGACGCTCGCCACCTGCGGCTCGCAATAGGTGCAGCCGGGGACGCGGAGTTTGTCGAGTCCGTGTACGCCCTTGAGGCCTGCGATGGTCTCGACGGTGACGACGGCTTCATGCTCGGCCTTGTGCGCCAGCATGGGCGGCCCGGCGACGTCGCCGATAGCCCAGACGCCGGGAACATTGGTACGGCCGTATGCGTCGATGGTGATAGCGCCCCGATTGAGCTTCACGCCGAGTTTCTCAAGTCCGAGATTTTCGGTGTTGCATTGCACGCCTACGGCGGAGATCAGCACATCGGCAGAAATCTGCGACTTTTCGCCGGACTTCAGCTCGACATGAGCAGTAATTCCGCTCGCCGTTTTGTCGACTTTCGCGACCTTTGCGTCGGTGATCATCTTGATGCCACGCTTCTCGAAGCGCTTGCGCACATGCGCCGCGATCTCGGCATCCTCTACAGGCAGGATCGTGGGCAGCAGCTCGACCACCGTCACGTCTGCCCCGAGCGAGCGGTAGAACGAGGCGAACTCCATGCCAATGGCGCCCGAGCCCATGATCACCAGGGACTTCGGGAACTTTGCGGGCTTCATTGCCTCGAAATAGGTCCAGATCTTCTCGCCGTCGGGCTCGATGCCGGGGAGGACGCGCGGCCGCGCACCGGTGGCGATGATGATGTTCTTGGCCTTGTAAGTACCTTCAGGCAATACGGTTTTCGGGGCCGGCCACTGTGGCTCGACCGGCGGCTTGGTCATCTTCTTGACCACGATCTCGCCGGGGGCGGTGAGCTGCGCTTCGCCCCAGATGATGTCGACCTTGTTCTTCTTCATGAGGAACTGGACGCCGTTGTTCATCTGCCCGGCGATCTTGCGCGAGCGGTCGACGATGGCGGCGAGGTCGAAGCCGAACTCTCCCGCCGAGAGGCCGTAGTCCTTGGCGTGGGCCATGTGGCCGTAGACTTCGGCGGTACGGAGCAGCGCCTTGGTCGGGATACAACCCCAGTTGGAGCAGATGCCGGCCATGTGCTCGCGCTCGATAATGCCCACCTTCATGCCGAGCTGCGCGCCGCGAATGGCGGCAACATAGCCGCCGGGGCCGGCGCCGATGACGAGAAGATCATATTGGTCAGCCATAATTTATTCCTTCACCATCAACAGCCAGTCCGTTCCATGCTGCGGCGTGCCGGGAAACGGCAGCATGGGGCGGCTCGTCGTCACCGCGAAACCGCGGCTTTCATATAGGCGTCGGGCGCCATCATTGGCATCCTCGACGATCAGCGCTTGTCCGCGGGCCTGTGTCGCCCGGGCCTGCGCATCGGCATGGTCGAGCAGGACCGATCCGACACCCTTGCCACGCCAGGTCTTGTGCACGCCGACCATGGAAATGAACCAGCGGCCATTGGCCTCCGCCTCCAGTTCCTCGATCGGCCGCAGCGGCGCCCAGACCGTGTCCGGCACGGCCTCGCGGGCGTCGCCCTTGCGATAGCCGAGCAGCATGCCAACGACTTCGCCACCGGCCTCGGCCATGGTGGCGCTG
>NZ_JAQGJL010000070.1 GCF_028290645.1 Devosia sp. | reverse complement strand
TGTTCATTGCGCGCAACGCCGACCGCTGCAGTCACCTGCTGATCCGCGTCGCACCGGAAGAGGCGGACGACGGCTTGCTGATCACCGCCGCCTTCACCCTCGATGAGATGCGCACCTGGCACCAGGTCGAGGCGGTCGTGCCACTCGCGGAACTGCGCCGCGAGGACGGGCCCGATCGCAGCCTCATGACCGCCTTCGGCGAACTCGACGACGGCATCAGCGCGGCGCGCATCGCCCGCCTGTTCGCGCCGCTTTCCGTCGCCCAGCGCATGGCGGCCGGCCGGCGCGACTGATCCTGCAACCGATGGTGGCCCTTTCATCGCGGGCCGGGGAGCAACAATGGTTACCTGCTGGTTCATCGTCATCGAGAGCATGGGCTCTTGGTGGGTCGATTGCGAAGGCAAGGCGTACGGCCCGTTCGACACGCGCGAGGACGCACAGGCCGAGGCCAAGCATATCGCCGTCACCTACGGTGATCAGAGCCGCCGCTCCCAGGTATTCTCCGCCGAGCGCGACGGCACGCACCGCCTGATCTGGACCGCTCCGAAGACTGGCACTAGCGCAGGTCGTCGTACGGCATCTTGACCGAACCGACGCGCCGCGCCAGTGCCGAGAACGACAAAGCCCCGTCGTCGGCAACCGTGGCGTTGGCCATCCGCAGCAGCCGCGCCGGAAATGCCAGGGCGTCGCGCTCGGCGGGGCGGAGGTTCTCGATCGAGCGGTTGTCGTTCATGGCGGTCTGCTCGGCTGCCCGCATGGCGTCGTCCACCTCCTCGCGGGTGACCATGCCCTTGCGGATCATCGTTTCGTGCATCGCCGCGATCACTAGGTACAGGCCCTCGAGCTGCAGGTTCGCAGTATTCATCGCTTCCTTCCTTCCCTCATAGCGAAGAGGCGGGCCGGAGCCCGCCTCTTTTTTTATGCTGCGCTCATCCTCAGTGAATGAACAGCATGATGATGATGATCAGCCAGATGGGGATGCCCAGCAGCCAGAGTCCAATACCTCTCAACATCGTCTCTCTCCTCTGTCAGACGCGGCGGAACGCATTGCGGAACACGGTGCGGTTGTCGCGGTGGTTGCCGCCCATCTGCGCGGCCCAGAAGGCTGCGACGGCACTGACCAGCAGTGAAGCAGCAGTAAGGAACGCGGCGACGATGCCGGTCTTGCGGGCCGTCTCGGCTGCCGCGGCGGCTTTTGCCTTAGCGTCGTCGACGGCGGCCAACACCTCGTTGACGCGGGCCGTGGCTTCGTCGGCCGTGAGACCGGTATTGGCTGCGACCACCTGCGCCAGATACGCCTTGTCGGCATCGTTGACCGGACCGGTGACGGCCTGTGCCAGAATTCGCCCGGCTTCGGCGCGCAGCTCCGTCGGGTTCGCCGCAGGCGTCGCCGCTGCCGTCGGGGACGGCCGGAACAGCGTATCGACGAAGTAGGCATTCGGGTCGAGCGTGGCGCCGGCATCGTCAGCCGCGGTTGCAGCTGCCTGGGTGACCGTAGCTGCCGCTCCACCGACCGCATTGACCGCCGCAGAGATGCCGCCAAGGGCGAGCAACCCGCCGATTACCAGCGCGCCACCCCAGACCAGAAGACCATGCACGCCGTCGCGCAGGTCTACTTCGTCCTCGGTGGCGTCGTTGTGACGCCGACGCATCCGCCCGGTCACATAGGCACCGGCCATGAAGCTGGAAAGTTCGACCCAGAGCAGCCAGAGCGCTGCCGCTATGGCGATCCAGATCACCGGAACATCGGGGCCGGCGTGGAAATTGACGAAGCTCAGCCCGATCGCGGAGCCGAAGCTCAGCAGCACCAGCGAGATCGCCGAGGCGATCACAATGCCAGCGATGATCGCCGGCCAGTCCACATAGGAGCTGTTGTCTGCCACGGCAGGCACCGGGGCGACGACTACGTCCAGTTCGGAAGGTATGGTCATGGTGATGTCCTTACCTCAGGCCGAAGAAGGACAGGATAGCCAGGACCACGACCACGAGGCCGACCAAATAGATGACGCCATTCATTTTCTTTATTCCTCCATGACCCTGTTGGGTGAGAAAGAAGCGCTACAACCCCGGTTTGGTTGCAGGAGCGGCAAATAATCCTACACGGGGCGGTGAGCGCGCCGATGTAGTGTCGGTGTCCCAACCCGCCGCCGACGTCGACCGCGGCCCCATGCGCACCTCCTTCGCCTCGGGCGCCATGCGGGCGCCATCGCCCCGCTTTAATGTTGCCGCAGCACGACTTTCCAAACCCAACGGAGACCTCATGTTCCCGACAGATGTGTTCAAGCGTTACCGGGTCCGCGACGGGAAGGAGTTCCGGCTCGCCGATTTCAACCCCGCCGACACCGGCGGGCTCCAGGTCGGCAAGGAAGAGGCCAAAGCCCAGCTCGCCGAGGGGGTAGAGCGGATGGCAAAGCTCCAGGACAAGCTCTATGCCGAGCATCAATGGGCGCTTCTCATCATCCTCCAGGGCATGGATACGTCGGGCAAGGATGGGGTGGTCGAGCACGTCATGTCCGGAGTGAACCCGCTCGGATGCGTGGCCCATTCGTTCAAGGCGCCCACCGAGCACGAACTCGACCACGACTATCTCTGGCGCTGCCACGTCGCCTTGCCGCGGCGCGGGCATATCGGGATTTTCAATCGCTCCTACTACGAGGAGGTGCTGGTGGTCCGCGTGCACCCGGAGGTCCTCGCCAAGGAGGGGATACCGCCTCGGCTGGTGGGCGAGGGCATCTGGAAGCAGCGCTTCAAGGACATGGTGGCATTTGAGGACTACCTGTCGCGAATCGGCATTGTGCCGGTGAAGTTCTTTCTAAACGTGTCGAAGG
>NZ_JAQGJL010000055.1 GCF_028290645.1 Devosia sp. | reverse complement strand
TTCGACCTCAACGGCGAGGGCGTCCGGGATGTCTTCCAGTTCTACAAGGACCTGATCGACAACGACCTGATGCCGGTGCAGCCGCTGCTCGGGCCCGAGCCCTGGGTGATCCCCAAGTATGAGATGTTCCCGCATGGCGAGCTTGCCGCGACCACCTGCGGCTCGTGGTGCTACATCTTCGACTGGGGTCGCGAGAGCAAGAACCCCATTCCGGACGTGACCAAGGTCGTCGGCACCTGGGCCGACCCGGGCCAGGAGAACGGCGAGTACGTGCTCGCCAACCTCGCAGCTCCCTGGGCGGTGAACGCCAAGGCCGCCAATCTCGACCTCGCGAAGAAGGCCCTGCTCGAGACCGGTTCGCTGCAGTTCCAGATCGACTCCGCGGCCCGCATCGGCAACATCCCGTCGAGCAACGCCGTTCAGAAGGATCCCGCGTTCCAGGCGCTGACCGAACTCGTTCCAATCCAGGCTGCGGCCGAGCATGGCACGTACCTGAAGCAGGCGAGCGGCATGTCGGTCGTCTCGGAGGGCGTGGCGCGGGCGACCGAGGCGCTGCTCCGCAAGGAGACGGACGCCGCTGGCGCGCAGAAGATCCTCGTCGACTACGTGACCGAGACGCTCGGTCCGGACGCGGTGAAATAGGCGTCGGCAGGTTCTCCTCCGCCGCCGATGCTGGAGACGCGGGGCCACCCCCGCGTCTCCACCCAATTCGAGATAGACGGCGCCCGCGGGCGCCTGCCCCGGCGGCTTGGGCTTCATCCCTGAGATGAAACCGCGCCGCTCCAACACTCCGGGTCCCAGATGATCAGCGACGCCTTCCAGAAGCGCAGAGAGCGACAGATGCTGTTGCTGCTGTTGCCCGCGCTGCTGCCACTGCTGATCCTGGTAATCTATCCGGCGCTCTATTCGGTCTATCTGAGCATGACCAACGAGGCGCTGACCGGCGTCGCGGCGCAACGGCCGCGCTTTGTCGGCGCGGCCAACTATTTCCGCCTGTTTTCGGACGCGCGGTTCTGGAACTCGCTGTTCGTCACCTTCGTCTTCGTCGTCGGCTCGGCGATCATCGGCCAGTTCGTCCTCGGCTTCATCTCCGCGATCGCCTTGCGGGGCCGCAAGGTCGGCAGCCAGGTCTTTGGCGCCGCGATCCTCCTCCCCAACGCCGCGCCGGAAGTGGTCGCCGGCTTCATGTGGATTTCGATGCTGGCGGGCGGCGATCACGCGACGCTGAGCAAGATCATGATCGCTCTCGGCCTGCCCTGGGCCGACTGGCTGCAGACTTTCCCGCTGTTCATGGTCACCATGGTCAACACCTGGCGCGGCATCGGCACGGCGATGATCCTGCTCACCGCAGGTCTCGCCGCCATCCCGAGCGAGGTCTACGAGGCCGCCCGCATGGACGGGGCGAACGCCCGGCAGACCTTCATGCGCATCACCCTGCCGCTGATGGCGCCGACAATATTTCTCTACATGCTGATCTCGACCGTCTCGACGATTTCGGTGTTCGGCCTCGTCTACGCGCTGACGCGCGGCGGCCCGGGCAACGCTACCGAAGTGATCAGCGTCTACATCTACAACCAGTCGTTCACGACCTTCCAGCTTGGCTATGGGGCAGCGGGCGCGGTGGTTGCGCTGCTCATCTCGCTGCTCTTCGGCATCAGCTATGTGCGCGCGCTCAGGGTGCAAGTCTGATGGCCGAAGTCCGCAGCTCACGTACCGTACTGACCAGCATCACCGCCTACGGGACGCTGATCGTCATCTCGATCTTCTGCCTCCTGCCATTTGTCTGGATGGCGCTGGCCTCCGTGGACAGCAACGCGCAGCTGTTCCTCAAGTGGCCCGACAGCTGGACGCTCGACAACTATAGCCGTGTCTTCAACAAGGAGGACGGCTACCGCTGGTTCGGCAATTCGCTGTTCACCGTGCTGAGCGCGACGATCCTCGTGATCATCATCTCAGGGCTCGGCGGCTATGCGCTGTCGCGCTCGCGCGCCTGGTGGAAGCAGCCCTTCCTCTACGCCATCCTGCTGATCCGCGTGCTGCCGTCGACCGCGCTGCTGGTGCCGCTCTACAAGATCCTGCTCGGCTTCAACAATGCCGAGGGCGCCGTGGTCCGCCCCCTTTTCGGCAGCGCCTCGCGGCAGGTGATGCAGATCTTCGGCTTCATCGACGGCTATCTGGGCCTCATCATCGTGCTGACGGCGGGACAGCTGCCGCTGGCGCTGTGGATCATGAAGGTGTTCTTCGACGGCGTGCCCAAGGACTTCGAGGAAGCGGCGATCCTCGATGGCGCAACGCTGGTACAGCGCATCCGCCGGGTGCTGATCCCGCTGGCGCTGCCGGGGCTCGCGGCGGCCGGGCTCTTCACCTTCATGTCGGCCTGGGGCGATTTCCTGCTGCCGCTGATCCTGCTCTCGTCCGCCGAGCTCAGCACGCTGCCACTAGGTCTGTTCCGCGCGTTCCTCAGGGTCAACGAGATCGACTACGGGCTCCTCGCTGCGATCGCGGTCGTCTACCTCATCCCTGCCGTCATCGCCTTCAGCTTTGCCCGGCGGTTCCTCGTCCAGACTTTCTCCGGCGGCGTCAAAGGCTAGCGATGTCCACTCCCATGATCGAACTCAAAGGCGTGAACAAGCGCTACGGCCATGTGCAGGTGATCCACGATGTGGACATCGCCGTCGCCGACGGCGAGTTCACGGTATTCGTCGGCCCTTCAGGCTGCGGCAAATCCACCCTGCTCCGCATGATCGCGGGGCTCGAGACCATCGACGGCGGCGACCTGGTTCTCAACGGCAAGCGCATCAACGACGTGCCGCCCGACCAGCGCGGCATCGCCATGGTGTTCCAGTCCTATGCGCTCTACCCGCACATGACGGTGGCGCAGAACATCGGTTTCTCGCTCGATCTGAAGAAGGTGCCAAAGGCCGAGATCAGCCGCGAGGTCGGCAGGGTGGCGGAGTTGCTGCAGCTTTCCGAACTGCTCGACCGCCGGCCGGCGGCGCTTTCGGGCGGCCAGCGCCAGCGTGTCGCCATCGGCCGCGCCATCATCAAGCGGCCGCGGGTGATCCTGTTCGATGAGCCGCTGTCTAACCTCGATGCCGCGCTGCGCGTGCAGATGCGCGCCGAGCTGCAGAAGCTGCACCAGGAACTGAAGCCCACCATCGTCTACGTGACGCATGACCAGGTGGAAGCGATGACCATGGCCTCGCGCATCGTGGTGCTGAACCAGGGCCGGGTTGAGCAGTGGGACACGCCGATCGCCCTCTACAGCAACCCGGTGAACACTTTCGTTGCCGGCTTCATCGGCTCGCCGAAGATGAACCTCCTCTCCGGCACCCTCGGCGCCGATGGCGACGTGACGAGCTTCCGCGCCGATGCCGGCTGGTCGGTGCCGCTGCCGGGCCGGTCGCTCGCGGGCAAGATCGGCGAGCGCGTGACGCTCGGCATCCGCCCCGAGGAAATCCGGCCCGTCGATGACGCCGGCAAGGCCGACTTTGCGGCGACCGTCGCAATCGTCGAGCGGCTGGGGGCTGAGACTTACCTGAACGTGACGAGCGGTGATGCAACACTGTTGGTGCGCGTTCAGGGCGACCTCGCCATGAGCCCCGGCGAGCCGGTGCAGCTCGCCATGAACCACGACGCCTTCCACCTGTTCGACCAATCCGGCCGCGTCATCGCGGCGTGACTGGAATTGTAGTTTGTCGCGCTTCCGAACCGGAAAAGTCTGCAACTTTTCCTGGAAACGCTCTACCTGGAGACCGAAGTGACTATTCGCCTGACCATCTGGAACGAAGGCCGCCACGAAAAGAACGACCCGCCGGTCGCCAAGATCTATCCCGACGGGATGGACGGTGCGCTCGCCGCCGGCCTCAGGGACCGCGACTTTCAAATCGAGCGGCGCTCAATCGACGATCCGGACCAGGGCCTGCCGCAGGAGCTGCTCGACCGCACGGACGTGCTCACCTGGTGGGGGCATGTCGCCCATGACGAGGTGAAGGACGAGGTGATCGACCGCGTACAGCAGCGCGTGCTCGAAGGCATGGGGCTCGTGGTGCTGCACTCGGGGCACCATTCCAAGATGTTCCGCCGGATGATGGGCACTAATTGCAACCTCGCTTGGCGCGAGCTGCCCGAGGGCGACCTCGAGCGCGTCTGGGTGACCAATCCGGCCCACCCGATCGCCGAAGGCCTGCCGCCCTTCTTCGAGATCCCGGCCTCGGAAATGTATGGCGAGCCCTTCGACATCCCGGCAGCCGACGAGATCGTCTTCATCAGCTGGTACAAGGGCGGCGAGGTGTTCCGCTCGGGGCTCACCTTCTATCGCGGGCTGGGCCGCATCTTCTATTTCTCCCCCGGCCACGAGACCTTCCCGATCTACCACAACCCGATGGTGCACAAGGTGATCGGCAACGGCATCGAGTGGGCGATGCGGCCGCACAAGCCCTCGCGCAAATTGGAGAACTGGCACCGCAAGGAGCCCATCCACCTGTAAGCAGACGAAAACGGGGCGGCCCCGACCGCCCCGTTTGCTTTCGGGCTCAGAAGTGTCCTCGCCTGGCGGCGGATTCGAGGCGTGGCAAGGGCGCTTATATCGAGCAGGGACTTTGCGGAGTGGCTACCGATCCGACCATGTCGGCATGGGCTGTTTCATAAAGGCGACCTGGACGTAGGCCACGAGATCCTTGAGTTGGTCCTCGGAATAGGCGCCGCTGACCAGAATACCGGACGGCGCGGGGCCGATCGGATTTCCGTAGCATTCAAGCTCGGTGTAGGCGCCCTTCAGCCAGGCCGGCATACGGGTATCGGGGATGCCGCACTCGGTGATCATCAGCATCGACTCGGGATCAAGCACGGACTTTCTGAGACTTGGCCCGGCGGGAAAATCCGCGCTGTGTCCGCCTTGACCGTTGTTTCCGTGGCAATTGTAGCACGCAGCGTCGCTCCACACCCGCTTTCCCGCGAGGAGGATGTCCGCGTCCGAGGCGCCAGCAGGGGCGGCGCCAGCCGCGTTGCTCGACGGGGCCGGGCTACTGGGACTGCCCTCGCCCAGCACAGGCAGCGACAGCACTACCCCGAGGGTGAGCACGCCTGCGAGAAGCGCGGTGCTAGCACCTGCCAAGCGAAGTGTCATCGTTCATCCTTCAGGGATAGCGGCGCCGCGGAGCGCTGCCCCGCGGCCGTTTGAGGCAAGCCTGGTCAGGTCCCGGACTCAAGGGCTGCGTGCGTCCCCGCCATGTAGCCCTGCACAGCGGCACGGCCGATGCCGTGCTGGCTGCCGCCGCCGCTGGCTTCGCCTCCAGCGTAGAGCCCGGGGATCACGTTGCCGTCCAGGTCGACGACTTGCGTCTTGCCGTTGATCCTGAGCCCGCCATAGGAGTCGTTTACGGTCACCGGCATGAGCGCGGCATAGAACGGTCCCGTCTCGATCTTATGCATTATCGGCTTGCCGAACTCATCGTCCTGTCCGGCCTCTGCCGAAGCGTTGTACCTCGCCACGGTATCTTCGAGATGGGTCAGATGCATGTGCTGGTACGGGTTGCCGATGACCATGCGGCTCAGTTCGGCAAGCGTGTCGGCCCTGAAGAAGAAGCCGTCCGGCGGGTCGGCGATATAGGGCGGCCGAATCTCCCAGCCGTTTTCGTCAACCGCCCCCTGGTCGAAGATCGCCCATACCGGACCGGAGGTGAAGTCGGGCCCGCGCGAGCCTTCGTTGATGCCCAGCGCCGCGGCATGGATGCCGCTCATGGCATATGTTCTGCGGACATGCTCGATGCTCGAGTTGTTCCAGTCGAGCGCCCTGAACGGCTTGTTGGTTCCCGACATGCCCGGCGGGTACGTCGCACCAAGCAGCGCCTCTGCATCCATCGAGCTTTCATCATAGATGCGCTGGCCCACCTGATTGACGGCGATGATCCACTCCGAGCTGACATCGACGCCGGCAGACCGGACAAAAAGCGCCGCCGGGTGTCCGGGAAAAGTTGCGTCCCAACGCGAACTCGTGCCGACCCGCAGGTTCAGCCTCGGCGAACCCAGCGTGTGGTTGTTGCCCTGGTAGAGACCGGCAAGAGCTGCACCGACCTTCATGCCGGCAATGATGCCGCTGGCGTCTTCATGGCGATCGCCCATGACGGCGACGCTGTACTGGAAAGACGGTTCGCGCAGGCGCGGGTCGAACATCGTGCGGAAGTTCACGTTTCCCATCCAGCCACCTGTTCCGACGATCACCCCCTTGCGGGCGCGGACATGGATGACCGGGTTCTTGTCTTCAATATTGCCGTTGTTCCACCAGCTTTCGAGGCGCTCCCCCGTCTCGGGGTTGTAGCGCGGCGAATAGCTGGCCGTCACACCCAGGACCCGCCCGTCCCTGCCTTCGCGGATGATGGTGTCCATGTGGCGGTTGACCATGAACTGGACGCCCTTCTTGCGCGCGCTGTATTCGAGGCTTCGTGCCACCACGAACCCGCCAAATACGTAGCCGGGAGCACCAAATGCCGTGGCCGGCGGAGCGGGCGGCCAATACATCGGGTTGAATGGCGAGTTCTTCTCGTTGTCGCTGTCACCTTTGTCCTCGATGGTGATCGTACCCGCTTCGATGTCCGTACTGTCGCCGATCTTCATGATCGCCCACGGCGCGCGGGCCTTGCTCATCCCGCTGCCCAGGTTGGACCCCGTGATGCGCGACCAGCGGACATAGTTGTCCGACATGAACCGGCGCACCTGTGCGGCATTGTCGGCCCAGGCCCGCAGTAGCTCGGGGTCGTTGTAGCGGTATTCCGCAGTGCCGCCGTCGTTGACGACCGACCAGTCGGTCATGTCACGGAAGAGCGTGTCCGGGTCATCCGTGACTTCCTCCGCAGGCAATACCGGTGCGCCCAGGCCCAGGTTGTCGGGGTCGAGCCCCAACCGATCACGTTCCTGGATATGGTCGCCGCCACCCAGCGAAACCCACCCGCCGGAATGAGCCATCTTGCCCCCGACGTCATAGTTCTGTTCCAGCACAATGACGGAAGCACCCAGGTCCCGCGCTCTTACGGCAGCGGCGAGGCCTACGCCGCCACTGCCAAGCACGACGACATCGGCCTCGTGGTCCCAGCCAGTGCGTTCGGCCATGCCTTCCGCTTGCGCTACGCCGCCGGCAAGCCCGAGCCCGACGACGCCGACACTCGCGGCTGCGCCTTTGGTAAAGAAGTCACGGCGGCTGACGCCGGCCTTCGCGAGTTTCTGTGTCGGACCTTTCGACCCGGGACCCTGCTTTTTGGTCATTGCTACACTCCTCCCAATTCGGCGTTGAACGCCTCACTCGGCCCGCCCCAAGGGTCGGCCGGGGTCGCATGTGATGACTGCATTTCCCTAGATTCAGGCGCATCTCCCAGCACGGACCGTTTGCCCGGTCTCGTTCGACATTTGTTTGGTAGCATACGGTCCTTGCCAATCCAAGATTGTATGCGTCGCTACAGAGCACTTTCTCTTGAGCCGCCCGAAGCGCTATAGAGTGGCAACCAAACCATGGCGGGGGCATGCGCAATGGCTAGAAAAATGAAGACTGTCGCAGAGTTTCGAGCCTATGAGCGGCGGTTGCCGCGCTACATCGACCACGAAGAGCTGCTGTACACGATGCATGAGCTGTCGCGGCTCATCAGCGTCCATTTCGACAAGGTCATGGCGCGTCACCAGCTCACCCATTCGCAGTGGTGGGCGCTCATGCATATCTTCGAGCAGGAGGGCGTGACGCAGACCGAGTTGGCAGTGATCATGCAACTCGGCCGCGCCTCGGCCGGGGGCGTGCTGGAGCGGCTCGAGGCCAAGGGCTGGATAGAGCGGCGAGCCGACCCGAAGGATAACCGGGTACGCCGGGTCTATCTTTGCGACGCCGCCGTTCCCGTGTTCGAGCTCATGAACGAGGAAGGCCAGCGCGTATTCAAGACCTGGCTCAAGGGCGTTGGCCCCGACAAGGAAGAAGAGGCGCTGAAAGTGTTGCGGCTGATCCGGGCCAACGCTGGCGGTCACACCGACTGACCAGCCGCGAAGGATGTGGCTCTGCGGTCCTCCTCGCCTTCTTGAGAGGAACGTTCGTTCACGCCGCAGTCCGCTTATCGCCGGATTGAGCGGCGAACGTCCGGATGCTTAAGTGGATCATGGCCTTCACCCTCCGGCAGCTGCAGTACTTTATCTCGGTCGCCGAGGAGGGGACGGTTTCGGGCGCAGCGCAGTCGCTGTCGATCAGCCAGTCGGCGGTGACCGACGCGATCAAGGACCTCGAGACCGATCTGGGCGTAACGCTGTTCGAGCGGCACCGGCGCGGGCTGACGATCACCCACAAGGGGCACCAGTTCTATCGGCACGCGACACGCATCCTCGCCAGCGTCTCGGATGCCCGCCGGAGCTTTGGCGAAGCCGAGACACCGGCGGGCGGGACCCTGCAACTGGGGGTGACCTCGCTGGTGGCGGGGTATGTGCTGTCGGACCTTCTGGCGCGGTACCGCCGGGCCTATCCCAACGTCAACGTCTCGGCGATCGAGGACAATGGTGACTATCTCGAGCATCTGCTGATCGGTGGAGAGCTCGACGTGGCGGTGATGGTGATCTCGAACCTGCGCGACCGGGTGGCGCTGCAGGCGGAGATTTTCGAGACGTCGGCGTATCGGCTGTGGCTCCCGCTCGGGCATCGGCTGGCGGGGGCGGACATCATCTCGGTGTCGGACATCGTGCCCGAGCCGCTGATCATGCTGACGGTGGACGAGACCGAGGAGAATACTGGCAAGCTCCTCGCCGCGTTCAGCGCCAAGCCGCACGTCGCATTCCGCACCCGCTCGGTCGAGGCGGTGCGCAGCCTCGTCGCGACCGGGGCCGGGATCGCGCTGCTGCCGGATCTGGTCTACCGGCCGTGGTCGCTGGAGGGCGATCGGATCGAGAGCCGGGATATCTCGGGCTCGCTCCCGGTGGTTCAGGTCGGGATGGTCTGGCGGCGGGGCAGCCAGCTGACGCAGGCGGCGCGCGACTTCATCGGCCTCGCGCAGCAGCAGCATTCGCCGCGTGGCCGGTCTGCCCAGGAACGATAGCAGCAATCGGTTTTTCCGATTGCTGCCCACGGCCGAATGCATTTGCGAATGTTCGGATGCCCGATAAGCTCCCAAACAAGGGCATTGTGCGCATTTGGGAGCGCCGCCCGAGCAGGGAGAAACCGATGAAATCCATCCTCAAGACGTGTACGGCCTTGACCATGGTTGCGACTTTCACCGGCCAGGTGGCTGCGCAGGAAATGCTGCAGACGCTGGGCGCGGGCGAGGGCGAAGTATCGATCGTCGCCTGGGCCGGCTATATCGAGCGCGGCGAGACCGACCCCAACTACGACTGGGTCACCAAGTTCGAGGCCGACACGGGCTGCAAGGTGTCGGTGAAGACCGCCAATACCTCCGACGAAATGGTCGCCCTGATGAACGAGGGCGGCTTCGACTTGGTCACCGCCTCGGGCGACGCTTCGCTGCGCCTGGTCGCCGGCAAGCGGGTGCAACCGATCAACACGGCACTGATCCCCTCCTGGTCGACGATCGACGAGCGGCTGCAGAACGCCCCCTGGCACACGGTCGATGGTGTCCATTACGGCACGCCGTACGTGTGGGGCGCCAACGTCCTGATGTACAATACCGAGGTGTTCGGAGCGACGCCGCCGACCAGCTGGAACGTGGTGTTCGAGGAGATGAACCTCCCCGACGGCAAGTCCAACAAGGGGCGCGTGCAGGCCTATGACGGACCGATCTACATCGCCGATGCGGCGCTCTACCTGATGGCCCATAAGCCCGAGCTGGGGATCACCGACCCCTATGCGCTGAACGAGGACCAGTACAAGGCGGCGCTCGACCTGCTACGCGTGCAGCGCACTCTCGTCGGACGCTACTGGCACGACGCCTATATCCAGATGGACGACTTCAAGAACGAAGGCGTCGTCGCCTCGTCCTCCTGGCCGTTCATGGTCAATGTGCTGGTCGCCGAGGGTGCCAAGGTGGCCTCGACCTTCCCCGAGGAAGGCATCACCGGCTGGGCCGACACCACGATGCTGCATTCGGAGGCAGCGCATCCGAACTGCGCCTATATGTGGATGGAGCACTCGCTCTCGCCCAAGGTGCAGGGCGATGTGTCGGCCTGGTTCGGCACGGTGCCGTCCGTGCCGGCCGCCTGCAAGGGCAACGAACTCCTCACCGACGAGGGCTGCACGATGAACGGCTACGAGAACTTCGACAAGATCCGCTTCTGGCGAACCCCGACCGCCAAGTGCGCGACGGGCGAATGCGTGCCGTATTACCGGTGGGTCAGCGACTATGTCGGGGTGATCGGCGGGCGGTAACTGTAAGCACCGAGGGTGGGGCCACCCCCACCCTTGATCCCTCCCCACTAGGGGGAGGGA
>NZ_JAQGJL010000054.1 GCF_028290645.1 Devosia sp. | reverse complement strand
CGTGTTGATGGTGTTCTTGAGTTCGAGAATTTCGCCTTTCACATCGACGGTGATCTTTTTGGACAGATCGCCGGAGGCCACCGCCGTGGTGACTTCGGCGATGTTACGCACCTGGCCCGTGAGGTTGGCGGCCATCAGGTTGACGTTGTCGGTTAGATCCTTCCAGGTGCCACCTACGCCCTCGACGCGAGCCTGACCCCCCAACTTGCCCTCGGTGCCCACTTCGCGTGCCACGCGCGTTACTTCGGAGGCGAAGGAGTTCAACTGGTCGACCATCGTGTTGATGGTGTTTTTCAGACCCAGGATTTCGCCTTTCACATCGACGGTGATCTTTTTGGACAGATCGCCCGAGGCCACCGCCGTGGTGACTTCGGCGATGTTTCTCACTTGGGCAGTCAGGTTTGTGGCCATCGCGTTGACGTTGTCGGTGAGGTCTTTCCACGTCCCTGCCACGCCCCTTACACGCGCTTGGCCCCCAATCTTCCCTTCGGTACCAACCTCGCGCGCGACTCGCGTGACCTCGGAAGTAAACGAGGCAAGCTGGCCGACCATGGTGTTGACGATTTTGCCGATGCGCAGGAATTCGCCTCGTAGAGGACGACCATCGATTTCGACCTTCATTGACTGCGTCAGGTCACCCTTGGCCACGGCGCCGATAACTCGAGCCACTTCCGCGGTAGGCTGAACCATGTCTTCGATCAGTTCATTGATCGACCGGACACTGGCCTCCCAATTTCCTGTAGCGTTGCGCACATGGCCACGCTCTCCGATGCGGCCCTCCTTGCCGACGACACGACCCAGCCGCTCGAACTCGCTCGTCAGTTCGCCATTCAGCTCCACGATCTCGTTGAAGGTTTGCGCGATCTCGGCGTCCAGGCCGTCAAAGTGATCGGGCAACCGCGCGCTGAAATCTCCACGCCTGAAACCCCGAAGCGCCGTCAGAATCTGCCGGCGGTCAAGCTGAGCCGTCGCAACCGATGCGCTCATGTTATGCTTCCCCTAAAGTCCCACAGGATACACCCCTACGAAAACCCATAAGTCGGCGAAAGGCAGTCGGTTGCGCGGTCAGAAAAAGATTCTGTCAGAGTGACTTGGAGGCGCTGGCTTTAGATTCAGCGCCACAGGCCGCCGCCGCGGCTAATCTTCTTGGCTGCCAAAGCGGAAGGCTGCACGGCGTATAGCCGACGAGAGTGGAATGTTGCCGTTGAATCTATGCCTATGCCGTCACTCGCGCCGACCGCCTGACTTCGATAGGATCGCCCGTGCTCGACCACACCGGCTCCATTGTGGGCGCGCTGGCGGTCTTTGCTCCGACCTTCCGGGTGCCCGACGACAGGGTTGTCAAATTCGCCGAAATGACGCGCGACGCCGCCGACGAGCTATCGGTATCGATGGGCTACGAGCGAGGATCGCAGAAGTCGACCTCGACCTGGGTGGCCAGGCTCAGTCGCTGATGACCTCGGTCCTAGGTCAGGGACTCGTAGAGTTCGCTAGGTAATTTCTGCGACCGTTTGATCATGGCCAAGACGACACTTTCGTTATGCCTGATCAGCATCGCACATAGTGCGATTGCCGCTCGACAGACCACCCCGAAAATTCCTTAGACATTTCCGAGGGTTAGGAAGATCAACTCCATCGCCATTTCGCATCTCCTTCCCCGCCATTAACTCAGTGATATTGCTGGTGTTTTTTGTAGTGCACGTAGTTGTAGGCTAACCCTCGGAAGGGTCGCGTACATTCGGCTCGAACCCACCATGCCAACTGGAGACGGCTAGTTCGGAGCCCGCATTCGCGATGCAGTCGGGCCATTCTCTACTGGGCTATCTCGCACTTGGCATTGTCGCGATTCATTCCACCACCAGTTCACCGGCCGACTTCTTGGCAGGCGATAATCGGTTGGAATGTCTGCATCGCGCCGTCAGCGAAATAATCCGTCGCGCTCGAACTCTGCCCAGCCGCGCAGTTTGAAACGGTCCGCCTCATCCTCGCTGTCGGAACTAGGTAATCCCTCTCCGCTTTCCGTCTTCGCGCGCGTCAGTTTTGCCTTCCAAGCCGCGCGACGCCTGTTCTCGACGGCTTCTCCGCGTCGTCCTCGCGCCAGTTATCGATCACGCCACGGTCGAGAATGTCTTCCACCACACGCGGGTCGAAGATGTGGAACGTAACCTTTGCCCGGCCACGAAGTTTCACCGTGCGGGTGCCAGAGCTGGGCAAGCGGCCGTCTTTCAGCCACCTGTGCCTCTCTGTGGCCGAGATCCCAAGAATATCTTCAATTTCGCGGGGTATCACCGGCAGGCTCTCGATGCCCTCGAGGGTCCTGGAGATGACCGCCGATGCTGTTGCAAATTCGTCAGTTGCGCCCTCAGGCATCCGCAGCGTGAGCTCGCCGGCTTTCACAGTGAGTGATTTTCGTGCCGCCGCCGGCAAACGGGCGCGGACCTCAAGGTAGATACCTTTGGAGCGGATTGACGAGCCAAGCCTAGCAGCAGCCGGAAGCGTCCAGGACTCGATCAGCGCTCTACCGCAAGTCGCGTTTGACGTCATATCGGTCAAGTAGGTCCTGCGCCCGGCTGAGGCAACCGGGTGGTCGTCCGCAACCCACTCGAAAATCCGCTGATGTTCTCGAACGGCTGCTTTTGTCCCCAAAGCAACTTTCCGGCGCCCCGAGCATCCAAGCGCTCTTTGATTTCATCACCACGTCGGATCGCGCTCAACGTTATTTAAGACGTCAGTCGCAGCGACGTTGGTCCCGATGCCGAAGAAGCCTAGTGCCACGCGGTGGAGTTGTCTGCCAGTCGGCCGCGGCCGGGACAACCCACTCCCGCCAGGGCGCCTTCGAGCGCCGTTTTGTTCTCACCCGCCCGCTAGTCCCGTGACAGCAGCGATCCGCCTGCTGCAAGCCGCATCAGGTCGGAGCCGAAATTGACATCATCGGCCTTGCGCTCCGCCTGGGTGGCGTTGCCGGCGAACTGGTGCTGATAGCCCTGCCAGGCCGCGTCCGTGATGGAGCGGCCGACACCGCTCAGCACGAACTGGGTGAGTTCGGTGGCGGCCCGGTCGATCCGGGCGCCGAACTCGGGAGAACTCCAGTCCTCGGGTGCGGCAAAGATCGAGGTGGGCACCGGCATCGCCCGCAGGAACGCGAACAGCGGACGCATCTGCTCATCCGCGACCATGGCGTGGCGCGACGTGCCGGCGGTTGCCGCGAGCACCACCGGCTTGGCGATCAGCAGGTCGTTGTCGATGAGGTCGATGAAGGATTTGAACAGCCCGCTTATGCCCGCCTTGTAGACCGGCGTCGCGGCAATGATCGCGTCGGCGCGGGCCAGCGTGTCGATGGCGGACTGCACCCTGTCGTTGGGGAAGCCGGCGACAATGGCCTTGGCGATATCGACCGCCAACGGGGCGAGGTCGATGATGCCGATAGAGGTCGTGAGCCCCGCTGCCGAGAGACGGTCGAGGCTCGCCTGGGCGACACGGTCCACCAGCATCCGCGTGGACGAGGGGTCGCTCACGCCCGCATTGATGACAACAAGGCGCACGGGCTCACCCTTGTTCTGAAACGCCTTGGTCATTTGGGGACTTCCATTGTTGACGCCGTAGGAGCGAGGATCCGTTCGCACAGCTCCCTGAGCGTAGTGAGTTGGTCGTCGCCGAGGCGCGACGACAGCGCCTCGGCGACATGCCGACCGTGCATGGCGCCGACGCGCCGCTGCACATGCACGCCGGCTTTGGAGAGGCGCAGGATGCTCGCCCGCGCATCGTCAGGATCGGTTTGCCGGTCGATGAGACCGCGGGTTTCGAGCCGCCCGATCAGCCGCGACAGCCCGGCCTGGCTGAGCAACACGTCCTTGCTGAGCTCGGACATCCTTAGGCCGGCCGGCGCCGTCGAAAGAGCATAGAGGACGCCGTATTCGCTCGGGGCGAGATCGCCCCAGACGTCTCCCGCCGTCAGTTCCTGCGCTATGGTTGCCTGGGCGCGGAAGAGTGCCTCCCACGCCTGATTGGCCAGTCTGGTGTCCCGGGCCATGGTCAGCCCGCCAGTGGAAGAGTGGCACTGACGCTCGCATCCGTGTCCTGGTAGGGACGAGCGCCAGTCAGGTTGTCGCCGCGGTTCGGGTTCGGCGTTGGCTGGCGCGGCGCGGCATCGCCGTACTTTGTCTTGACCAGGTCCTTGTGCGTCGGCGCATCGGCGGCACCGGGCGAACGCCGGGACGCCATCTCCTTGCGCAGCACCGGCACCACTTGTGTACCGAGCAGTTCGACCTGTTCGAGCGCCGTCTCGACCGGCAGCCCCATTGCATCGACGTTCCAAAGCTGGCGCTGGTAGTCGCCGAAGGCCTCGCGGAAGGTCAACGTCTTGTCGATGATCTCCTGCGGGCTGCCGACGCTGAGCGGGGTGTTACGTGCATACTCCTCGAGGCCGTAGCTTGTGCCGTAGATCGGGTTGCCCTCGAAGTAGGGCCGGAAGCCTTCGTAGGCGTCCTGCGAGTTCCTGGCGATGAAGGCCTGCCCCCCCAGGCCGACGATGGCCTGCTCCTTGGTGCCGTGCCCGTAGTGCTCGAACCGCTGGCGATAGAAGTTGACCAGCGGCAGGAAGTGGAAGTTGGGCGCCAGCACATTGTTGGCGAAATAGCCGTTACCGTAATAGGCCGCTTGCTCGGCGATCTCGGGCGTGCGGATCGAGCCGTGCCAGACGAAGGGCGGCACGTCGTCCAGCGGACGCGGGATCGAGGTGAAGCCCTGGAGCGGCTTCCTGAACTTGCCCTGCCAGTCGACCACATCCTCGTGCCAGAGCTTATGGAGCAGGTTGTAGTTCTCGAGCGCCAGCGCCACGCCGTTGCGGATGTCCTGGCCGAACCAGGGATAGACCGGCACCGTGTTGCCCCGGCCCAGCATGAGGTCCATCCGGCCCTTCGAAAGATGCTGGAGCATCGCGTACTCCTCCGCCATCCTCACCGGATCGTTCGTCGTAATGAGCGAGGTGGCCGTACTGAGGATGATCCGTTGCGTGCGGGCCGCGATGCTGGCGAGAAGCGTCGTTGGGGAGGAGGAGAAAAACGGCGGGTTATGGTGCTCGCCGATGGCGAACACGTCGAGCCCGACCTCGTCGGCGCGCTGCGCGATGCGAACGGTCGCGTCGATCCGCTCCGCTTCGCTCGGCGTCGTGCTGGTGAGCGGATTTCGGGTGATGTCGCTGACAGAGAAGATTCCGAATTGCATTTGCTAGCCTCCAGGCTGAATTCTTCCCGAAGATATATGCATGAGCATGCAACTATCAAGCCCCGACACCCCGTGACTCTAAACCAAGTGGGGTAGGGGCGGCCATGCCGTGGAGTCTTGAGGTGTGAGACTCCGGGCGGGTAGGCAAAAGGCCGGTTTCTGGGCCCAAAGCGGCCATTCTGCGCGCGTCTTCGATGTCCCGAATTCGGCGAACCGCGGCAAGGATTTTGTCAAAGGCTACTTCGCCGGATCCATCAGGGATCGCCTGCCTCGCAATGACGCAGGCCGGTTAGTCGACCCTTATGGGGCGCGTCGGGTCTGGCACGACGTTCTAGCCGAAGGGCTCGATGCCGGGCTGCACCGCATACAGCTCAAATCCGAACGCCAACGGCAATGGCTGGGGGCCGGGCGGCAAGTTTGCGGTGGGGCTTCAGGGCCCATCGCCGGGGCAGGACTGGCCTTCCTCGCAGCTGGCGGCGCCTATCTCGTACTCCGGTACCGCAAACGCAAAACGGGTCGTTGTCCGGAATAGCGCGGACCGAAGTACCCACTGGGAACCCAACTCGTCACCATAGCTTTATTTGCCCCGAGGATGCCCTTTTCCGTCGCAACGGGGGGTATCCGAAAGCAGCGGGCGGCTCGTGTGTGACCGCGGGGCGTCCGCTGCGCCATAGAGCATCCACCACGTTGGCGTGAGCG
>NZ_JAQGJL010000047.1 GCF_028290645.1 Devosia sp. | reverse complement strand
GATGCGGGGTCAGTGCGGTAGAAAGACGAATGTCACTGACGCTGTTCGAACAGCCCAATATCGAGCCGACGGGGGCGCGCCCCCTGATCGACCGCTACGGCCGCCGGATCAGCTATCTGCGCGTGTCGGTCACCGACCGCTGCGATTTCCGCTGCGTCTACTGCATGTCGGAACACATGACGTTCCTGCCCAAGCACGAAGTGCTGAGCTTCGAGGAGATCGACACGATCGTCTCGGCCTTCGTCGCCCGCGGGGTGAAGAAGGTGCGGCTCACGGGCGGCGAACCGTTGGTGCGGCGCGACATCATGGAGCTGGTGGAAAAGATCGGCGGCCATCTCGGGCAAGGGCTCGAGGAGGTGACGCTCACCACCAATGGCAGCCAGCTCAGGAAACATGCCGGGGGTCTCGCGCGCGCCGGGGTGAAGCGGCTCAACATATCGCTCGATACGCTCGACGAAGCCCGCTTCACCGAGATCACCCGGCGCGGCCGCATTGCCGACGTGCTCGACGGGATCGACGCCGCGGCCGAGGCCGGGCTCAAGATCAAGATCAACATGGTCGCGATGCGCGGCGTCAACGAGGACGAGATCGAGCCGATGCTGCACTGGGCGCACGCCCGGGGCTTCGGCCTGACACTGATCGAGGGGATGCCGCTGGGGGAAGTCGGCATCGACCGTGTTGACACCTATCTGCCGCTGAAGGAGTTGCGCGAGCGGCTGCAGGCGAAATACACGCTCGAGCCGACCAGCCACCGGACCGGTGGTCCAGCGCGCTACGACTATGTGACGGAGACCAACGGCCTTGTCGGGTTCATCACGCCGATGAGCCACAATTTCTGCGAAAGCTGCAATCGCGTGCGGCTGACGGCAACGGGCCAGCTCTACATGTGTCTGGGGCAGGACGACATGGTGGATCTGCGGGCGGCGATACGCGAAGGCGGGCCGGGTGCGCTGGACGCGGAACTGGATCGGGCGATGCTGCTGAAGCCGAAGGGGCACGATTTCGTGCTGGATCGGGATCACACGGCGCCGGCGCTGAGCAGGCATATGAGTGTTACGGGGGGGTAGCGGCGTGGGGCTCGGGCCTTACACCTTGTGCGGGTTGACCCCCACCCCTGTCCCCTCCCCCTAAGAATGGGAGGGAGACCAAAAACCTGGGATCTCAGGGTACGTCGCCCTCCCCCTGTTGAGGGGGAGGGGGACAGGGGTGGGGGTCAACTCGCACCGAGTTGATATCTGCCGCCCTTACCTCACCGTATACCCCCCATCCACCACCAGCACCTCGCCTGTCACATACCCGGACGCCGGTGAGCACAAGTAGAGCGCCGCCGCGCCGATATCCATCGCGGAGCCCGGTCGCTTCATCGGGGTCATGTCGCGCCAGACCGGGCCCCATACCGGGTCGTTGAGGCCGCCGTTGGTCATGTCGGTGGTGATGTAGCCTGGGGCGATGGCGTTCACGCGGATGCCGTCGTCGGCGTAGTCGGAGGCGAGGCTCTTGGTCAGCATGTGCACGGCGGCCTTCGACGCATTATAGGCTGCCTGCGGCTGCGGGATGTTGGAGATCAGCCCCGAGATCGAGCCGATATTGAGGATGACGCCGTCCTTCTGCGCCCGCATCGGGCCGAGCGCCGCCTGGCAGGCCCGGAATACGCTGTCAAGGTTGATGTCCATCAGCCGGCGATACTGCTCGGCGGGGAAGCTGTGGGTTTCGCCATGCTGCGCGACGCCCGCATTGTTGACGAGGATGTCGAGCCGCCCTGCCCCGAGCCGCACCGCTTCGGCGATCAGTTGCGCCGGCACCGCCGGGTCCTGCACGTCGCCCTGGAGGTAGTCCACCTTGCGGCCGGCGTCCTTGAAGCGCTCCACCACGTCGGGCTTGGGGACCCGCGAGGAGAGGATCACGTGCGCGCCGGCGTCGGTCAGCGCCTCGACGATGCCGAGGCCGATGCCGCGCGTCGCGCCGGTCACCAGCGCAACTTTGCCGTCGAGACGGAACAGATCGAAGATCATTGGGCTCTCCCTAATGCGATGTCGCAGTTGACGGCCGGTCAAGGCCGAGGATGAAGTCGGCGCAGCGGTCGCCCAGCATCATTGCCGGCGCCGTGGTGTTGCCGGCATTGATGTTGGGGACGGCGGACATGTCCGAGACGCGGAGGTTGTCGACGCCGCGCACCCTGAGGCGGGCGTCGAGCACCGCCATCGGATCGCCATCGGCCCCCATCCTCGCGGTGCTGGCCGGGTGGTAGTTGGTCTTGACGAACCGCCTGCAGTGCTCGGCCATGGCTTCATCACCGAGGTCCGGTCCCGGTGGGGCGATGACCTTTTCCACCCGCTTGCCGAGCGGACCGCTCAGCAGCACGTCGCGGAAGAAGCGCTGGCCCTCGACCATGATCTTCATGTCGTCAGGGTGCTGCAGCAGATGCGGCGAGACCAGCGGCATGTCGGCCGGGTCGGCGGAGCGCAGTTCGACATAGCCGCGCGATTTCGGCTTCACCAGCACGGTGGTGATGGTGACGCCGTAGGTGTCGTCGAACACCTTCAACAGGTCCCGGTCGAGATAGACGATGGGCACACAGAAGGCCTGGATGGAGGGCGGGGCGTCGCGATCGATCGGGTTGATGAAGGCGCCGGCCTCGAAACCGGCCGAGAGGATCGGGCCATTGCCGAACAACTTGAAGTTGAGGCCGTTCTTCAGCATGCGCCAGCCGACGCCCTGCCGGAAATAGCCGTAAGGCCCGTTGGCGACCGAGATCACCGGCACTTCGGGGTGGTCAATGAGGTTCCGGCCGACGCCGGGGAGATCGACGAGCGTGTCGATGCCGTGCTTCTGCAACTGCTCTGCCGGACCGAGGCCGGACAGCATCAGCAGCTTGGGCGTCACCAGCGCGCCGGAACTGAGGACGATGTCGCCCTTCGAGTGCGCGGTGCGCTCGGCCCCCGACGCATCGCGGTAGGTGACGCTGACGGCCCGGCCGTTCTCGATGTTGATCTTTTGCACCGCCGAGCGCAGCCGCACCGTCAGCCGCTTGTCGTCCTTCAGCGGCTCGATGTAGGCGTAGGCGGCGCTGGAGCGCTTCCCCTTGCGGTTCATGAACTGGTAGAAGCCGACGCCACGCTGGGTCAGGCCGTTGAAATCGCTGGTGAAAGGCTCGCCCATCTGCTGCACGCTCTGGACGAACCAGCGCGACACGTCATCGATGTGCCCGGGATCCGAGACCAGCAGCGGGCCGTCATTGCCGTGATATTCGTTGCTCAGCCGGTTGTTGCCCTCGATGCGGCGGAAGTGCTGCAGCACGCTCGACCAGCCCCAGGGCGCGCCGTCATTGTTACCGCGCAGGATCTGGTCCCATTCGTCATAGTCCGATGGCCGGCCGCGCATATAGACCTGCGCATTGACCGAGGTGCCGCCGCCCAGCACGTTGCCCTGCGGGATATCGTGCACCCGGCCGCTGAGATGCTCCTGCGGCACGGTGTGGTGATAGGTCATGTACTTGGAGCCGTTGATCAGCTTGAAGATCCCCGGCGGCATGTCGAGCAGCGGATGATGGTGTGAGTGCCCGGCCTCGAGCAGCAGGACCTTGCGGTCGCCATCGGTCACCAGCCGCGCCGCCGCCACGCAGCCCGACGCTCCCCCTCCGATCACGATGTGATCGAATTCCTCCCGCATATGCTGCCCCTCCCAGGACCGAGGCATGTTCTGCCTGCATGGGGCACATTAAACCGCGCGGCGTAAATGTCGAACGGGTTGCGGGAATGTTGGATGAGCTCCCCTCCCCCTTGAGGGGAGGGG
>NZ_JAQGJL010000046.1 GCF_028290645.1 Devosia sp. | reverse complement strand
CGGCGGCAGGCGCGGCTCCGGGTGCGGCTCCGGCGGCTCCCCGTGCGCCCGCCGGTCCTCCCGGCGGCGTGGGTCTCTGGCCTGAGTTCAACAAGATGATCGGTGGTTACTTCAAGTTCCACTGGGTCTATCCGCAACCGATCACGGTGAAAATCGACGACAAGAAGAGCCCGCTGACCAAGATGTTCAATGGTCAGGAGTTCAGCGTTCACGACGAAACCTACACCTTCAACCAGGACTCCTGGTCGCGGACCAATCTCCACGTTCTCACCAGCATCGATTACGACAAGATGAGCGATGTGGATAAGGCCAAGGAATCCGGCAAGCGCACCGACGGCGACTATGGCCTCAGCTGGATCCGCGCTGAAGGCAAGGGCCGCGTCTTCTATGAAGCGCTCGGCCACGACGAGCACCTCTATGCCATGCCGCTCTATCTCGAGCACATCATGGCCGGCTTCCAGTACGCCTTGGGTGACCTGAAGGCCGACGACAGCCCGAGCGTCAAAGCGAAGTAGGGTCAAGGTCACGCCGCAGCTTCCAGTTTCCTGGGAGCTGCGGCAGAGCCACTATAAGGCCGATTGCCGGAGTTTTCGGCGTCGATCGTGCCAGATTTTCACGGCCGGGCGCCGCTTCAGGGCTGGCTCCCGGCCGTGTCTATTTTGACTTTGATGAGAACGACGAAGGCTGAGGCCGAAAGTCGCCACGAGGGATGAAGGCGCATGGGCCTTTCCTTTCAGCCCCGCTCTTTGGTCCGCTCGAACCTGATCTTCGGAAACCGCTCCCCGACATAGCCGATCTCCCAGCTCGACTTGGCCAGGAAGACGATGTTGTCGTCGATATCGCGAGCCATGGCGCTGCGATGCTTGGCGGCGAAATCCTCGATCTCCGCAGCCTCGCCCCCCAGCCACCGGGCCTCGGCATAGGGGGCGGCTTCGAAGACGACGTCGAGGACATATTCGTTCGACAGCCGGTCGGCCATCACCTCGAATTGCAGCTGGCCGACGGCGCCGACGATGAAGTCGCTGCCGATCTCGGGCCTGAAGAGCTGGGTGACACCTTCCTCGGCCAATCCCTCCAGCGCTTTCTTCAGGTGCTTGGCCTTCAGCGGGTCCTTGACCCGCACGCGGCGCAGGATCTCCGGGGCGAAATTGGGCAGGCCCGCGAAGCGCACCGCGCCGCTTTCCGACAGGCTGTCGCCCACCCGCAGCACCCCGTGGTTCGGAATTCCCATGACATCACCGGCATAGGCCTCCTCCGCCAGTTCGCGGTCGGAGGCGAAGAACAGGATGGGGGCGTTGACGCTCATCTGCCGCTGTGGCGGGGCGCCCTTGCCGCCGGCGGAATAGGCCTTGAGCTTCATGCCGCGGGCAAATTTGCCGGAGGTCAGCCGCAGGAAGGCGATACGGTCGCGGTGGTTGGGATCCATATTGGCCTGGACCTTAAACACGAAGCCCGAGACCTCCTCGGCGCCCGGCTCGACCTGGGTCGGCTTCCCTTCGCGCTCGGCTGTCATCGGCCCGGGAGGCGGCGCGAAACGGCCCAGCGTGGCGAGCAATTCATCAACCCCGAAATGGCGCAGGGCCGAGCCAAACAGCACGGGTGTTACTGCTCCGGCCAGGAAGCCCTGATGATCGAATGGCCGTCCCGCCAGTTCCGCCCCGTCCGATAGCTCGGCGCGTTCCTCGGGGCGGAGCTTGTCGTCCATGGCGTTGGACTCGAAGGCTACCGACGGGCCATGCTCGCCGCCGCGCTGATAGGGCTGGAACTGGCGGGTGGTCAGGTCGAGCATGCCCTTGAACCGACCGCCCGAGCCGGCCGGCCAGTAGAGCGGCGTGGGGTCGAGCGCCAGTTTGTCGGCGATCTCATCCAGAATGGCGAAGGGGTCGAGCGCTTCGCGGTCCATCTTGTTGACGAAGGTGACGATCGGGATATCGCGCAGCCGGCAGACCTCGAACAGCTTCAGGGTCTGGGGCTCGATGCCTTTGGCGGCGTCCAGCACCATCACCGCGGCATTGGCGGCGGTGAGGGTGCGGTAGGTGTCTTCCGAAAAGTGCTCGTGGCCCGGCGTATCGAGCAGATTGAACATCAGCCCGGCATGATCGAAGGTCATGACGCTGGCGCTGACCGAGATGCCTCGCTCGCGCTCGATCTTCATCCAGTCGCTGCGAGTGCGGCGCTGCTCCCCGCGCGCCCGAACCGCGCCGGCCGCGCGGATGGCGCCCCCGGCCAGCAGCAGGTTCTCGGTCAGGGTGGTCTTGCCGGCGTCAGGATGGCTGATGATGGCGAAGGTGCGCCGGCGGGCGGCTTCGGTGGCGATCGACATGGGCCGGGGAGGTATCAGGCGGTCCCGGCTGGGTCTAGTGTGGTGGTGCTGAAGTTCGCATGTGGTAGCGGCTGCGCGGTTGCGAACTTCAGCACCGTAAACCACACTAGAAACAGTAACTTCTCTAGTGACCTTGTCGATTCTGAAGTTCGCTCAGCATTGCCGCAAGTCTGGCGAACTTCAGAATCGGGACACTAGAAGAGCTTGCCGATTCACGGGTCGCCCCGGATCGATCAGGAGTCGAAGTCCTCCTTTTGGGGCCTCTGCTTCTTCTGCGCCCGATCGATCAGCCTGCGCGCCAGGCCGCTAACCGAATTGTCGTGCGGATCGGTGAGCAGCGGGCGCAGCATTGCGGCGGCCTCATCGTAGTAGCCGATATCCATCAGGGCCACGGCGGTGTTCACGGTCAGGCTGGTCACCTGTGGCGCGGCCTTTCGCGCCTGGATCAACAGCAAGACGTCGGTCTCGGAGGGATA
>NZ_JAQGJL010000018.1 GCF_028290645.1 Devosia sp. | reverse complement strand
CACTGTGCCGAAATGGAGGAGGCTTTTCACCGGACTGTCGACCCCGGCTCGTCGGGGGGATGCGACGAGACCGCACGCCACCACCAAGGAGGAGAAAGCATGCGCTACCAAACCCTCAGGGCTTCCGTACCGGCAGCCCTTCTGCTCACCTTCGCCAGTCTGTCCGTCGCGCAGGCGGCATCGACTGTCGCATTCCTGATGCCTGACCAGGCATCCACCCGCTATGAGCAACATGACTGGCCCGGCTTCCAGGCAGCCATGAAAGAACTCTGCTCCGATTGCACCCTGGTTTACCAGAACGCCAATGCCGACGCGGCTCTACAGCAGCAGCAGTTCAACTCGGTGATCGCCCAGGGTGCCACGATCATCGTGCTCGACCCGGTCGACTCCTCGGCGGCCGCTGCCCTGGTCGAGATCGCTCATTCGCAGGACGTCAAGGTCATCGCCTATGATCGTCCCATTCCAGCGCAGAGGGCCGACTTCTACGTCTCCTTCGACAATGAAGGCATCGGCTATGCCATCGCGCAGTCGCTGGTGGACCATCTGAAGGCCGAGGGGGTCGCGGCCGGCTCGGGCGTGCTGCAGGTCAACGGCTCGCCGACCGACGCCGCGGCCGGCCTTATTCGGGACGGCATCGACCGAGCCCTCGACGCATCGGGCTATACGACCCTGGCCGAATTCGATACGCCGGATTGGGCGCCTCCGGCTGCTCAGGAATGGGTGGCAGGCCAGATCACGCGTTTCGGCGACCAGATCGTCGGGATTGTTGCGGCAAATGACGGCACGGGCGGTGGCGCCATCGCAGCTCTGAAGGCTGCCGGCGTCGATCCGTTACCTCCGGTCACCGGAAACGATGCCACCATCGCGGCGCTACAGCTCATCATTGCCGGCGATCAATACAATACGATTTCGAAGCCGTCCGAGATCGTGGCACGTGCCGCCGCCGAGGTCGCCGTGGGCCTGCTCGCGGGCGAAGTGCCTGAAGCAACGCACACGCTTTACGACACACCCTCGCAGCTTTTCGTGCCTGCCGTGGTGACCAAGAAGAACATCAAGGAGATCATCTTCGACGGCGGTATCCAAACCGCCGCAGAAGTGTGCACTGCCGAGTATGCCGAGGCGTGCGCGGCGCTTGGTATCCAGTAAGATGAACTGCCCCGCCTGGCCTTGCCAGGTGGGGCAACAAGCCCATCGAGACTCTGGATGGGAGGAATCCCAGCGATGCCCCATACGAACCCGGCTTCAGCCGAACCCATTCTGCGCCTGCGCGAGATCTCCAAGAGCTTCGGCGCGGTGTCGGCGTTGACAGAGATCGAACTCGACGTCTACGCGGGCGAAGTAGTCGCCCTCGTCGGAGACAATGGCGCGGGTAAGTCAACGCTCGTCAATATCCTCGCCGGCGTCCACCAGCCGACGACAGGGACAATCGAGTATCTGGGTCAGCAGGTTACATTGGCGAGCCCCAGTGCTGCGCTCGGCATGGGCATAGCCACTGTGTTCCAGGATCTTGCCCTCTGCGAGAACCTGGACGTCGTCGCCAATCTGTTTCTTGGCCACGAGCTATCGGCCTGGCGGCTGGACGAGGTCAAGATGGAGGTGCGGGCCTGGGCGCTGCTGAGCGAGTTGGCAGCGCGCATACCCTCGGTGCGCCTGCCCATCGCGTCTCTGTCAGGCGGCCAACGCCAGACCGTCGCCATCGCCCGCTCGTTGCTGCTCGACCCCAAGATCATCATGCTCGATGAGCCGACCGCTGCCCTTGGCGTGGCGCAGACTGCCGAAGTGCTGAACCTCATTGAGCGAGTGCGCGACCGGGGTTTGGGCGTGATCGTCATCAGCCACAACATGGATGAGGTGAGGGCGGTGGCCGACCGCATCGTCGTGCTGCGGCTGGGCCGCAACAATGGGGTGTTCACCGCTGACACCAGCCACGAGGATCTGGTCGCGGCGATTACTGGTGCAGCGGAGAACTCGGTGACCCGCCGGCAGAAGTCGCGGGCCGAGCGCGACGGGCAGGAGCGGCCTCATGACCAACGCTGATCGAAACACAACCGCCGCGCCGCTGGACAGATCCGACAACCGCCTGCGGGACGACCAAAGCTTCGCTGGCGCCCTCCGCGCCTTTCTCGACCGGGTGCGATCAGGCGACTTGGGCATGCTTCCCGTGGCGGTGGGACTGGTCGTTATCTCGTTGGTCTTCACCGCGCTCAATCCCGTATTCCTGGCGCCCAACAACCTGGTCAACCTGCTCTTTGACTGCGCGACTGTCGGAGTCATCTCGTTGGGCATCGTTTGCGTCCTGATGCTCGGCGAAATCGATCTCTCGGTCGGCTCGATGAGCGGGCTCGCCTCGGCCATCGTCGGCGTACTCTGGGTCAACTCCGGCGTGCCCATAGTGCTCGCCATTTTCATCGCGCTGGGCGCGGGCGCGCTGGTGGGCGTGGTTTACGCCTTCCTCTTTACGCGACTGGGCATGCCCAGCTTCGTGGCCACGCTCTCGGGCCTGTTGGCGCTGTTGGGTATGCAGCTCTACCTGTTGGGCTCAACCGGATCGATCAACCTCCCGTACCAATCCGAGTTGGTCCGATTTGGCCAGATTCTGATCATGCCGGACTGGCTTACCTATGCGCTGGCAGTTGTGCCTGGCGTCGCTCTTGTCCTCGGCGGCCTCAGCACCAATCGCCAGCGTATCGCCGAAGGACTCTCGCCGATCGCCGTCCGCCTCGTGGTGACGAAGGCGGTGATCCTCACCGCAGCCCTGGTGTTCGCCGGCTGGTATCTCAACCTTGGCCGGGGCCTGCCCTGGATGTTTGCGCTCTTTGTCGTGCTGGCGGTCGTCCTCAACTACGGCCTCACCCGCACCAAATGGGGTCGGTCGATGTTTGCCGTGGGCGGCAACCGCGAGGCAGCGAGGCGGGCGGGCATCAACGTCAAGCGCATCTACCTGTCGGCATTCGTGCTGTGTTCGACGCTCGCCGCTGCGGGCGGTATCCTGGCTGCGTCGCGCCTTGCCTCATCGAGCCAGCAAGCCGGTACGGGCGATGTCAATCTCAACGCCATCGCCGCGGCAGTAATCGGCGGGACGAGCCTTTTCGGCGGGCGGGGCAGCGCCTGGTCGGCAGTGCTCGGCATCATCGTGATCCAGGCTATATCGAACGGGCTCACGCTTCTCAACCTCAGCTCCTCCCTACGCTACATGATCACCGGTGCGGTTCTCGCCATCGCGGTCATCGTCGACTCGTTGGCCCGCCGGAGCCGAGTGTCGCACGGTCGCGGCTGATCTCAAGGAGCAAGAAATGACACAACAACTGCGCGGTAAGGTTGCCGCGGTAACGGGCGCGGCCTCGGGCATTGGCCTTGAATGCGCTCGCACTCTGCTCGCCGCGGGTGCGAGGGTTGTGCTGATCGACCGGGCTGCGGAACGGCTTGCGGGATTGACGCGAGAACTGGGGCAAGATGCGTTTGCCCTCGAAGTCGACCTGCTCAACCACTCTGACGTAGATGGCCTGGGGGAACGGATCGTTGGGCTGGCTGGAGGTATCGATATCTTCCACGCCAATGCGGGAGCGTATTTTGGTGGGCCGGTCGTGTCGGGGAACCCCGACGAATGGGAGCGCGTCCTCAACCTCAACATCAACGCTACGTTCCGCGCGATCCGCTCGGTGCTGCCGCATCTGGTGGCACAGAGATCGGGCGACGTGATCGTCACGAGTTCCATTGCCGGTCTCGTCCCGGTTGTGTGGGAGCCTATCTACACTGCCTCCAAATTCGCGGTGCAGGCGTTCGTGCACACGCTTCGGCGGCAGGTGGCTGCCGACAATGTCCGTGTGGGCGCCGTCGCGCCCGGGCCGGTGGCTACGGCTCTGCTCGACGACTGGCCGAAGGAGAAAATGGAAGAGGCGCTGGCAAACGGAAGCCTGATACAACCACGCGACGTCGCCGAGGCGGTTCTTTTCATGGTGACGCGTCCAAACGGCGTGACCGTGCGCGACCTAGTCATCCTTCCGACGACGGTCGACCTATAGGAGCGGAGGTACAGGTGGATTCGCAGAGCGCAAGCTATTTCGGCTTCACGGGAATGATCGAACCTGCGGGGGTAAGTCGGATTGCCGGTGCGCTAAACTCCGCGGCGAATTCCGGGGTCGAGCAGGTGCATCTGTCGTTTTCGTCGAACGGGGGGTACGTCGCAGACGGCATCTACCTGTTCAACCACATACGGGCTCTTCCACTGCACCTCGTGATCTACAACACGGGCAGTGTCAGTTCGATCGCGGTGTCGGTGTTCCTGGCGGCCGCTGAGCGCTACTGCTCGGCCCACGCAATGTTCATGATTCACCCGACGACAATGGGCGGGGCCGAAATGACGGCCCGCCGCCTGCAGTCAACGCTCGACGCGGCATTGGCGGATGATGATCGCACTGACAACATCCTGCGTCAGCGGAGCAGGATTCCTGAGGACGTCCTCGTGGCTCGACGACATAGCGAGATCCATATCTCGCCGCGCCAAGCTGTCGAGTTCGGGCTGGTGCAGGGGGTGAGGGAGTTTGCGCTCCCAAAGGGGCAGCAGATCGTGCAGATCTAGGCGTAGCCTGGACATTCGGTTCTCCAGCAAGGGCCGGCCAACAGGCCGGCCCTCTCTTGTGGGGTTCAGCGCTGATTGTTCGTGCTGTTGCGGTCGGGGTTGTTCACGTCCCCGCCCATGTCATCCTGATTGTCATCAGGCTGCCCGGTCCGGCCTTGGCCGCCCTCCTGGCGACCCTGCTCGGACTGGCCGGATTGCCGGCCGCCCTGACCACCCTGCTGCTGACCAGGCCCACCCTGACGGTTGGGGTCCTTGTCGTCCTGGTTCTGGCGGTTCTGCTGATCGCTCTGCTGTCCGCCCTGATCCCCCTGCCGCTGTCCAGCTCCACCCTGGCGGTTCGGATCGTTCTGCTGGGACTGGCGATTGGGGTCGTTCTGATTGTTCTGGTTCGGCATTATTTTCTCCTCCGGAGTGATGAGGCCTGACGCTCCAGCCAGTTAGGAAACTTGCTTATGGCGGGGTGGTTCCTCGTCCAGCGAAACCCGGCTTGTTGCGCCGCCTTCACGCGATTCAAAGGTCTTTCGGCTCGCGCCAGGTCTGCCTCCCACCAAATTTCGCGGTTCCTTGGGAACGGTCCCTATCTAGCCAAGTTGACTCCTCGAGCCGGCACTAAGAATTCAAGCACGGCACTAAAGGAGAACCACCCAAATGGCCAATCAGCAGAAATCCAGTTCGCAGGGCAAGTCCCAGTCTTCTGGCGGCAAGCAGAGCGCACACACCAGCAGTCAGGGCCGCAAGGGCGACGACAGCAAGTCTGCCTCGTCGACACGCGGGGGGACACCCGAACAGCATGCCGCGGCTGGTCGGCAGAGTCACAAGAACGACAAGTGACGTAGCCCAGCGTCCTGCGCCAACCTCGGGAGCTTCGCTACCCGGGTTGGCGTATCGATAGACAAGAGGCGCGGTCGCCCGCCAACCTCTTCTGCTTGCGGAGAGTACTCCGTACGAGGAGTTCCATGCCGCCTATTCTCATCCTTCGCTCTATATTCAGTCTCCTGTCCCTCGCCGTGCTCGGCGTCGCTGCTTACTTTTTGTGGCGGTGGTACGACGGGGTCACGGCGCGAGATGCCGAGGGCATCACTCATCGTGTTCGCGAGGATTGGCCGCTGTGGATCGGTGCTGCCGCGCTGGCCCGGTCGTTCGCTGGCGGCGTCATTCTCAAACCCCTGCTCGCCGGTCCGGATCGCCGGATACTTGCCCCCGTTCCGCTTAAGCTGCCTTGTTCAAGTCGATGGCTAGCACCACGCTGACCCCCGACGAACGCCGCGCCAAGAGGGCCGCCGCGCGTGTGAAGCAGCGCGAGATCACCGTCTTGCGGGCAAGCAAGATGCACCATGCGCGGTTGCTTGCCGAACAGGCCGGCATTGTCCCGGACGACTCTGGACCGGGTTCGCTCAACATAGGATGCTCAGGGTGGTTTTATTGGCACCTGAAAGGCAGCTTTTATCCGTCGCAAATGCCGACGAAGGACTGGTTTTCCCACTATGCAGACCATTTCAGCACGGTCGAACTCAACGCGCCGTTTTATTCATGGCCGACACTGGGAACCGTTCAGTCATGGCTCAAAC
The DNA here is from genome assembly GCF_028290645.1 of Devosia sp. GTDB lineage: Bacteria > Pseudomonadota > Alphaproteobacteria > Rhizobiales > Devosiaceae > Devosia_A. Next base: position 13,847 of record NZ_JAQGJL010000018.1, on the reverse strand, counting down.
AGTCCGAAGGGCGGAAGATGGTCTACACCGTCAAGGTGTCGGAACTGATCACCCACATCAAGAAGTTCGAGGACACCGCCACCTTGGTCCGGGACTTCGGGTACATTGCTGACCTGCTGGGGTCGCAGATGGGCTGTTTCCTGTTTCAGCTGCCGCCCAGCTACCACTACTCGCCCACCCGTTTGCACGGGATCCTTGAGCAGTTGGATCCTTGCCGTCGCAACGTGGTCGAGTTTCGCCACCCGAGCTGGTGGAATGACGACGTCTACGCTGCGTTCAAGGAGGCAGGGGCCATTTTCTGTTCCTGCAGCGGACCCCGATTGCCAGACCCGGTGATCAAGACAGCCGATGATATCTACATCCGGTTCCATGGCGTTGAGAGGTGGTACCGACATGATTACAGCCACCGTGAATTGACTGACTGGGCCAGCCGGATTCGCGATGCGCATGCCAAGCGCGTGTGGATCTACTTCAACAATGACTTCAATGGCTACGCGATCAAGAACGCCACGATGCTGTCCGAAATTCTCTGCGGGGGCGCAGCGGGTTGAAGGGGGCCGGCCCAGCCACGACGAGGCCTTCACTTAGCTCCATTGCCATTGCGGGACCCTCGAATTGCAGGTTGAACTCAATTGCCAACGCAGCGTTGAGGGTCGCAACGCAACAAGATGGAGGCGCAAAATGGCCAATTCTGGAACCACTCTAGGCCGCAGCCAGGACCGCGCCAAGGTCGCGGGGAAGCAGGATCACGAGGTCCGCTATGAAGCCGACAAGACCGGTGCATCAAAGGACGAGGTGAAGGCCGCAGTAAAGGCGGCCGGCAACGACCGCAGCAAGGTTGAGGAGAAATTGCGGAAGTAGCGCCGCTCATCCCCGGTATCCCTCGTCCGCCATCAGAAGCGCACCGCCCAACTGGCACCAGGAGCTCAGAAATGTCCAACGAGAGCGGCACACCGCCGATCCAGGCGCAGCAGCAAGACCCTCCCGGCCACACCTACCTTATGCAGCCGGTCCCCGACCATGGCGAAGCGTCATATCGGGGCAGCGGAAAGCTGGAGGGCAAGGTCGCCCTTATCACAGGAGGCGACTCCGGTATCGGCCGGGCTGTGGCTATCGCCTTTGCTCGGGAAGGAGCTGACCTGTTGATCTCGTACCTGGACGAGCACGACGATGCACAGGACACCGCTACCGTCGCGCGTGAAGCCGGCCGTCGGGTGGTCACCATGGCGGGTGATATTACCGACGAGGCTCATTGCCAGCGATTGGTTCAGCGGACCGTGGATGAGTTGGGGCGCATCGACATCCTCGTAAATAACGCCGCATTTCAGCGCAGCTACGACTCGATCGAAGAGATTGCCTCCGGCGAGTGGGACGTGACATTGCGGACCAATATCTACGCGCCCTTTTATCTGGCAAAGGCCGCAGTCCCACATCTGCAAAGTGGCGGCAGTATCATCAACACTACCTCGATTCAGTCCAAGGATCCCTCCGGGAACCTTCTGGCCTACGCCACAACCAAGGGCGCGATCTCCAATTTCACGGTTGGCCTGGCTGAAATGCTTGGCAGCAAAGGCATCCGCGTCAACGCGGTTGCACCGGGACCCATATGGACCCCGCTGATTCCCTCTACCCTGCCGCCGGACAAGGTCCGGGATTTCGGCAAGAATACCGCGCTAGGTCGTGTCGGGCAGCCCGCCGAGCTCGCTGGAGCCTTTGTCCTGCTCGCCTCCGGCGAGGGCAGCTATATGACAGGCGCCATCATTCCCGTGACTGGCGGCCGCGCGATGCTCTAGGCCGAGGAAAGATGCGGCCCGGACGCGCGGCGCGGCAGACCTTACCAACGAACCGATTGGCGTGCAGTTACATGTGCACCCCCGCGCGAAGCAGGATAAGACGGCCAGCGGCTGGTTCAATCGGAAGCACGGACTCTGATGTCTGCGCCATCCTCATCAATGCTTCCCTGCCCTGTTCAGGCGCTGCTCCGTCCACCGCAGTGCGTCATCCTCAACGGGAAACACGTCCGGTTGTGCTGAAATGAGCTGGCCGCACGGACCGAATCCGGCTTCCAGGTACCACCCTCCGCTCACCGTCGGCTTGCCGGTCTCGGCGGCGTCGATGAGCACGAAGACCGCGGCGAGCTTGCCGTCCTCGAGCACCAGAAGGCCCTGCCTGCTTCCACCATCGACGAGTACTTCCATGCGGCGCGTTTCCATAGTCATCGCGGTTCCTTGACCACATGGAGATAGCGGGGGTCGAACTCAGCGAGGTCTGCCAGAGCGTCCCAGTCGAGAATGACCACGTTCTGACCCGTCCAGGTGATGAGTTCGCCCGACCGCAGTTCCTGCAACACCCGGTTGACGTGCACCGATGAGAGACCGAGGACGTCACCGAGTTCGACCTGGGTGAGCGGCAGGACGAAGGCGTTGTCCGCCGCCATTCCGACGACACTTAGCCGCGTGTAGATTTCGCAGATGAAATGCGCCGCGTTACCGAGCGCAGGTCGTCGTCCCATCCCTACCAGCCATTCGCGATGCATCGACCCGTCGATCAGGGTCAGCAACCAGAACATGCGCGTGAGATGCGGGTGCGTATGTGTGATCTCCAGCAACCGGCCGTGGTCCACCGTCGCGATGCGACAGAGGGTCAGCGCCCCCACCCCGTGGTCCATCTCCTTGAGCATGAAGCTGTGCAGGTCGACGAAATCGCCTGCGACATGCAGCGCCGTGATCTGCCGGCCACCATCCTTGAGCGTCGTGTAGCGGCAGGCAAAGCCGTCGATCAGCAGGGTACTGTGACCCGGCCGGTCGCCATCGCGCACGATGTCATGTCCGCCCTGCACAATCCTGGGTTCCGACATCATTCCTTGCAGAACCGCGATCTCCTCCGCCGACAGGTCATCGCGGGCAGTAAGCTTCGCCACCAAAGCGGCGGTCGGCGGTACGTTGGCGTTCACACGTCGTCTCCATGCTCGGTGACCTGCGTGAACGTCACCGGCTTCATAGAGTTGCGACGAGCACGGCGGCGGGGAGCTCTCCAAAGAGCTCGGCCATCGGCGTTCGTCCTCCCGCAACATCGCGAGATCGCAGTGCATCGCGCCATCGCCTCTCCTTGGGGATCGTCACGTAGGCGTCGTGCGCGCCCAGCCACGAGCCCAGTCCGCACAGGACGATCATTGCTTCCTCGCCATGCTGGCGCATGAAGCCGATCGTACGCCTGTCATCGGGCCCCTCCATGGGCAGCACCTCGTAGCTCCCCCACAGGAACAGGTCCGGCGCGGCACGTCGCAGCTGCAGCAGTCGCGACAGAATGCCGATCTTGATCGCCCCATCCCGCCAGCGCGGCAGCAGCGTACTGAGGTCGGGCAACGTCTCGGTCTCGCGCAGCAGCGCCTGCCGCCGCGCATAGTCGACCGGGCGGCGATTGTCCGGGTCCACCATGCTTTGCTCCCAGAGCTCCGCGCCCTGGTAGATGTCGGACACGCCGGGAACAGTGAGCTTCAGCACCGCCTCAACAATGCCGTTCTTGGCGCCGGCCAGTCCGGCACGGCTCTCGAATTCGCGAAACGAAGCCAGAAACGGCGAGGTCGGTGAAAGCGCAACCCCGATCAGTTGCTCGACCTGCCGCTCGTACCCCTCCTCCGGGATCGTCCAGCTGGTCCTGACCCGGGATTCCTTCACCGACTTCAGCATTGCCGCGGTGAGGCGTTCGCGAAACGGCTCCAGGGCGCCTTTGCCCAGGGAACGTTCACCGTCGAACTCGACCGGCCAGGCACCGAGCAGGGTCTGGAAGAAATAGTAGAGGTGGTTGGGCTCGATTTCAGGGGCCCCACCCTGCCCCAGGCTGGCCCGCCATTCGGCGACCTTGCTGCCCCACGCTTCTGCAAGACCGGAAATCGCGGCAACCCGCGCCCGCACGTCCTCGCCGCGCTTGCTGTCATGGCTCGAGGTACCAAGCATGCCTGCCGGCAAAGCCGCCTGCCGGGCCGTGTTGAACTCATGAAACGACGGCACCCCCTGGCTGAGACGGCCCGGCTTCGACCCCACATCGCTCACCGCGATCAGCCGGTTGAAACGATAGAGCGCGGTGTCCTCGAGCCCCTTGGCCATCACCGGCCCGGTATATTGCTGGATGCGCATCGCAGCGTCCCTCACCGCTCCACGCATATCGGGCCGGTTGCAGAGCGCCTCCCCCGTCATCACTGCCTCGAGGAAGTCGAACACCTGAGGTTGGAGTGCCGGAACGCTCCGTCTGGCCATCGCCATGGCTACGCCGATATTGCGCCGGTCGGACTCGCCGAGCTCACCACCATCGACATAGGTGCGGTAGACCGGCATGTTCGCGACTAGCCGCCGCAGGCCGTTGCGAATGCCGTTCCGGGTAATGTCCACGGTGGCCGGATCGGCGCTCGCGAGAGCGTGGAGCCGGTCGCAGAGGCTGTCCAGTTCGGCCGGCATTTCGTAGTCGATGATGGCGAGCTTGGCCTCCCGCTCCACCGTCTCCGGCGATGCCGTCGCGCCGGTGAATGTCCGATAGATTTCATCGAGATCGTTTTCGCCTGCCGCATCGACCAGCAGGCGGGTGGCGGCCGCCGCGAACTCGTAGCCCGTGGTGCCATCGACGTTCCAGTCGGCCCGCAGTGTCTCGTGGGGTGCGAGGATTTTCTCGACGATCAGGTAGATCGGCCTTGGGGCGCGCTGGCGAAGCTTCAGGCAGTACGCCTTTGGATCGTAGAGACCGTCGATGTGATCCACCCGCAGTCCATCCACCAGGCCCTCGTCGATAAGATCGAAGGTCAGCTTGTGCACGTGATCGAAGACTTCGTCCCGTTCCACCCTGATGCCGACCAGGTCGGAGACAATGAAGAAGCGGCGATAGTTGATGTCGTCGGCCGCAACCGAAGAGTGCGCCGGCCGCCAATGCTGCCGGACGATGAGCTTCCTGAGATCAGCATTGCCGCCAGCTTTGCCGAAATGAGCAACGGCCCGATCGAGGTCGGCTCTTGCTGCAGGACAATCCCGAACCAGTTCCGCCAGCTTGCGCTTCAGCTCGAGCGCCCGGCGGGGCGCCTCGTCGCAGAGCGCCGCAAATTCATCCCCCAGGTGCGCGAGTGCACCGCCGGCGCGGCCCAGGATTCTCCCGAAGCTGATGGGTGAGACTGGCAGGCGGTGGCTGCTTTCCGCCCAGACGTCGAAGCTGCCTTTGTCCGCATCGAACTTGAGCTCGAACCCGCCCTCGGACAGGGCTTGCCCGAAACTCGTCGAGAGGAGCGGCACCAGCACCTTTCCAGCGAGCGAGCGCTCGCGCGGCGACCAGTTGATGTCGAACCACTCCGCATACCGGCTTCGTTCGCCCCACTCGAGCACGTCGAGCCATAGCGGGTTCTGGTCGCCGCCGATGCCCATGTGATTGGGCACGATATCGAGGATGACCGAGAGCCCTTCCGCCTTGAGGGCCCGGGCCATCTGCCGGAACTCGGCAAGCGTCCCCAGTTCGGGGTTCAGCATGGTGTGGTCGACTGTGTCGTAGCCATGCGTGCTGCCGGGCCGCGCCTTGAGGATCGGCGACAGATAGGCGTGGCTCACCCCCAGCGCGCCGAGGTAAGAAGCAAGCCCCGCCACATCATTGAACGTGAAATCCTTGTTGAGCTGCAGCCGATAGGTTGCCCGCGGGATGGGCCTCGTTTGTTCGTTCACTGTGCGCAGTCCTGCTCGTCCAGACTCCACACTACGCTCCAGGCATCGAGGGAGTTGCCGCTGGCAAAGCCTTCGAGCCACAAATGGCGCTGCGCCCACACGTCGATGTCGTCCAGGGGTTCCGGCGAAAGGTTCGCAACCAGAGTCAGGACGGACCGGTCACCCATGATCCAGGACACCCGCAGTCCCTGCTCTCCGAGCAGTTCGTAGCTCCCCGAATTGCCGCCGATCCCGTCGAGGCGCGGGACGATCTCCTTGTTTCGCAGGGCGATCAGCTTGCGATAAAGCCCCAGGATATCAGCCCGGCCGGCATCCAGCTTCTCTTCCCAATCAAGGCGCGAGGCCTCGAAGGTTTTCTCCGACATCGGATCGGGCAGTTCGCGTCCGTCCCCGGCATCGGGCGAATCCGCGAACTCCTTCTCGCGGGCCTCTCTGATGGCGTCGGCGAGGTCGGCGATGTCCGAGAAGTAGAGGAATGGGCGCGTGCTCCCCCACTCCTCACCCATGAAGACCAGCGGCGCGTGGGGCGACAAGAGGTTGATCGCGGCCAGCGATCGCAGCGCCTCGGGAGGGGCAAGCGAGGCGAGGCGATCGCCGAACGGGCGGTTGCCGATCTGGTCGTGGTTCTGGATGAAGGTGACGAACGCGGTCGGCGGCAGGTTGGCGCTGGGCTCGCCCTTGCAACGGTCTTCGTTGGCCATGTGCTCGCCCTGGTAGCCATAGCCCTCCGCAAGCGCCCGGCCGAGCAGGTCCAGGCGCCCATAGAAGTCGGCGTAGTACCAATGGCTCTCACCCGTCGCCGCGCAGTGGAGGCAATGGTGTACGTCGTCACTCCAGTTGGCCGTGTAAAGGCCGGGGGTGAAGTCCATGCGCCGCGTCAGCCAGCCGGCCTGATTGTCGGAATTCTCCGCAGCGAGGTGGACATGGCGTCCGTCCGTCGACGCCCTCACCTGCTCGGCAAGTTCCTGCAGCAGGTGCTTTGGACCGGCGTCGTGGATCTCCTGCACCGCGTCGAGGCGCAGTCCGTCGAAATGGTATTCGTTGAGCCAGAACCTGGCGTTGGCGAGGACGAAGTCGCGGATCATTGCGGCCCCTTCGTCATCGTAGTTGACCGCCTCACCCCACGGCGTTTCATGCTTGTCGGTGACCAGCGGCGCGTAGAGGCCCATGTAGTTGCCGTCCGGACCAAAGTGATTGTAGACGACATCGAGGATGACCATCAGCGAGCGCTCGTGCGCCGCATCGATGAGCGCCTTGAGGTTCTCCGGCCGCCCATAGGTGGAGTCCGGCGCGAAATGCAGGACACCGTCATAGCCCCAGTTCCAGCGCCCCTTGAAGTCGGCAATGGGCATCAGCTCAATCACTGTGACGCCCAAATCCACCAGATGGTCGAGCTTCTCGATGGCACCCAGAAATGTGCCCTGCGGCGAGAACGTCCCCACATGCATTTCGTAGATGATGGCTTCTTCCCATGGCCGCCCCCGCCACCCCGCGTCCTGCCAGTCGTACGACCTCGGATCGATGACCTCGCTGGGCCCGTCGACATCGTCCGGCTGGAAGCGTGATGCCGGGTCGGGCACCCTGGTCCCATCCGGCAACACGAAGCTGTAGCGCTGGCTCGCCTGGATGCCGGGCACTTCGAGTTCGAACCAGCCGCGCGGCAGCCGCAGCATGGGAAGGATGCGCTCGTCGGCATCAACGAGATGGAGGCCAACTCCGTCGCAATCCGGCGCCCAGAGCCGGAAGCGAACGGCTTCCCGCGTCATGTCCGTGCCGAACTTCATGTCTTGAGCGCGTTGCAGGGTTTGAACCGCCGTTAGCGGGCCGCTGTAATTGTTCATTGTTTGTCCAGTCCAGGGGTCTTGGTGGCATGAACAGACGGGCGTCCAGAGGAGCGCCCGTCAGAAAAAGCCTACCGTTTCTGCCCTGATTGTCGGCCTCCTGTAGCAAGTCCGCGCTTACATAGGTTATGCCCTGCGGCCGATTGATCCCTCCTGCCGCCGGAACCCCCGACCGCACTCCAAACAGGAATTCGGTCGGTGCTGAGCGAGTCCGCGAGTCCATCGATCGCGGCGCCGGCGAACCTGCCGCCGTCTTTCCCGCCGATGGCACTCTCGGCCACGGATTTGAGAACAGGCGCACCGGCTTCGAGCAGCCGGTCGCCCAGCGACTTTTGGCAATTCGTTACCGCGCGAGAGGGAACGAGGGAGCCATGCCCGGGTTTTCGGTTGATACTTTCGGAGCTTAGCCAGATGCCGCGCTATTTCTTCGACATTGACGACGGCGAGAACATGCACCTCGACGCCGACGGGACGGAGTTCCCCAATGAGCAGGCCGCCCGTGAGGGCGCGGCGCTTACGATTGCCGAGATGGGGCGGGAAGTGATCCCCCATGACGGCGGCAGAAGAGATCTCTACATCTGGATTCGAGACCAGAGTGGCACGGCCGTGGCCAAGCTTTCACTGAACTTCAAGGATCGCCCGTTCAAGCGCTAGGGAGCCCATTTTCCGGACACCCAACGTATCCTACTATGCAGCATGGACATCGCGGGGTTCGGGAGGGTCGTGTTTTGGGACGGCGGGAGCCTGTGGCTCGCGCTGATCACCGGCGTCACCCAGCGTCACTCGCATCACGCCGTGCAGTTGTCCCTGCCGCTGGATGGGATGGCGCAGTTCCAAACCGAGCCGGACGGCGACTGGATCCAGTGCCATGGCGCAGTGATTACGCCCGATGCCCCGCATGCTTTCCGCGCTCCCGGCCGGGTTGTGGCCAACATTCTGTTCGAGCCGGAGTCGGCGGTAGGCCGGGGACTGCTGGCCAAGTGCGCCCGGCCGGGGCTAAATCTGCTCGATGCGACCACCGTCGCGCCACTCGCGGCACCGATTGCGGCCGCTTATTTCGGCGGTGCAAGTGACGACCGGTTGCGCGATCTCGCTCAGGGAACGATGGCCGCTGCGGCAGGAGTGCCGGTTCAACCGGCCACCGTCGATCCCCGGATCCTCAGCGCGATTGCCGAGATACGGGCGCATATCGACGAGCCAGTCCTGCTCCCTGTGTTGGCGCGCCGGGTCGGCCTCTCGCCCGGGCGGTTCCGGCACCTGTTTGTTGCCGAGACTGGGGTTTCCCTCCGGGCGTTTGTGCTCTGGGAGCGGCTGAACCGAGCCCTGTCGATCGGCTTTTCCGGTGGCTCATGGACCGAGGCGGCACACGCTGCCAACTTCGCCGACTCCGCGCACCTCTCCCGAACCTGCCGTCGCATGTTCGGTCTGGCGCCCACTTCGGCCCGCGTGGTGGACCTCGAGCTTCGGCAATCCGCCTGAAGACCGCAGGCTAGCCCCTACGTTCAATCCCGGCACGGCACGACTGTTTATCTCCCCTCCATCGTTCACGAAGGAGGCCGTCATGCCCAAGTCAAAGTCCAAGTCGCCGCTCCGCCTGCTATGGTTGCTGCCTGTCGCCCTGATCGGGGTTGGCGGGATCGGCTTCGCCGCAATGATGCAACCCCCGCCGGCCGACCTTGATCTGTCGCTGACCCGCGCGACCGAGAACGGGCTCTATGTCGGCACGCTCGAGCCGGGCGTCTCCCCAATTCCAGTGGGGACGATCCAGGCGTGGACCGTCGCGGTCACTACCCCTGACGGCAAGCCGCTCGAGCACGCGGACCTCTGGATTGTCGGCGGCATGCCACAGCATGGCCATGGCCTCCCGACCGAACCGCAGGTCACCGAGGAACTCGGGGGTGGGCGCTACAGGGTTGAGGGGATGAAGTTCAACATGCCCGGCTGGTGGACGATCACGCTCAAGGTCTCGAGCGCTGCCGGCACCGACAGCGCCACCTTCAACCTCAACTTGGGAGGGTGATGATGCGCCTGCCACTGTTCGTCGCAGCCGGTGTGCTTGCCGCTGCTGTGGCGGGTTGGTCCTGGTTCGACCCTGGAAAGCCCGCGTGGAGTCCTGCGGAAGCCAAGCTCATCGCCTCGCTGTCGCTGTCGACGCTGCCGAAGCTCCCACCCGATCCATCGAACGCCGTCGGCGACGATCCGGCAGCGGCGGCGCTGGGGCGGGCACTGTTCTTCGACACGCGGCTCAGCGGTAATGGCAAGGTCGCGTGTGCGTCCTGCCATGTGCCCGATCGACAGTTCCAGGACGGCACCCCGCTGGGGACTGGCATGGGGCAGACCAATCGGCGGACCATGCCGATCGCCGGTACCGCCTACAGCCCGTGGCTGTTCTGGGACGGACGGCGGGATAGCCAATGGGCACAGGCCCTGGGGCCGCTCGAAAGTCTCGTGGAGCACGGCGCCGATCGCATGCAAATCGCCCGCCTGATGGCCGCGAACTATGCCACCGAGTATGAAGCGGTGTTCGGTCCATTGCCCGAAATCACGGCGCTGCCGGAGCATGCGACCCCACTTGGCACCGAAGCCGCCAAAGCGGCGTGGACTTCGCTTGCCGAACGGCAGCGCGATGACGTGAACCGCGTCTTCGCCAATGTGGGGAAGGCGATCGCCGCGTTCGAGCGGACGATAGAGCCGCGCCCCACGCGCTTCGACGCCTATGCCGACGCTCTGGTGGCGGGCCGCGACACGGCCGGACTGCTCACGGCGGTGGAAGTCGAGGGCCTTCGGGTGTTTGTCGGCAAGGGGGAGTGCACCAAGTGCCACAACGGGCCACTGTTCACCGACCAACATTTCCACAATACCGGCGTTCCTGCGGTGGCCGGGCTGCCCGAGGACCGGGGACGCATCGTCGCGACGGCGCAGGTTCTCGCCGATCCGTTCAACTGCCTCGGCGCCTATAGCGATGCCGGCCCGGCCGGTTGCGCGGAGCTGCGTTACATGGACCGCGAAGGGGAGGACCTGATACGTGCCTATAAGCCCCCTTCGCTCCGCGGGGTCGCCGAGCGCGCGCCGTATATGCACTCCGGGCAGATCGCCACTCTGGCTGCCGTGCTCCGCCACTACAATGCAGCACCGGCCGCGCCCGGCGGTCACAGCGAACTCAGGCCAATGGCGATGAGTGAGGCGGAGCTCGCAGCTCTTGAGGCCTTTCTCAGGACCCTCAGCGAGACGCCAAGGATGGAGACGAGCCATGATCGACCGGACCGTTCTCACCTGGCGCTCGAGCTCCGCTCCATCACCGAGATCGCCACCGGTCTCTCAGTGCCGTCTTTTCGCCGGGCCGCTGGATTTGCGGACTGATGGAACTGCCGGATAGCAATGCGGGGGTGCAGCTCCACGTTGTACAACCAGAGCCGCCCGCAGATTACGCCGGGAGGCCCGGATGGCAACAACGAAGCCCCTCGAAACCGGCACGATAGCGACTACCTTTGCGGCTTTCGCTATCCCCAATTTCCGTCGCTTTGTCGTCGGGCAGGCCGTTAGCCTCGTCGGCTCCTGGACCGAGACCGTGGCGGAGGCGGTGCTGGTGCTGCAATTGACCAATTCGGCTGTCGCAGTCGGGTTCGTCACCGCCATGCGCTACCTGCCGGTGCTGCTGCTGACGCCATATGCGGGGGTCATAGTAGACCGTGGCAACAAGCGGTACCTACTGATGGCCGCCGAGACCTGCCTTGCGCTGCTTTCGCTGACTTTTGGCCTGCTGGCCCTTGTCCACGCTGTCACCCTCTGGTCAATCGTTCTGATCGCATTGGGCTTCGGGGTGCTCACCGCTGTCGATAATCCGGCGCGCCAGGCATTCATCCCCGAAATGGTCGGCAAGCCACTCATCCGCAACGCCGTGACCCTCAACAGCACCTTCGTCAACGTGGGCCGAGCGGTCGGCCCGCTCGTCGCGGCGGTGCTCATCACGACGGTCGGCACCGCCTGGTGCTTCCTCATCAACGCGGCAAGCTTTATCGCGGTGCTCTACGCACTCGCCACAATGGACGTTCGCACGCTCTATCCGGTGCCTCCAGTCCAGCGCGACAAGGGCCAGTTGTTGCAGGGCTTTCGCTATGCCCTGACGATACCCGAGATCATCGGACCGGTTGCCATGATGGCCCTGATCGGCACGTTCACCTACGAGTTCGAGGTCAGCCTGCCCCTCTTCGCGCACGTATCGCTAGCCGGCGCGGACGCCACCTATAGCTGGCTGATCGGAGCCTTCGGCCTGGGATCGGTAATTGGCGGACTCTATTGCATGTGGCGCCCGGAAACGGGAATGCCGCGGCTGGTGCGGGCCGTAGCGCTTTATGCAATCGCCATGCTGGCGACGGCGCTGGCGCCCACTCTGCCCGTTGCGGTGGCGCTGCTGGTCGTCGTCGGGCTGGCAAGTATCACCTTCATCACGACCGGCAACAGCACTATCCAGCTGGCGTCGAGGCCCGAATATCGCGGGCGCGTGACCGGGCTGTGGTCTACCGCCTTTGTCGGCTCAACACCTTTCGGTGCTTTGATCATCGGCTTTATCGACGCCTACAATCCCCGGGTGGCCTTGCTCGTCGGGGCCCTCGCATGCGCCGTCGCGGCCCTGGTCGGATTGCGCCTGGGGCGGAGCGGCGGCTTGGTCCGAGGCGGCGGATCGTCCCGAACATCGGTCCCAGACTGAGTCATGTGGGGGCGGCCTTGGCGGCTCTCCGCAGCGGAGCGTTGGCGCCTTGTTTCGCGAGCTGATCGCGTGGTTATCCAAGCGAACTGATACTGCTGCCCGAGGGAGCTATGGTCATGATCATGATCCATGGCGACCCCAGCTACGTCGGTGCTGCGGCGAAGAGGGCGTTCATCTACCCCGCAAGCCTGCCGGTCGGTAGGACTAGCCCAGGCCGGCCTGGTAGCTCGCCACAGGGGCGAGCCGGTAGTATAACTGCTTCACCTTCAAGGGAGCGCTAGTGAGATGGTCGCGGAAACGCCGACGCCAACATCCGCCCGCTCGTATGCCGTCCCGATAATCGCCGTGCTCGCGGCGGCCGCGATCTTTGTCGTGGATACTGCCACGCCCCTGACCGACGGAGTGGCCTCGCTCTACGTTGTCGTGGTGCTGCTGTCTTTCAGTTTTCTGTCAACGCGCGGCGTGGTGTTCGTGTCGCTTGGCTGCTCGGTGCTCGCGATCACCAGTTACCTGCTGCTACACGAGGTAACTCCCGAGTGGGACGCCCTCGTTAGACTCCTAATCAGCGTCCAGGCAATCGGAGCCGTGACGTTTCTAGCCGTAAGGAACCGGCGTGCCACTGCCGTAGCGGAGGACCGGGCCCGGCTCCTCGATCTCACGCACGACACGATTTTCACGCGGGATATGAAGGACCGCATCACCTACTGGAACAGCGGCGCCGAGAGTTCATACGGCTGGAGCAAGGCAGAGGCCCTAGGCGCAAGCTCGCACCAGTTAATGCAGACGGTGTTTCCGCAGCCGCTCGAAGCCATCAATGCCGAGTTGCTTCGCACCGGACGCTGGGAGGGCGAACTCATTCATACGACGCGCCACGGGCGGCGGCTGGTGGTTGCAAGCCGCTGGTCGCAGCAACGGGACGATAGCGGCAATCCGATAGCCATTCTCGAGACCAACAACGATATCACGGAGCGCAAGCACGCCGAGGAAGCCCTGACCCGCAGCGAGGCCTATCTGAAGGAAGCGCAGAGATTGAGCCATACCGGCAGCTTCTGCTGGAATCCCACCGGCGAAGATTATTGGTCGGAGGAAGTCTATCACATGTTCGAATACGACCAGTCGGTGAAGGCGTCAGCGGCGGTTGCCTTCGAGCGCGTTCATCCCGACGACGTGGCCCTCATGCAGCGCACACTCGAGCGTTCAGCCGCCGAATTGACGGGTTTCGATGTCAGGATCAAGTTGCTGTTTCCCGATGACTCGGTGAAATACCTCCATGTTGTTGCGCGACCAGTGCTGAATGCAGCGGGCAGCACAGAGTTCGTTGGTGCAGTAACGGACGTGACGGCCACCAAGCTGGCCGAGGACGAGCTGGCCAAGGCGCAGGCCGAGCTGCTGCATGTCACGCGGGTGACGACGCTGGGCGAGCTCACCGCTTCCATCGCCCACGAGGTGAACCAGCCGCTCGCTGCCATCATCACCATTGGCGAGGTGTCGCTGCGGCTGCTCGGCGGGGAAAAGCCCGACCTTGACGAGGTGCGCGAGGCGCTCAAGGCGATGATCGGCGACGGCCGGCGCGCCGGCGAGATCATCCAGCGGCTGCGGGCGCTG
>NZ_JAQGJL010000357.1 GCF_028290645.1 Devosia sp. | reverse complement strand
TCGAGGACGACGCCACGCGCACCTATGGCAAGGCCTGGGCGGGCTACACCTTCGCCATCAACGGCGAGTTCACCGATCCCTACGACACCGCTCCGGTTGTGGACGGCGTCCTCGGCTATGCCGGCGCGGATTTCGGCTGGAACGCCTTCGGCGACAGCGAGGGTACCGGAATCGGCGGCCTTGTCGGCTACAACTACTGGAACAATTCGCCGCGCACCTCGCGCGCCAACTACACCACGGCGACCAGCGACGGCGACATCGACTACAATGAGAACAGCGGCGTCTGGTCGCTTCCCGGCGATAGTGTCGATGACAAGCTGGAACTGCACATGTTGCGCCTCGGCCTCAGCGGCAAGGCAGAGATCAGCGACTTCTTCGATATCAGCGCCGAGGTTGCGGCTGTGCCGTTCGCGAGTCTGAGCGGCGTCATGGGCGGGCACGCCGGCGGCGGCGATGACTACCTCGGACCATATGCGCCGTGTCCGGTCCCGGCGCCCGGCGGCTGCGCACCATTGTTCTTCAAGGCCTCGGCGACGGAGGTCAACGGTTGGGGCTACGGGGCCATGGCCGAGCTGATGGCCGGCATCCACCCGACGCAAAACCTCACCATGCGCCTCGGCGGCCGGGCCTGGTATGTCCAGGGCACCTACGACGCGACCTATACCGGCGCGCTCGTCACGGCGCCGCAGTACACCGAGGTCGAGGATCCCGACAATCCGGGAACGTACATCCCCGCTGATCCGCCGTACTCCGCCCCGAGCATCTCGCTCGACGACTACATCGAGACCGAGAACCCGTTCAAGCTCTTCCGCTACGGTCTCCTCGCCGAGCTGACCTACTCGTTCTGATCCCACCTGGCTTACCGGCTGTCCGCTTGCCCTTGCCGGGGTGAGCGGATAAGTCTTTGCCGCGTTTGTCTCCGGCGGATTTCCTCACGTGACCGATCGTCTTCGCATCGCCCTCGCGCAGCTCAATCCGACGGTCGGCGCGCTCGCGCGGAACCTCGCGCTGGCCAAGGAGACCCTCGCCGGCGCGGCCGAGGCGGGCGCCGATATCCTGCTGTTCTCCGAGCTGTTCCTCACCGGCTATTTCCCCGACGACCTGCTGTTCAAGCCGCGCTTCGTGGCGGACGCGATGGCCGCCGCCGAGGATTTCGCGCGCGCCACCGCCGGCACGAGCGTCACCGCCATCATGCCCTCGGTCTGGCGCGAGAACGGCAAGTTGTTCAATTCCGTGCTGGTCTGCGAAGCGGGCGCCATCACCGCCCGCCGCTACAAGCACGAGCTGCCCAATGACGACGTGTTCTACGAGAAGCGCTATTTCGAGCCCGCCGACCTGCAGGAGCCGGTGACCATCAAGGGCGTCTCGATCGGCATCCCGATCTGCGAGGACATCTGGCACCCCGATGTCTGCGCCCGCCTCGTCGACCAGGGCGCGCGTCTCCTCATCTGCCCCAACGGCTCGCCCTATTGGCGCAACAAGCAGGCGACCCGCTACAAGCTGGTCACCGACCGCGTCGCCGAAGACAACGTGCCGATGCTCTATCTCAACCAGGTCGGCGGCCAGGACGATCTGGTCTATGATGGCGCCAGCTTCGGCATCGAGCCGGGCGGTCGGCTAGTGGTGCAGGCCAAGAGCTTCGAGCCCGAGATCCTGATGTCCAACTGGGCCCGCACCGACGACGGCTGGCGCTGCACCGATCCGCACGTCGCCCCGCTCTCGAGCATCGACGAGGCGCCCTGGCGCGCCTGCGTGCTGGGCCTCCGCGACTATGTGAAAAAGAACGGCTTCAAGTCCGTGGTGCTCGGCCTCTCGGGCGGCATCGACAGCGCCATCGTCGCCGCCATGGCCGTCGACGCCATCGGCGCCGACAACGTCCACTGCCTGATGCTGCCCTACCGCTACACCTCGCCCGAGAGCCTCGCCGACGCGCACGATTGCGCCAGGCGCCTCGGCGTCCGCTACGACGTCGTCTCGATCGGCGATCCGGTGGAAGCCGCGCTCGCCGAACTGCAGCCGGTGTTCGGCAACCGCCCCGCGGACCTGACCGAGGAGAACATCCAGTCGCGCATGCGCGGCGTGTACCTGATGGCGGTCTCCAACAAGCTCGGCTCGCTCCTCCTCACCACCGGCAACAAGTCCGAGATGGCGGTCGGCTACGCGACGATCTACGGCGACATGAACGGCGGCTTCAACCCGATCAAGGACATGCTGAAGATGCGTGTCTACGAGCTGGCCGACTGGCGCAACAAGCACCGCCCCGCTGATTGCCTCGGCCCGGACGGCGTGGTCATCACCCAGAACATCATCGACAAGGCCCCCTCGGCCGAGCTCCGCCCCGACCAGACCGACCAGGACTCGCTGCCGCCCTATCCGATCCTCGACGAAATCCTCGTCGGGCTGGTCGAGCTCGAACTGCCGCTGGCCGAAATCGTCGTCCGCGGCGAGGGCCGTTTCGACCTCGCGCTGGCAAAGCGCATCGAAAAGCTGGTCAACATCGCCGAATACAAGCGCCGCCAGTCCGCCCCCGGCGTAAAAATCTCCCGCAAGGCCTTCGGGCAGGG
>NZ_JAQGJL010000343.1 GCF_028290645.1 Devosia sp. | reverse complement strand
CCCAGGTTGCTGCTCGTCGTCGCGTAAGGATTGGTCGTCGCCATGTCAAGTCCCGTAGGCTCCAAGCAGGCCGGTCATGGTCGGCTTCGGTTTCTGGTTCAGTTGCGTCTGCATCGGGTTCCAGCCTGCAGGCATCGCCTGCGAGGTCGTGCCAGCTGGGCTCGTCGCGGTCAGCGAGGCCTGCCCGCTGGTAAACGGGTTGGAGGCCACCGGAGCATTCAGGAGCCCTGCCCCTGCCGTCCGCATTGACTGCAGCCCTGCGGTATAGGCCGGGTCGTTGTAGGCCGCCAGCTGCTGGTTCAGGCCCTGCGTCTGAGTGGCATTGAGTCCGCCCGTGGCAAGCTGCGAATTCGTCAGGCTGTTGACGCTGCCGAGCAGACCGCTGTTGCCATCTGCTCCGTAGACGTACTGCGCCACGCGCGGATCGACCGTGCTTTGGTTGGTCGTGGTCGCGCTGTTCAGGCCGGAGCCGGCACCGACCGCGCCGGCAGCAGCACCCAGCAGGCCACCAGCGGTGGTGAGAAGCTGGCCGTTGCTAATGCCGGGGATGAGTGAACTGGCTGCCGTGCCGGCCCCCTGCGTCAACGCTTGCTGCGTCGCAGTGGTAGCCAGCGTTTTCCCTGCCGTGGTCGCGAGCGTGCTGCCTACTGCTCCGGTTCCCGCGGCAGCAGAAGCCGCAGCCAATTGAGCATCTGTCAGGCCGGCCAAGCCGCTGTAGCCAGCAGGCACCGTGTACCCTAGGCCAGTGCCAAGCGCGCCCGCCCCTCCGGCACCGGCACCGGCACCGGCAGCGCCTGTCGCACCAGCACCAGCACCAGCACCACCCGCCGCCCCTGCTGTCGCCCCCGCATCCAGCAGCCCGCCGCCCGCGCCCGCCGCGCCCGCCCCCGCTCCTGCTTCAGCAGCACCGGCAGCACCGGCACCCGAGCCGGCGAGCGCACCCGCTCCGGCGAGATACTGAGCACCGAATGCGCTACCGCCGATGATCCCTGCCGCAATCAGCGCCTCGCGCCCACCGTTGACCCAGTTGCTCGGCTGGTATTGGTTGTTTGCTGCGACCGGGTTCCCGTTGGCATCGTAGTAAACGATGGCCTGATCTTTTTCTCCATTGC
Organism: Devosia sp.; assembly: GCF_028290645.1. GTDB lineage: Bacteria > Pseudomonadota > Alphaproteobacteria > Rhizobiales > Devosiaceae > Devosia_A. The sequence goes on along the minus strand of NZ_JAQGJL010000343.1, from coordinate 15,826 downwards.
CGGTGGGGTTGTCGTACTTCCCGAAGGTGTATTGCTGGCCAGGAGTGAGCCCCATCGATTGCTCAAGAGCAGCAACCTGCTGGTTGTAGTCGTCCTGGCTGGTGTACGTCCCGCCGTAGCCGATGTCTTGCAGGCCATTCGCGTACGTAGCCGGGCTGTAATACTGTGCTGCAGCAGCGCCACCCCCCGAATCACCGCCATCGTTTGAGTTGGCAACCGCCCCGGTGTACATCCCACCGGCTGCGGTCTGCGTCGGGGCGGCAACGCTGTTCATGATGCTCAACAGGGAATTGCCATCGAGGATCGTGCGACCGTCTGCACCAACTCCTTGGGCAGCGAGTGCTGCCGCCAGCTTGGTCGGGTCGTAGTAGGTGCCGTTGCTCATGAGTTATCCAAGAAGATGCCAGGCGGCGTCGCGGTAGCCGTAGAAGCCAGAGCCCGAGCCGGGATTCCAATTCGTCCCATCAGCCCGAACGATCATTCCGTCGCGCGGCTTGGTCGGCGCTTTGTGCAGCATCGAGAGCAGGAAGTACGGCTCCTGCGCGAGGAACGCCTGAGCCAGTGACAGCAGTTCGCTCTGCAGGTACCCCGGCAGTTGCGCAGGGTCGTTCGGAACGGTCGATGGCGTGTACATCAGTACGCCCCAGCGGACACGATGCCCATGTCGAAGCTCTTGAACCGCCACGGCTGCGAGCTCGTGCTGGTGATCCGGTAGGCCAGAAATCGCCCCGTGGCGAATGCATCTACCTTGCGGCTGGTGCCGACCGTGTAGGCCACCGCGGGAGACCACAGCGGCCCCACCTCGGCGTCCATCGATGCCCCGACCTGAATGCTCAGGACGGTGCCCGGTACCGCATCGATTCGGGGGACGACCCGCGTAACCGTCTTGATCTGGTCCGGTGCGTCAAAAGCAAGCCCGATGCGCTCAATGATGCAGGTAGGGTCAACGCCATTGAACTGCGTCCCTGTCTCCATCAGAGAGATCAGAGGGGTTGTGCTGGTCATCAATAGGCGGGTTTCGGTCGATCCGAAGCCGTCGCTGTTCCATGACGTTGTGTCGTGGTCCCAGGTGTCGGTATCGCTCGCCCAGGTGCCGGAAGTGCTGGTGTTGATCTGGCCTGTGCCGCCATACGTGGCATTCGACAACTGACGCACCCCGAAGGTGTCGTCCTGCCAGTTCCAGACGAGTGCCAGCGTGCAGGCGGCTTGTCCAGTCGTCGGGAAGCACACCCAGACTTCATTCAGCGCCGGGTTCGTCACCAGAAAACTGCGGGCATAGTTCGTCGGGTCGATGCTGTTGAACAGCCACTTGCGCATCCGCCCGCTGACGATGCTCTGCGGGCCTTGGCCGTTGTGCAGGATCAGGTCGCCGGAGGTCAGGACCACATGACCCTTAGGCGTGTTGACCGCACAGCCTCGGGTCAGCATGCCGGACTCGCCCGGCAGCCGGTAGAAGCGCCAGATATAGGGCGGCCCGATGTACTGCATACCGAACATCGAACGCTCTTTGTAGATAACGTTGATGTCACCAAGCGCAAGCTGGTCGATCAGGAAATCGGTGGTGTCGGAGATGGGTTGCTCGCCCGCGTCCTTGGTGGCGTCCGTCTCGTCCCAACTCGGCGGCAATGACCCCGGGTCGGCGGCCGATGACCACTTGACCATGTGCGGGTAGCGCGCGCCGCTCTTGGTGATGTCCAGCGCCACCAGGTAATTCTTGAACGGGCGCATCGATGCGGCGCGCCAGGCCGAATTCCAGCCGGTCAGGTTGGCGAACTTGACCGCAGTGTCACCACCCCAGAACTGAGGCTGATCGACCCCGTTGTTGATCACCAGCACACCCGACGCCGAGCCACCCGTCCATCGGTCGTCCACGCTGCCGGTATAGGCCGTGGTCGGCGTCAGGTCGGTACGGGTCGTGCCGTCGTCGGAATAGACCCTTGCGATTCCTGCATGAATCCAGAACTTGCTGTTCAGGGACCGATAGGGCGTCAGGTAGTACGGCGCGACCGAGGGCGTCGTGAAAATCTGCGACGAACCGCGGAAGCGCTCTGCATAGCCATCCCGAAAGCGCATGTTCTGCGCGTTGCTCCAGGCATTCGGCGGCAACTCCTGCGGCGTCGCGTCGGCCACAAAACCGAACTGACCAGCCGCTGGAATCGTCTGGATGGTCATCGTGCGCGCACCCGCATGGTGGAGCCGGAATACCAGTCGATCAGGTTCACCGTCTCGACCGCCTTCTGGTACTCGGCGGCAAATGTCGGAGCGTCGGTGGTGTTCTTGGTGAAGGGGACAGAGGCCAGCAAGGCCCCGAACAGGTACAGGTTGGGGTTTTGCAGGAGCGCCCAATTCGTCGTGTTGGTGCCGCTGAGAACGGGCAGGCGTTGCTTGTAGACAAGCTCAAGCGGATAGGCTTTGTCCGGTGGCGGCGACAGCTCGATCGAATTCGCGATGACAGTGAAGTCAAGCGGGCAGCCCGGCGACAGCTGGAATCCGTTGTCCGCCACAAGTTGATCAGGCGACTTGTATTCGAGCACCACGGCCGGCTCGTTCATCAGCAGCAAGCGGCGCATTTCAAGCACATCGTTCGGGAGCGTCACCAGCCTGGCGTTCAACGTCCCGTCCGGGTTGCACACCAGCGTGACGCGGACCTCCATCGAACGGCTTTCGAGGTCGCCGTTCATCTTGGCTTCGGCCATCGAAATGAACGTCGGGATCGATGCCGAGAGGTCGGAGCGGTGAATCCAGCTCGCGATTTCCGCCTGCAGAGAGGTGTAGTCGGTGATCACGCGACACGCCCGGTCCAAATACGGAAGCCCGACAGGTCAGGGTCGCTCAACATGCGCCGGAAATGAACCGGGTTGGTCCACAGTTCGTCATAGGCAACGCCGGTCTGGTTGCAGTAGCGCTCTATCACCACATCGGGCAGGCGGGCCGCATGTTTCAATTCCGAGGTGCCGACGAACCCGGCGTTCTGCCGTGCGCGTGCGTCTTCGAGGATCGGCGTGCAGTCCTGCACCGTGCCCGTGATGAGCTTGCCGTCCTCGACCTGCACCACCGTGCGCTTCATGCTCAGCAGTCCTCGGTCGGCGAGACTTGGACAATGCCAGCAGCCGACAGCTGAATCACCGCGAACTTGGTGTAGCCCACCGGCACGCGCAGCAGGAGCGCATCGCCAGGTTGGACCATCGTGTCGGCATTCGTGGCAGCGACACCGGTAACACCCAAACGGATGCACGCGGCAGCACTGGCAGCAACGCGGATCTTGGTTGGGATGGTGCCGGCCGAGGTGAGCGGCAGATTGGCAGACGCACTCGACGCGCCAGACGCAAGCTGCGCCCCTGCCGCAGTGACGGTCACGCAGCTATCGGCTTGATGAGCCATGTAGAACCCCAGCGCCTCTCGGCGTTAAGAGAAATTGAGAGGGCCGGGAGTTACCCCGGCCCGTGTGGCTTACAGGTTGTCGTAGCAGGCCGCGTTAGCCTTCGGTGCACGGCATTCCAGCGTGTACTCGACCACCAACATGCGCTTCTCGCTGTCGCCGCTTTCGGAGAGCGGCTTCTGCGAGAACGGGCGGTAGTACGCCATCGCCCACTTGTCCGGCTGGAGCAGGAACACGTCGCGGGTGCGCTGGACGCGGTTCGGAACCGCCTTCAACTCGCCGAAGTCGCTCACGTACACATCCACCGAAGCGAACAGCTTCGCATCCTCGCCCTTGTCGAAACGGGTGGAGTTGCCAGTGAAGGTCGAGAACGTTTGCTTCGCCAGCGGCGGCAGCATCACAGTGGTCGGGTGGCCGCCTGCGGTGTAGCACTTCTGGATCGCATTCTTCATGCGCGCTTCGGTAAACGCGATCTGCGTTCCGTCCGTCTGGGCGGTGTTGGCCGTGTAGCTCGCCGGCACGTAGGCAGTGCCCGCGGTGGCCGCATCTACGTTGTCCACGATCCAGCCGATCAGGCCGCGCGATTGACGCGGAGACGTGGCGCTGACCGCGTTTTGCGTCAGGCCAAGCTCCATATCCTTCCGCAGTTCGAGCGAGGCCAGGGTGAGCTGATAGCCCATCTCGTCCTTGCGGCCCGCCGAGTTGGCGGCTTGCTGCGAACCCGACACGATGACGGTCTTCGTGCTGATCTGGGTACGGTTGTTGAGGCGGACGGTCGGGGTGATCGTCTTGGCCGTTGCGTCGTCGCCTTCAGCCTGTGCATTCGCCGCGGGCGAGGCCAGATCCTGGGTTTGCCACTCGTGCAGGGTGTTCGTGGCTTTGGACTTGCCGATCATGCTCATGAAGGGCGTTTCGGTCGGCGTGATCCGGGTGATCATGTCGGTGAGGTCTTCACGATTGCCGATTGCGGCGGTCGTGATATAGGTTCCAGTAGGTGCAGACATTTGGGTTTCCAGCGCTTCTCAGCGTTAAGGGTTTAGATGAGCGAGGCGAACAGCTTGGAGGTGTCTTCGATGCTTCCAGTCTTCTGCTGGCGCTGCATCGCTGCAGTGCGGCCATCCAGTGGGCTGGTCTCTCGGGACACGCCGGGTCGTTCGACCTTGGTAGGTACGTTTTGGACCCGTTTAGTTGCGGCTTTCGCCTTGTCCATCATCTCGTGGTACATCATCGCGTCACGCGCGAGAAGCACCGCTCGGTGGTCGTCGATGTTGAGTTCGGCGCCGCGGTAGCCCCTGGATTTCAGGAACTCCTTGATCGCCTTCTGTTCCGTATCCGCCTTCGCCTCATCCTTCCAGTCGGGCAGCTTGGCAAGTAGTTCGTGCTGCTGCTCAGACAGTCGGGATTGCCTTGCGATGATGGCTTCGGTCTGGAACTGCTGCTGTACCTTGGTTTGCTCCTGCTGGTTCTGCTGAAGTGCGGCTTGTCTCTGGTCAAAGAGATGCTTTTGCTTCAGGAACTCAACGGGGTTTTGCTCAAGCAGAGCGTTCCAGTCGATTTGTGCTTGCTGCTGTAACGCGCCTTCAAGTTGCGCGGCCATCTTGGTCAGGTTGTGCGCGTAGACACCGCGCTCCTGTTGAGCCTTCGCCGTCTCGGCTTCCGCCGTCTTGCGTTGCTCGGCAAGGGCCATCGTCTTCTGCGTGTAATCGCTTTGACGTAGGCCGTTCTTGTGAGCCTCTGCGATCTCGGCCTTGGTCAGCGTGACCGGCTTGCCGTCCACCATCACGGTGATCGGTGCGTCATCGCCTTCCTCGGCCGCATTCGGCTCGGGCTTTTTCTCTTTATCTTCCTCCTTGGGAGGATCGATCTCGGTATCAACCTGAGGAGCATCGTCCTGGGCCTCGATCGGCTCCATCAGTGCAGCGAAAGCTGCGGAGGCGCCGTCAATGCTCAGGTCGCCAGATTCCCCGGAGGGAGTGTCTGTACTCATTCGCTAACTCCAGTCAACAACCGAGCATTTCTCTCGGCTGGCGGCGCCTCTCGGCGTTCGCGGTTCGATTGGCAGACGGCCAATCAGCGTTCAAATCGTCATGTTCACCAGCATGCACATCCGCGCGATGCGGCGCCGTTTCAGCGCGATTGCAGCCAGCTGGTCGCGTTCTCGATCAGCGTCTGTTTGTGCCTCAGCTGGTCCTTCGCCACCGTGCCCGAGGCCATCGTTGCCTCCAAGGACACTTTGATCTTGCCCAGCAGCGCCTGCATCAGCCACAGCTTTTCGCGGCCTTCCGCGTCTCTTGCCGGTGAAGATTTCCATTGGTCTGTCAGCTCCTGTTCGATGGCTGCGAAAGCCTCGATGTAGATCTCGTTGTCGAGGACTTCCTTGGCGCGGTTGGCGCGGTACAGCTCTTGCTCTGGCGTCACTCTGCAGCCACCGTGTCAGCCTTCGACTCGGCTGCCAGCATGGCGTTGTCGCCTGACTGTTTCGCCATGATCTGGGCGATCAGCACCTTGGTTGCACGGTCTCTCTCGCGTTCTATGCCCTCGGCCTGCAGCTCCATCGCCTTCATTTCGCGCTCGTGCTGCATGCGCTGCTGCTCCAGCTGTAAGTCCTGCTGTGCCTTCTCGCGCTGCAGCTGAGCGTCGATCTGCTGCTGCATGGTCGTTTGAGCTTGCTGCGCCTGCTGCTCGGACTGATCTACCTGAGCCTGCAATTCCGCCTTGTGCTGCTCCAGTTGCATCTGAGCCTGGAGCTTTGCGCTCTCAACCTGCATGGTCACCTGGCCCTTGCCCTGCTCGATCTGCATCTGCACCTGACCATTGGTCTGCGCAAGCTGCTGGGCTCCCTGGGCTTTGATCGCCTCGGGGTCAGGCTTCGGAGGCTGCTTGGGCTGCTTGGCGGGGTCGCTAAAGAACTTGTCGGCGTTCTTCTGGCCAGCCAGCTTGGCTAGCTCGGCACTGGCGTTGTAAATGTTCGCGGGTGAGGCGGCACCGACCGCATGCACCTTCTCCTGCTGCTGGATGATCGCCTGCAGGAACTGCATCTTCTGGTCTTTGGTCCCTGCACCCAGCCCAACATTGATGTTCACATCGAACTGGTTGCGCCACTCGCGCGGGTCCATGTCAACCCACGATCCGTTCAGCCGGATCTCGGTCTTCTTGTCCTGATGCTGGCAAACCAGTTTGAGCATCAGGCGGAACATTTCCACAAAGCCCTCGGCGAAGTTGCGGGCGATCAGGTCCACCCGCATATCGTCCTTGGCCGCAACGATGTTGGCGCCTGTGGCCGTGCCGGACATCAGCGGGCCGGCAGCATTGCCTTGGCTGTTGCGGGTCCAGCCGGTAGCGGCTTCGCCGAATTGCTCGGTGTACTCCAGCAAGCTCATCGCGCCGGCCAGATCACCTCGGGCCTGGTCGAGGGCACCGACAGCGCCCTGCGACTTGATGCGCACCACACCGCCTGGACGCGATGTCAGCAGGTCGTCGAGGTTCACCTGCCCGTCAACAGCGAAGTAGCGCCCGTTGGTCTGCAGGTTCTGGTTGTCTTGCATCGACCGCAGCAGCCCGGTCTTGAGCTTCTGGGTCTGCATGCCGAGGTCGGCGATCGACAGGCCGGCGAACTTGTGCGGCTGGCGAACGCAGACGATGTCGGCGAACGGGGCCACATCGACTTCCTCGTTGTCGAGGATCTTGTTGCCGCAGCGCGTGACCTTGCGAAGCTCGCTGATGCCGTCACCGTCCCAGTCGCACCGGACGTAGCACTCGGTCACCCAGACCTGGCGCTGCGACTCGTCGGAGGTGTTGTTGCCCTCCAGGTCTAGGTAAGCCATCTCGTCGTCATAGGACGCACGTTCGACCGCTTCACCGTTGAACGCTGCTGCGCCGTCGTCGCCTGACAGGTTCGTTAGGACATCCTCGGGATAGCCCATCGAGCGAAGCTCGCTGATGCTGCGCCGCACCTTGTGGCCGCAGAACGTGGCAGTGGCAATCGACTTGGCCTTGCGGCCGATCAGGAACTCCTCGGGCGGGACGTTCTCGATGCTGAGCTTGCCGCCCTTCTTGCTGCGCTTGCAGGTGATGTCGTACAGCATCACCGGGGGCTGGCTCTGGATGTGCTGGATCTGCGCCTGGATCTGCTGGGCCGGGCTGGGGGGTGGCTGCTGCGGCGGCTGGCCTGGCTGTGGCGGCTGCTGAGGAGGGGGCGGCTGCATTGCCGCCTGCTGCAGCTGCTGCGTGAGGTGCTGGATGGCCTCCTGGCGCTGCTTGGCGTCGTCCTCGTCGGGATAGGTCTTCTGCTCGGTCGGCTCAACTTCCTCATCGTCGAGGATCTGGGCCAATTCGACCTGGCTCAGCCCCTTGTACTCTTCCTTCGTCTCTTCGGTGCGGGTGTCCCACCACACTTTGATGATGCCGTTCTTCTGCAGGAGTGCGTCGCGCATCCAGGTCTCGGCGACGGTGTGACCCCGGTTCTTCTTCCAGAACAGGTAGTTCAGGTACTCGGTGGCGTTCTTGGCTCGGTCCTCGTCCGGGCCTGGAAGCTGGGGCTCGAACTCGACCACATGCTCACCGCCCGTGAACTTCTCCATCAGCTGAGGCAGCATGGCCTCGATGGTGTTGCGCACGTAGGTGTCAACGACCGTTGAGCGGCCCTCTACCTCAGGCGGGGAAAGGTCGCCCTTGGCCTCGCCGAGGTAGTAATACTCGGCCTTCCTGCGCTGCTCGGACAGACGGCCACCGTAGGCGCCAACAGCATTGCGGATTTCGAGGTCAGTCAGCGCTAGCAGCTGGTCCTCGGTCATCTTCTCAGCCATGCTATGTGGTCACCAATCGCTTGTAGTTGAGGCTTCCGCCCCATTCGTCGTTACTGAGCTGGTCGCTGCACACCGCCATGTAGCGGAAAGCGTCTGCGCCGTGGCTGAATTCGTCGTGAACCGGATGGCCGGGTTCGTTGGTCGTCTGGTTGATGGCTCGGCGATACCGCTTCAAGCACTCGATCAACCTGCCCGCGCGTTCTTTGTTGAAGTAGACGCGGTTGAACACATCCCGAGCCCGCTTGATGCCGGCTTCGATGTCCATCATTGGCGTTCGCTGCACGCTCCATCCAAACCCGCCCAACACCTCGGCGTCGTGCTTGCCGGTCTGGTGGCGCTTGGCGAATCCGTCGTGGGGCAGGTAGTGATGGCCCCAGTTGATCGGCTGGTCGTCCAGCCTCAGCGCCTTCAGTTCGGCGCTGTAGTCGGCCAGGGTGCGCTGCGAGCCCTCGATGTAGTGAACGATGCGGATTTCGCTGCTGACCTTCTGCGCCAGAATGATCGACATCGAATCGTTGAAGCCCAGATCCCAGATCGCGTGCATCTTCAGCAGCGGGTCGTGCGGGCAGTTCCCTATGCGTGGGCCAGCCACTGCCATCTGGTCGAAGTAGATCGCGCCTTCGACGGCAGGCTTGCACTTGCCCTCCCAGATGTGCGCGTAGTCGTCGCGCTTCATCGTGGCCTCAGCGTGCTTCCGCTCGGCCTCCAGCACATCCGGGAAGTACGGGTTGTCGCTGTAGTTCATCTCGACCGACACACAGTCGGGAGGCGGCTTCAGCACGAACCTGTCGTATGTCTCGTCGCTCTCTAGCTCGGGGTTGAAGCTGATCCAGATCTCGGACCCCGGCTTGCGGATGGTCGGAATGAGGATGTTCCAGCTGCGCTTGCTGATGGCCTGGGCTTCCTCGCACCAGCACACATCAACGCCCTCGAACGACTTCAGCGTCTCAGCCGTCTGGTCGCTCAGTCCGCCAAAGAAGAACTGCGATCCGTTCTTCCCCCTGATCTCGCCCTGCAGCACTGTGTAGAAGCTGCTCAGGCCGAGCGACGCGACCTGATCGGCCAGCAGCTGGTGGACCGACTGCTGAATCGACTTCTGCACCTCTCGGGTACACAGTACGCGGATCGGCTCACTGGCGCCGCGAATCAGGAGTGCTCTGGCAAAGCCCCATGACTTCCCGGAGCCGCGCCCTCCCCTGGCTACCTTGTAGCGGGCAGGTTTGAATAGGAACTTCAGCTTTGCCGGGAACCGGGCTTCGGTATCAGCCACCACACTTCAGAAACCACCCCTTGTAGGCGGCCTCGGGCGTTTCTGCGTCGTAGCAGTTGATGAAGCCGACATGGACCCGACTCACCGCGCAACAGCGCCACCGGCCCGGCCACATCTGCCGGATTCGCGGCTTCATCCGAACGTCACCGTGATGCTGTGCAGCAGCGGGTTGTCAGGATCACCCGCAACCTGCACCGGGATGAGCTTCGGGTAGATCGTTGCCCAGAAGGCGCGCTCGTTGGCCGGGTCTTCCTGCGCCCAGGCGATCAGCCGTTGAGTGCCGCCCAGCCCCTCAGCAGCCAGCGCAATCGCTTCCTTGGCGGTCTGGGTGGTCTTGTTGGGCACACCTTTGGGTCGGCCGGGACCGGGTTTCTGTCCCTTTTTGAATGCCGCGGCCCCCATCACACGTCCTCGCTGATCCAGCCGGCGATGCCCTCTACAGGCATCGGGCCACCGGACACAAACCTGACCAACTGACCGATGTCGCCGTCGCCATGAAAGCGAACGACGCCGCCGTCTACACGGGAAGCGTGAATGAAATCGTCTAGGTTGACGCGATCGGCGTTGACCAACCACACGCCTTCTCCGCACATGGCGTTAAAACGTGCGAACTCGGTTGTTTGCATGGCATCACGGGTGGCCTTTCAGCCGTGTCCGCAGTTGTTTCAGGATTGGGTGGCGCGGGCTAGCTCGCCTTTGGCTGATGCCAGCGCGGCAAGCAGCACGGCATCTGGCATCAACGCTCTGTCACGAACGACTTGGAGCGCCGCCTGGTAGGCCGCTTCGTGGACAGCCGCCCGCAGTTGTTCGGTATAGGTTGGCTTCACGATGCCGTCAGCTTGGCCGCGAACTGCGCCCAAAACGCCTTCAGCGTCGCCACGTCAGCCGACAGCATCATCCCGACCGTTTGGTCGGTGCTGGCGAGTTGGGCCGTCCATGCGTCGATGTTGGCCCGGGCTGCGTTGATGTCAGCCTGGATGGATTCGCGCAGGGTCATGGCGATCACGCGATGGCGTTAGCCAGCTTGGTCTTCAGCGAAGCCAGGGTGGCAGAGGCAGCATCGATCGCAACTGGGTCAGCGCCCGCAGCGGCAATCTGGGCCTTCAGGTTGGAGATCGCATTGGTAACCACATCGACTTCCGCCGAAAGGTCGTTCACCGCTGCGTTGAGGTTGTCGATGGCGCTCATGATCTTGTCCAGTCTCTTGGTGATGGGGTGAAACAGCCACGCGCGAAAGCTCATGTCTGATCCTTGAATAGATGTCCGGGCTTCCACCGAACGCGGCCGGAGATTGCCTCTGCTGCCTCCCGGCTGCGGTGGGGAAAGATGATCGGCCGGGCGCTACGCCGGCTTATGTGCTTGCACTTCGTGCCGGTTTTACGGAACCACGAAAGGGGCGCTGAGCACAAAGACCGCCCCGGGTATCCGCGTGTCTGCTTTCCACGCCTCGATCAATATTTGGGGCCGTCTGTCCGGCGCGGCCCGCGCGAACGCAAAAAAGCCGCTGAGCATTGCTGCTAGCGGCTGATTTTTGGAGGCACTTGTCCTCACGGGCTGAATCGTGACATCAAATCACCCCCGCGTCAACAAGTTTCTTGCAGAGCATGGCGCGAGCCTCCCGCACGATCATTTCCCGCATCTCAGGCTCGGGCGGGAGTCTTGGGCTGTTCCAGACGCTCAGGCCGGTGCAGAGGTTGCGCGCATCCATGTAGATCGCGGCGCGGTGCGGGTCTTGCATCTGCTGGGCAAGAAAATCCACGGCGGCCGACCGGAGCGCATCCAGGTCGGTATCGAGCGCGCCATTGGCATCGTCGTACTGGCGACTTGCCCGGTACTGCTCGAATCCTGCGGCCTTGGGCGCGTACCCACGACCACCCCGCTCGGCATGCTGCCAGTTGTGCCAACGGCTCAGCAGGTCATCGAGGATTGCGGAGTGTTCTGGCTTCACGCGAGTCCCTTTTGTCGAAGTTTCACCAGCGAGCGCATATGCCCGTGGAACCAATCGTTCATCACAGAGGTCCGCGAGGCGCCTGGCGGCATTGGCCGTTGCCCGTCGATCACGGCATCGCAGGCTGTGCAGCAGTAGGCGCCGCACAGGTCGAGGCTCTTGATGCTTCCGCCCTTGTCCGCCGACTTGAAAGGTGCGTGGCTCCATATCGTCATGGCGTCGTCGTGCGTGCAAGCACCGACGATCCGCACCGTGCATTCCTCGCCTCGGGCTGATTCGCGGATGGCTGTGCTTTTGCGGTCTGGCGTCTTCAGCTCGGGCTTCCCTGGATACATGCGCTCGAATTGCTCGCGCGTTAGATTCGAAATCGGCGCATAGAGAACGGCTGCGCGCGGTGTTGGTAGCTCGTCCGCCGTCCACTGTTTGGCCGGGCGCGGTGGTGGGCGCTTGAAGGTCATGCCGTGATCTCCACCCGAACCGCCCATTCCTTGCCGCGCTCCTGGCCACATTCGTACTGCACCAGATCGCTCTTGCGGTCGTTCACCCCGAGCCAGTTGGAAATCTCGTCCACGCACCCCTTAAGGCTGCTGGGCAGGTTGTCGAAGGGGTCCAGGCCATTTGTCGGTCCGATGCGCGTCAGCTTCACCACGCACGGCGGTTTCGGCGCGTCGGCGATGCGCACCCCAAAACGCTGGACGATCGCCACTCGTACCGCGAAGCGCTCAGCCTCGACACGCTTGGCCCGCGCGCGCCAGTGCTCCCGTGCGTTCAGCCCAGAGACTGTTCGCAGGGGAATCGTCAGCACGACGGCTTCGGGCTTGGGCGTGGCGGGTTGGAGCATCAGTGCTGCGTCGGCTCGGCCGGAGCTTCATTGAGCATGGCGACAACTTCCGAAAAGTTCTCCGGCGTGATCGGGACTTTCGCGACATTCATCCGAGACGACCGTAGATCCATAAACATCGTCGGATGCTCTGGTTGCTGGTAGTCGTTCAGGAAGATGTCGAACCACCAGTGCCCCTGCTTTGCAAGGTAACGGCCTTCCTCGTTCAACAAATGCAGCAGGAACTGAGCGCCGTCCGCGTTGTAGCCGTAAGCAACCAGCGCGGCTGTCACGAGGTCATACGCCGGCTTGGGAAGTGCCTTTTGCAGCGCAAGTTGTTGTTCTTCTGTCATGTCAGTCCTTTAGTGCCGCTCAAGCCGGAGCGGATGACGGTTCATTTCGGGCCGTGTTCGCTGCAAGTTCTTCGATAGCCGCCAGGAATCGGCGTCCCGCATGTCGTGCATCGCCAGCAGCCAGGCTCGTCGCAGGCCAACAACATGGTTCCCGCGCTCTTGCAACCGGGGCATCCGATAAGTTCGTCATCAGGATCAAAGGGGTTTGGAGCGCGCAGCAGATCGGTATCAGCTGCATGGAAATCGCATATCTCACAGCAATACTTCATAAGATATGGCGTCATGCGTGCTCCTCCTCGGCCGCCCACAGCAGCACGTTGTTCATTTGCGCGAAGGCAGTGGCGTACTCGATAAGGCTCGATCCCCGTCGCACGCTCATCAGGGCCGTAGATTCGCGCAGGTTGATGAACTCGCCTTCCAGGCCGGGCACCATGTCGAACTCTTCGCCGGTCGCCTTCGCGTGCCCGCTGACCAGCAGCACCTTCCACTGCACGGCCGAGCGCGGCTTCCCAGCCCACGGCAGGCCGCTCTTGGCAATGTCGCCGCAGATTGCGTGGAAGCGCTCGTTCTGCCCGTCTGTGCGCTTCGGCTCCTTGATTTCGACCCGATAGCCGATAGGTGCCTCAGCCACATAGCGCATGGCTGTCTTGCGCTGCAGTTCGCCGGCCAGGATCACGGTCTGCTTGGTCACGCCCCGCCCTTCATCGCAAGCGCCGTCGCACGGATCACACAGGCCCGCTCAACCAGCCCCGCAGCCTTCAGCCGACACACCACATTCGTTGCCGACTTCGTGCTGCCCACACCGAACTTGGTCACCAAGTCGCTAAGGGTCAGTTCTTCGCCAGGGTTGGCGCGGTAGAAGGCCATCACGCGCTGCTCAATCCCGGCTCCGTTCTTGATGCCGATTCGCACTCCGCCTTTCATGACGCCACCCCCTTCGCCTGAATGCACGGACGGCAGACGTACTGGCCTAGGCTCCAAAACCAGCCCACGGGGCGCTGATATTTGGAGCAGGCAGGACAGAGGCGGACGGTCATGCAATCACCATTTGTTCGGGCTGGGGAGAGGGAGGCTCATGCGGGAACAGCGCGACTTGCTTCTGCGCCTCCTCGATGCGACGGCAGGCAATGTCGAAATACTTTGGTTCACGTTCGATGCCGATGAAGATGCAACCAAGTCCGGCTGCTGCAACGCCGGTAGTCCCAGAACCCATGAATGGGTCGCAGATTACGGTTGGCCGCCCAGCTTGTTCGATGCACCATCGCATAACTGCGACCGGCTTTTGCGTGGGGTGCTCCTTGCCCTCCTTCAGTGCCAACCTGCGCGTGTAGTGAATGCGCCGGCTAGCCTTGTCCTGGCTCGACCACGCAAGCTCGAAATCCGCGAGCGAGAAGCCGTCTTGCCCCTTGTCCCATGACAACCACTGCCGGGTTGGCGGAAGGTAGTCGGTGAAGTAGTTACCGCCCCAAATAATCTGCAGCTTTGCGGCTAACAGCATCGCGTCGAAAATCTCGCGTCCTGGCCGCTCCTTGTCCCATCCGTCGCAGCCGTAGTCCACCCAGCCGTCTTTAGCGCTGTTTCGCGTCCTTGCTGCGTTGATTCCGTACGGTGGGTCTGTGATGACCGCATCGACCTTTGATAGCGCTGGCAGAATTTCCAGGCAGTCGCCAAGGTACAGCGTCGCGTTTCCGATGACGACCGGGCTCATCCCGCCCTCCCCTTGCTGGTGGGTGTTGAGGGTTGGGAGGCAAGGCCTCGCCACAGGCAATTGCGGAGGAGGTTGGCATACCATCCGTAGGCCGCCGTAAACCGGGCGCGAGCCGCCCCTTCAGGCGATGCGTTTGGCGCAGCGCCCCATTGCTTACCATTCCACCTATGGAATGGGTAACTAAACGAATGGTCATAGTGCCTAAACTCGTAGATTCCCGGCTCCCATGGGTCCTGGCTCCCCGGAAACCACTGCGATCTTTCGGCGCTCACGATGCCAACCCCTGCGACTTGCCGCGGTAGGCGCTCTGGCGCTCCTTCTGGTCAAGCCGGTTGATCTGCCGGCGTCCGAATGGCGTTAGGTCGCCAGTCAGGATCAGCGCGCGGGTGATGCTGTTGCGGGTCACGTCCAGGCCGGCTTTGGCTGCCGTCAGGAGGGTTCGGGCTTCGGCTTGGGTCATGCGGCTTCCTTGGTTTTTGCAGCGATACGGGCTAAGCGCTGGCGCTCAACCTCTGCGGCGTGTTCGGCCTGTTGTCGCAGAAGTTCTTTGGTCTTCAGGTCGGCAGCGCTGGGCACAGTCACTGCCAATTCAGGCTTGGCAAATGCCGCCCCTCGCTCGCTCGGTTTGAGCCACGAGGCCTCCAGTCCTTGAGAGCCACGAGAGCACCAGACGCGGAGGAAGTTTTCTAGCGACAGGCCGGCAATAGACGCCTGCTTGACCGCCTCGGCCAGCACGGTTTCCGTCACGGGGGCGCGCTTGTCCTTGCGCAGTTGCAGCCAGTCGGTCCAAACCTGAGGTGAAACGCCTTCCGGGCATTCGATTTGAATTCGGGGGGACGCACGCTTGCGTGCGGGCTTCTCTTCTTCTCTTCGTCTGGTTCCGGTACTGGTACTGGTACTGGTACTGGTGTCGTCGCACCCGGTGGAGTCACGCGGGTGTCCTTCGTCTGTCCCTAATGTGTCCCGCGGGACAACTACGGGACTGCTTGCGCGTTCCGTCTCCATCCGACGCCGGTACTCGGCCTTGCGATCGGATTCCTTGCGCTTGGAATCAAGCATCGACAGCACGCGCGTGGCTATGACATCGTGGTAGAGCCGGCCGTCGTTCGCCGACCACCAGCCGCGCATGAGCATCGCCCGCACCTTGGCGAACGCTTTCAGCGGCATGCCGATCCGTGCAGCGATCAGTTCATCGTCTGCCGGCAGTGAGCCGCACGGCACCTGCGCCCACGACTCAGACCACAGCATCAGCAGCCATGGGCGCACGTCGGCCGAAGCCAGCGCCCAGGTGTCGGACTGCTTGATCCGCTCGAGGTCCAATTCAAAGCGCCATCCCTTCGCCCGCGTGTCTGCGGAGTACGGGGGTGGCAGCGCCAGTTCGCTCATTAGCAGCTCACCCGCCCAACGCACCTGTAAGCCATGACCCGCGATCCGCTGTTCGTCGTCACCCACTTGCGCAGGATCTTCCAGCCCTCGGATTCGTACTCGCCGCAGCGTTGCGACAAGGCCAGGACGCCGCCCTGCTTTGCGCTCTCCAGGGCCG